>NZ_CP040272.1:4183750-4510625 GCF_013393905.1 Nostoc sp. C052
CGCCCTCACTCAACTGCCCTCTCTCAATAACAGTAATGATATTACTGGTTATCGCTTGCGTTTACAACTCGAAAATCGGCTCAACGAGTTACTATCTGAATCAGCGTCCTAATTGGTAGATTAATCCTTCTGGGGGATTTAAAATTCAAAATGATTGATTAGATTTTGAATTAGAGTTTAGTGACGCTGTATAGCTAATGACTAATAGATGATAACTACATAGCTATTCAAAAATTAGCTATTAACCCTTATTTATTAGCAATAATATAAATTAACACCCGGTTTATACATAGCCAGAATCAAAAGAAACCTAAATAATTCTAAATTCGCTATTTGTATTAGGGTGACGACTCTGTTTGTTCATATTCTTGGCGATCTTGATTCATCAACACAACCTGACGCTGGCTGGGATCAAATCGGTATCCTTGCTGTTGTCTAATACTTTTAGCTTGCTGGGGATCGAAATTACGGCTAAATTCTGCCTGCAAACCATTGACATGCCCTTCCATCTGCTTAACTTCAGTACTGATTTCTCGCAACTTTTCTTGCTGTGACCAATGATAAGGCAAAAGTTGTGCTAACGCAGATGCGGCAACGGCTGTAATGACGAAATTAACTGCTATTTTGGCTGTGCTTTCCAGTGCCATCACCTGGTAAGAACGTTGACGAAGATGCCGCTTTGGTCGAGGAATGACCCGGCGTTTTTGTATCGGTTGTGACGGTGGTCTGGACGGTTGAATTGCGTTCATGATGCTAAAAGATAACCTCGTTTAGTGAAGGGAAGCACTATGAAGAGTGCTGAGTTCCGAGTGCTGTTAGCGGTAGCGGGGCGTTTAGCCCGTCCTGAGTGTGAAATCTCATTCGGAACTCAGTAATTGCTACTTAGAACTGAATTAGAACTTAGCATCAAATCAGTTCAGAATCGCTAGTGCCTCGGCTTAGAGTGGGAAGATTCAAAAGTACTACTTCTTACTCATTACTTCTTCCTGTCCACTCAGCACTCAGAGTTCGGCACTCCTGAATGCTTGATTTAGCTGTCATATTACTTCATTTTTTTGAAATAGCTACAAGTGTTGCACTAGTTAAAAAATAACCTGGCTTACGTAAGTGCAAGGTTTCTAGCTACTTGTGGCATAAAACCACAAGTTTCTGGAAATTGCACCCCGTACTGCCAGGATTATTAGCTTTTTAACTGTGTCACATCGGAGCGTTATTTGTAAAGTTCTGTGGCTAATCGCCAAGCAAGAACTCCTGGAATCAGCGCTACAACTAGAGCGATGTAGACTTGAGTATCTGAGAGAGAAGACACCTGAGCGATGTACAGAGTATCTAAGATAGGCATGGCTGAAAACCTCCTAACCTGAATAGATTTTGAACAGTTCGTTTACTACTTTTCCTTGTTTTGCCAAGATTGTGGAATATCTTGTTACAAGATGCAACAAAAGCAGTTATTAGTCAGTAGTCCTTATTTATTTTCCCTTAAAAAAATTTATAAAAATATGAATTTATATTTGGGTATCGACTTCGGCACATCTGGCGCGCGTGGCGTGGTGATTAACGAGGAAGCTTCTTATATTCAAGCTGAGGTGCGATATCCTTTCCAGGACTCACTAGCCGCCGTTACGCCAAAAATTTGGCAAGAGGCTTTGTTTGTGTTGGTGAAACGAATACCTGACCAATTGCGGCGAGAAATTAAAGCGATCGCAATCAATGGTACTTCTTCCACTGTCTTGCTAGTCGATGCTGTTGGCAATCCTGTAGATGCACCACTTTTGTACAACGATGGGCGGGGATCATGTGTCCTAGAGCATTTGAGGAGTATCGCACCCCCTAATCATACTGTGTTGAGTGCCACCTCCAGCCTGGCCAAACTTTTGTGGATGAGACAATTACCCTCTTTTAGTGAAGCTAAATATTTTTTGCATCAAGCAGATTGGCTGGGGTTTCTCTTACATGGACAGTTGGGTATTAGCGATTACCATAATGCTTTGAAGCTGGGTTATGACGTGGAAGAGTTGAAATACCCAGAATGGCTGAAAAAGTTGCAAATACCGATTCAGCTACCCAAAGTTTTATCACCTGGTACTCCCATTGGAGAATTACGCCCTGAAATTGCGGATAAGTTCGGTTTACGCCGTGATTGTCTGGTGTGTACTGGTACAACCGATAGTATTGCCGCTTTTCTCGCCAGTGGGGCAAAATTACCTGGTGAAGGCGTGACTTCCCTTGGTTCAACATTGGTACTAAAGTTGTTAAGTCGTACCCGTGTAGAAGATGCCAGATATGGGATTTACAGCCATCGATTGGGTGATTTGTGGCTGACTGGGGGTGCTTCTAATACTGGAGGTGCAGTACTAAAGAAATTTTTCACAAACGCTGAGTTAGAAAGCCTTAGCCGTGAGATTGATGCTTCAATTGCCAGCGAGTTAGATTATTATCCGTTGTTGAAGGTAGGCGATCGCTTTCCCATTAATGATCCCGATTTATCTCCACGATTGGAACCACGCCCAGAGAATCCAGTGGAATTTCTGCATGGGTTGTTAGAAAGCATTGCTCGCATAGAAGCGCGAGGGTATGAATTATTACAACAAATGGGCGCAGACAAATTGAGCCGTGTTTATACTGCTGGCGGCGGTGCGGCGAATCATACTTGGACTGCAATTAGAGCGCGTAATTTGCAGATTCCTGTATTAGCGTCAGTTTATACAGAAGCAGCTTACGGGACAGCGCTGTTGGCGATGGGAGAGAGAAAAAGGGGTTAATAAACAGTGCATCTTTTGGTAGATATCTTTTAAATCAGTATCTATCCCAGTGACAATCGACATATCTCGGACGATACTTGGATGATTAGATACCGGACTATAGATTCCAGGTTCATCATCTGGGCAGCTATTCGGGGATGGGTGCTTCGCTTGTAGCGAATGTCATCTGTCCCCTTTACTAATTATTGGTATTATTTATAACTAGCCTACACTAATAAGTAATGGGTGCATTAAGGCAAACATGACAAACTTTCACTGGGGATATTAAGCGATCGCAATCATGGCAGAAAAACGCTAAATTGTAGCTTGAAAGTAACCGGATGCTGCGGCGCTACAGTGTAGAAGCTAATGACAGCGAGCGTAACAGGGAGATAAAAAAGTGCAAATCACTAAGCGCAATGTTGAATTAAGAGTAGATGGAAGCTTAATGCGTGTTTATGTTGCAGCTCCCAAAGCCGCCGGAAAATACCCTGGTATTGTCTTTTACAGTGATATTTATCAGTTAGGCGATCCAATGATTCGTCTAGCTAACTACTTAGCAGGATACGGCTATGTAGTAGCAGCACCAGAAATTTTTCACCGAATTGAGCCAGTTGGTTCAGTAATTGAGCCAGACGATCTGGGACGGATGCGGGGTAATGACGATGCGCGTCGAACCTCCGTAGCTGATTATGATGCCGATTGTCTTGCTGTGATTGAATTTCTGAAAACAGAGAGTGCGGTTTCTCCAAATCAAATAGGGACTCTCGGCTTTTGTATTGGTGGACATTTAGCATTCCGCGCAGCATTTCAAAGCGAAATTCGGGCTTGTGTCTGCTGTTACCCTACTGGTATTCCCAGTGGTAAACTGGGTAAAGAGGTAGCCGATACAATCCAGAGAGTAAGTGAAATCAAAGGTGAGATGCTAATGGTATTCGGTACTCTTGATCCTCATATACCAGATAGCGATCGCCAAACCATAATAAAAGCAATTGAGAATGCTAACATCCCTCACCAAGTTTTCTCGTATGAAGCAGAACATACATTCATGCGCGACGACGGTTATCGTTATGATTCTAGTGCTACCACCGCAGCTTGGTCTGAAATAGTAACTTTTTTGGGGCGCATATTTGCAGATTGAAAACTTATATTATTGCTTTCTTCGCGTCAATTTTGAGTTGTCTGTAACGCTAACAAACAAGCACCATAAGCAGGCTCATACCTCGGAAAAATCACATTTACATTAGGAAACTTCTTAATAAGAGATGCAGAAAATCTCTCATGGATCTTGCATCTACCACGCCACACACTTCCTGTTGTGACTACTTCTAAAACTGAGTCAGCACTAAAAATTGCATGAATTACTGTAGATGTAGCTTTTACTAACTCTTTTACAGCATCATCAATTATAAGATTCGCTACTATATCACCTGACGCTGCTGCAAAATCTACAACTGGTGCTAAAGCAGCTATCTGTTTAACTCCCCATTCTCGCCGATATATTACTTCTATTAAATCTTCTATACTTTCCAAATCAAGATGCTGCTTGAAACTCTCTAGCAAACTCGTTGATATTTCCCGTCCATCATGAGATTGTAATGCTGCATTCATACCTGCGATCGCAATTTTATAGGCACTACCTTCATCTCCTAAAATATACCCCCAGCCGCCGACTCGCTTAGTATGTCCCTGGTAATTTCGTCCAAAAACTATCGAACCAGTACCGACTGCAACCACAATTCCTACAGGTTGACTAATTCCACCAAATAAAGCAATTAAAGCATCGTTACAAATGACAATATTCGCTGGCTTTAAGGCCCAACTAATAGGCAGAGATTTTTTATTCTGTAACTCATCAACTAAACCTTTTACTACTTCTATATCTGCTGCACGACCTACACCAGCTAAACCCAGACATATCGCATCAATATTCACAATATTTGTAATTATTGCTGCCTCAACTGCATTGTGAATTGCTGATTGAATAGATTGTAAAGTTGCTTCAATACCTATAGTTTGATAATTAGATGGGCCTGCTTCACCACGACCTAGTACTTGACGCAAATCATCCATCAAGACACAAACAGTCTTGTTACCACCGCCATCTATTCCCAAAATATAACTCATGAACTGTAATAATGTTAATTATTTTGACGCTTCGGTTCTTCTTTTCAAGGTATAAAAAACAGAGCAATTATCCCACGAATAGTTAACAAACAAACCAAAATGAAAAATAATGGATAGCCAAAAGCTTTTTGCAGATAACCGCTAATTAAACCTGGTAGCATCATCCCTAAAGCCATGATGCCATTTTCTTTCTGATTCCCTAAGTTGGCTGTTTGTAGACGTTTTTTAAGTTCTTCTTCGCTCTCTGCGATTTCAATCTTAAAAGGGCGGCTCATTGTTCTTTTAATTTATCGAGTTTGTTTTCTCTATATATATGCAGCTTCATATAAAATTGGTATGAGCTATTATTACACTTTAATACATGCAGTAATCCAGAACTCACAACCAGATTTAGATCGACAATAGCAATATAAGCAGTCTAACCAAAGCAGGTATGAGGCAATGGTGCGATTAAAACCGTGGCAGTGGGTTGTATTAGCAATCCCGATCGCGTTTATCATTATTTTTTTACTGGTATCCGCCGGTTCGCAAATTCACGCGTGGGGCATTAATTGGATTTGGGGTGTATTTACTCTTTTATTCGTGGGTTGGCGTTGGCTGCTAGTCAAATGGACTCAACCAGCTGTTAACCAAATAGAAGCTGTATTAACTCAAGTCCGTGAAGAACTGGAATCGACGGCAGAAGATACAGTACAACCAGTGGGAAGTGACACTACAAAGCTTGCAGAAACCGCACTCCAAGAAATTCTGCAAGCAGCACAAAGCGATCGCCCCATTTGGGAAGACTGGCAAACTTTTTGGACGCGCTGCCAAGATTTAGTCGTGGCGATCGCTCATATTTACAATCCTCAGATTCAATATCCTCTGCTGAATATCTACGTCCCCCAAGCTTACGGGCTGATTCGCGGAACGGTGGATGATATGGATCAGTGGATGCAAAAGTTATCCCCTATTCTCAATCAGGTAACGGTGGGACAAGCATATCAAGGATATGAAGTCTACCGAAAGTTGGAGCCATCAGCCCGAAAATTCTGGCGTGTTTGGAATTGGGCACAGTGGGTTTTAAATCCGGTGGCGGCAGTGGCAAAACAAGCTAGCCAGGGTTCCAGTAACCAAGCAACTCAGCAATTGCTGGGAAATTTGAGCCAGTTATTCCGGGAAGCTGCCCTGAGAAACTTATGTCGGCAGGCGATCGCACTCTACGGACGCAGCCCAGTTTTAGCAACCGTAGTTTCCACACCAACTTTACCCCAGGTAAAAACCCAAACACTCCGAGAAATCTTAACTCAAGCTCAACCAGCCGAGGTGGTTGAGCAAAAACCCGTTAATATTCTGCTGGTAGGGCGCACAGGATCGGGAAAAAGTAGCCTGATTAACACGCTATTTCAGGCGGATCTCGCAGCTGTTGATGTTTTACCCAGTACCGATCGCATTCAAAATTATCAATGGCAGACTCAAGGCGGGGAAACCCTAACGCTTTGGGATACACCTGGTTATGAACAAGTCAACCGTGCCGATCTCCGAAATTTGGTGCTTGATTATGCCATCAACGCAGATTTGCTGCTATTAGCTACCCCTGCTCTCGATCCTGCCTTGCAAATGGATGTGGACTTTTTGCAAGATATCAAAGCAGAAGTTGCAGATTTACCTGCGATCGCGATCATCACCCAGGTAGATCGTTTGCGTCCCATCCGCGAATGGCAACCGCCTTATGATTGGGAATGGGGCGATCGCGCCAAAGAAATTGCCATTCGCGAAGCCACTGAGTATCGTGCCAAACTGCTGGGAAACTTCTGTAATCTAGTTTTACCTGTGGTTACAGGTGACAGCAAAACAAATCGAGTTCCTTGGGGAATGGAGGCGCTATCGTTGGGATTAGTTGATGCGATCGCACCTACCAAGCAACTCCGTCTCGCCCGCTTTTTGCGTAACTTAGAAGCCCGCATCGTCGCCGCCGCCAAAATCATCGACCACTATACCTTCCAAATGACGACAACACAAGGACTAACATCATTGCTCAAAAGTCCCGTCCTCCAGTTTGTTTCTACACTCTCAACCGGATCTCCAGCTTTAGCATATATGTTGGCAGAGCAAATTCCCGTGGAACAGTTGCCGATTGTGATTGGCAAACTTCAAATGGGATATGAACTTTTCTCGCTCTTGAAGACAGGCAACTCCAACTCGCTCAACTTTGAATTGCTATCCCTTTGGCCGTTACTGCTAGAAAACTCCGCTGCACCCGATCGCAACGCCTGGGCATTTGGTCACGCCCTAGTAGAGTACTGGACTCAAAATTTAACGGTTGAACAACTCCGGGAGCGATTTGAGTATTATTTGGCGATCGCTAAATAACAAACTTTCTTAAACACCTACCCTTGAAAGCCAGCCCCCAGTTCCCAGTCCCATCTTCCGCGATACCATATAAGCGCAAAACTATCTACGGCTGAATGTGCAATGATGCCTGTACGTCAAACTTTATCAAAGCCTGATATCCAACTTTCTTATTTAGAGTGGAATCAAGGCCAAGAACCTTTATTGCTGTTGCATGGGTTAGGCGACCATGCCCTGGTATGGTCTAGTTTAGGAGATTACTTGGCGGCAGACTACCACATCGTTGCGCCAGATATGCGCGGACATGGCCAAAGTAGTAAACCAGAAATAGATTATAGCTTTGAGAGTGCGATCGCAGACCTTGAAGCACTCATGGATCATCTTGGATGGACTTTTGCCCACATTGTAAGTCATTCGTGGACAGGCAAATTAGCCGCCATCTGGGCAAGACAAAACCCAAAGCGTTTACGGAGTATAATTATAGTCGATCCGATTTTCATCTGGAAAATGCCCAGCCTTTTCAGGTTAACTTTTCCAATGTTGTATCGCTTCTTGCCTTTTCTCAAAAGTATGGGCCCCTTCCCTAGTCGTGAAGAAGCCGAACAACAAGCACGGCAATTAAAGCAATATGAAGGATGGAGTTACTTGCAGCAGCAAGTCTTCCAAGCAGGAATAGAACAAAAACCCGATGGGAGTTGGGGCAGCAAATTTACCATAGCTGCCCGTGACGGGATTTTTGAGGCAGTAATGCAAGTGCCCGGTTTTACAATTCCCCTTGACACCCCTGCCCTATTCGTCCAGCCAAAACAAGGACTGAACCGCCAAAATTGGCAAATCCAACCCTATAAAACCTATCTTCAAAACTTACGTATCTGCCAAGTTCCCGGTAATCATTGGCCATTTTTGACACAACCAGAGGCATTTAATCAAACAGTGGCAGCTTTCTTGGCAGAATACAGATAAAAAATCTCATCATTATTGGACGGGATTATCATACACCAACAGAAGAATTAATAGGGGCATTGGGCATTAGGCATTGGGTATGAAGAAGAGACAAGAGAGACAAGGAAGAGGGGGGAGACAAGGAAGAGACTATTCAATAATTCCCCCTTGTCTCCCTTGTCTCCCTCATCTCCCCCATCTCCCCCATCTCCTCCATCTCCTCCACTCCCAAATCCCCATTCCCGACTCATGAGCTTTTGTATCAATCCCGTTTGCCCCAAACCAAATCACCCGAATAATCATCAAAACCGTTTTTGTCAAAGTTGTGGTTCCCATCTGGAATTGCTAGGGCGTTATCGGGTGAAATCTCTGTTGAGTGACAAAACAGGTTTTAGTAAAGTTTATGAGGCATACGAACAAGATATCCCCAAGATTCTCAAGATACTCCAAGAGGATTTATCAGGCGATGCCAAAGCAGTAGAACTATTTCAGCAAGAAGTAACCGTGTTGGGACAATTCAAACATCCCGGCATTCCCAAAGAAGATAGTTACTTCCAGTATCAAACCCGAAATGGTTTAGTACTGCATTGCATCGCAATGGAAAAAATCGATGGCTACAACTTAGAACAGTGGCTAAAGCAGCACCAAAATAGCCCCATATCCCAAGAACAAGCCATAGACTGGTTAAGACAGTTAATAGAAATTTTGAATGTAGTACATAGCAAACACTATCTACATCGAGATATTAAGCCATCTAACATCATGATTAGATCCTCCTATGAGAAGAGTTGGGGAAATCTAGTACTGATTGATTTTGGCACCGCCAGTGAAATTACTAAAACCTCCCAAGACCAACTTAACAAAGGCGACAAGATGACAGCACTAATGTCATCTGGCTACAGCGCCCCAGAACAAATGAATGGTCAAGCAGTACCGCAATCAGATTTCTTTGCTTTGGGACGCACCTTTGTATTTTTGCTGACGGGATACCATCCTTTAGAGATGTATGATGTCCAGCACAATTTGTTGCACTGGCAAAATCATGCCATCCATATTTCACCTTTACTATTGAATTTAATTGATTGGCTAACTGCAACTGATATAGAAAAACGCCCTGTTAATGCCCAGGAAATTTTGCTTTACCTAGAAGAAATTGAAACCCAGCTAATAAAAAATAATCCTACAAATATTAATATACGAGAATCGCCTGAAATTGAAAGTTCACCTGTACCGATTAATGACAACTTATTAATTCCAAATAAGCAGCCAGAAAAAGTGCCATTAATAGCATTTTTTGCGGCACTACTATTAGTGTTAGGATTACTAAGTATAGTAGCTTTGGCGATGCGAAACTCAGATTTTTCTGAAGTCTCAAATTATAAACAATATCCCGAAAAAAAGGGTAACATAGACTATTTTTCTTACAAGGAAGGTAGAGATAGTCAGGGGAGAATAGCTGAGTTTAATATAGCAGTTTTATCACCAGAATTTAAATGGCTTTTAGATAGTAACTTTCAAATAAAATATAATGATGAAATTATTAGTCTTGACCTTTTAAAATTGAATCTAGAGCAAGAAGGTATAGAGAAAATAATGGAAGCTCCTAATGAAATCATTTCTGTAGGCACAGCTTCTTGCAAAAGTGATACAGCAGTTCAAGAACGTGTAGCTTTAGAACGTTCCAAGCAAATACAACTTTTAGTGAAAAAAATATTTACTAATACACCAAATTTAAAAAAATATCGCTTATTGAATTTGGGTCAATTTCAGCGAAGTAATTGTCAAATAAATCAAGATTTAACTGCATATCAGAGAAGTGTTGTAATCATCGGCGTCAAAAAAAAATCAGCAGGTGTGATTCTTGACGAGGCGCTAAGAAATAGGTTAGAGAAGAAGCCTTTTGCTGATTTTAAATTAGAAGATTATTCTTTGGGTTCGGCACAGAAGTTTAAGACAATACCGAGCAATTTATAAAATCTATAGCAAAGTACAATCAGTATATAGGCATAGCCCATCGTGAACAATTACCACTTTAGCCATAAACTACAACTATAGTCATCTACATTCTCTATGGCTAAAGCAGCAGATATTAGCACCAAGCGATTAATCAGCCTCGCACCCGAAAATTGGGTAAAATGGGTAACACAGATTCCCGATATTGTATCTGGTGAAATTCTCAACTCTGAATTCAGAAGAATTGACTGTGCAACGGGCATTGCAAATTCTCCGCGCCGATGAGCAATTGAGCCAGTTAGAAACCGTTATGGCTTTTTTTGCTACCTTCGTATTAGACAGCGCTTTAGTTCAGCAAATCATGAGGTGGGATATGGCAATATTACGCGAATCTCCCTGGTATCAACAAATTTTGAGAGAAGGGGAAGAACGAGGACGGCAAGAAGGACGGCAAGAAGAGATAGTGTCAGGTATTGAACTCGCTTTAGAGATAAAGTTCGGGACTGAAGGATTGCAAGTGATGCCAGAAATATCTCAAATTTCCGATTTAGATAGATTAAGAGCAATTCAGCAGGGAATTAAGAGCGTGAATACTCTAGATGAATTACGTCAATTCATTTGAAGAAGAATTTAGGAGTCAGAATCAACTGGTGGGGTATCTTGAACCCATTTATTCATTCGCCAGTCGTACAAAATTAATTCTGACTCCTGACTCCTGAATCCTATTTCGATAAATTGTTCATGCTCCCATCCCAGAATACCGCTTCAAACCCATACGCCAAAGCCAGCGATTCGCACCCAAAAATACTAATATCCAACCCACCATTGACCAAAATCCCCGCCCTATATCCACAGGTAGCCCTATCAAAAGACTCGCAGGAAAATCAATTAAATAGGGAAAAGGCGTAAACATAACTATTTTTCGCACTGCTTCTGGAAAGACCTCCAAAGGTGCTATCAAACCAGATAAAAATAGATAAAATAACAACCAGAAATTTTCTAAAGCGCTAGCCCGTTCTGTCCAAAAGGCGAACATAGCAAAGGTGTACTGAATCAAAAATCGCAAAGCAAAAGCTAGCACTACTGCCAATATAAAGAGCAAAAATCTATCTAAACTTGGTATCCAAAAAGCTTGGGGATAGAGAATAAAAAATAATCCCACTAATAAAAAAGCAAAGGTTAAACGAGCAAATCTTTCAGAAATATGCCCTGCAACGTGATGCCATACTGGGTCGAGCGGTTGTAGTAACTTGGGCGAAAGCTTGCCTTCTACAACCTCTTTTTCAAAGTCCCAAATTACCCAAACAATGGTTAGTTGTCTGACAATAAAAACTGTAATGAAGTAACGAGCAAAATCCACAGGTGATAGCCCAAACTGTCCTCCTTGTGCTGCCTGTATCCAGACACCCATAAGGATAATTGGTAAAGACCCAGCTAAAACCCATAAGATTAGTTCTGCCCGATACTCAACCATATAGGCGTAGTATACTAACAGCAAAGTTAGGGCTTTTCTGATTATCTGTTTCATTTATTCACTTCCCACTACAAAAATTACCCAGAATTCTCCACTCTTATAAAGATATAAAGACGCGATTAATCGCGTCTCTACTCCACAACACCTGCCTGAAAAACTCGTCCAATTACTTCTTCTACAGGCGGTTCGGTGACAGTTAAATCAATTACCTCCAAATCCGCTAAAATCTGAGATACTGTGCGGGTGAGTGCCTCTCGCGATACCATAAAACGCACTGCTCGCCCTTCTAAAAGTTTCACATCACCATAAGTCATAAGTTTTTCTATTGGTAGAGGTTGGGCTAACTCTATATAGACTTCTCGGTAAGGAGCAAAACGTTCCAGCAGTCCATCTAAGCTACCGTCGTACATCAGCCTTCCTTGGTGAATCAATAGCACCCGTTGACACAAAGCTGTGATGTCAGCCATGTAGTGACTTGTTAATAGCACTGTCGCCTGATAACGCTGATTGTATTCGCGCAAGAACTCGCGTACTGCTGCCTGAGCATTTACATCTAATCCTAGCGTCGGTTCATCTAGGAATAATACGTGGGGATGATGCAACAGTGCTGCCAACAATTCTGCCTTCATCCGCTCACCTAAAGACAGCTTCCGTACTGGTTGGGTAAGTTTGCCTTCTAAGGAAAGCATCTCTGTTAATTCTCCCACCCGCCGCTGGAATTCTTTATCAGAGATGTTGTATACAGCGGCATTAATTTTAAAAGAATCGAGTGCTGGTAAGTCCCAAATTAGCTGCTGTTTTTGCCCCATTACCAAGGTAATTTTTTGCAAAAATGCTTCTTTACGCTGAAACGGAATTTGTCCAGCGACTCTGACTGTACCGCCAGAGGGATGAATCAGCCCTGTAAGCATTTTTAGTGTGGTGGTTTTACCGGCACCATTTGGGCCTAAAAATCCCACTATTTCACCAGGGGCAATTTCAAAAGAAACATCCTGAACTGCTTTGATTGAGCGGTAGGTACGGCGAAACAAGTGTGTAATCGTACCTTTAATTCCGGGATTTTTAACTGCTACTGGATAAGATTTACTCAGATTTTCTGCAATGATGATTGACATATTTTTGATATTAGAATCGCAGATGTAAGACTAATTAGCTATGAGGATACAATTTAATTAAGCATATACTGGGCGGGCAAGATGCCCACCCCACAAGATTTAATGTTTAATTTGATTATGCAAATTAGATTTTTTTAGCTTATGAAACGAACCACAAATTACGCCAATATTAAGTGCAAGCTTGGGGAATTAGTACAAATAAGTGGTCAAGAATAAATCAAACAATGTTACGTAATACAGTATTAATTAAATGAGTTTGTAGTAAACGGCTCTAAACCTATTTTAAGAGCTAGGACAGCTTACTACAGACCTTTAATTATTTTTAGATTTTAGATTTTTCTTCAATCCAAAATTTAAAATGGTTTTACCGTAAACGTCCCGATCGCAGTGTACTGATAATTAACCACAAACCCAACAAACTAGCGACTGCAAACAGGATGGTGCTTAAAAAAGATAGCTGGGTTGTCTGCGCTCTGGTGGAAATAATTGCCGCACCCATAATCAGCGAACCCACTAATATACTAAAAGATAGGCGGTTAGCGGCATCGTCCATAGTGCGCCGCACGCCATCTAAACCCCGTAGTGATAGATTCCACTGTAAGGTTTCTGAGGTAACACGGTCTAATAACAGTTCAATTTGGCGAGGAGATTGGAGAGACAGACTTTTCAGATCCAAGGCTGTCCGTAGGAGCGATCGCACTGGATTATCCCCTATTAACTGGCGACGAAACAAGTCTGTAATTAATGGTTTGATTTCATCAATCAAATTAATCTCTGGGTTGAATGTCCGCGCCACTCCCTCTAGGTTGGCTATGGTTTTGGCATACAAACCCATGTTGCTCGGTAGGCGAATTTTATTATTACGGGCGACTTGCAAAATTTCATAAATTATCTGACTGAAATTCATTTCAGTCAAGCTGACATTGTAATACTTTCGTAACATCCGATCATAATCATTTTCCAGCCGCGACAAAATAACTGGTTGAGCCGAATCTGCTAGCTGCAAAGTTAACTGAGCGCACCTCTGAGCATCTAAATCAACGATCGCTAACAACATCTCTGTTAATATCTGCTGTGTGCGGGGATCAAGTCTTCCCACCATGCCACAGTCTAAAAGAGCGACACGGCCATCTTTGAGATAAAACAAGTTTCCCGGATGGGGATCGGCATGAAAAAAGCCATCAATATATAGTTGTTGGAAAAATACCCGAAATAACAAAGTAGTTATTTCTTTACGCTGTACAGTCGGGTCTTTACCATTGGTATCACTATCTAAATCCGCCGACAGGAATGGCACTCCATCTAGCCATTCCATCACCAGTAATTTTTCTGTGGTCAATTCCCAGTTAATTTCTGCAACTACTATTTGTGTGGGATCAAACCAACGACTTTTAGATAAGTTGCGTCGCAGTTGGTCTGTAAAACCCGCTTCCCGTGTAAAATCTAACTCAGCTTCTAGAGCTTTGGTAAATTCTTCGGCGATGGATTTGATTTCGTAGGTTTGCCCAAACTCAGTCCGCGCCACTAAATCGGCAATACCTTGAATTAAAGCAATATCTTGGACAACAGTAATATCAATTCCTGGACGCTGGACTTTCAGAGCTACTTCTCGACCGTCTGCTAGTGTAGCGCGATGGGTCTGGGCAATTGATCCGGCTGCTACGGGGATCGGGTTAACTGTGCTGAAAGTTTCTGCTAATGGACGTTTTAATTCTTTGCGGAGGATTATTTCGATTTCTGACCAAGGAACTGGTGGTACTTCATCTTGAAGAGTTGATAGTTCCTCAATATAGGCGGCGCTCAGTAAATCTGGACGGGTAGAGAGTAGCTGTCCAAGTTTGACGTAAACTGGCCCCAAGTCTACCAGAATATTTTTTAAAACCGCAGGTGTCGGTAGCTGCGGTTCATCAGCTTTACCACCAGTAAGTAACCTTCGCATATAGTCCCAGCCATTGCGAAGGAAAACTTCCAGGATTTCTCGTTGACGGGGAACAGTTTGGGTGAGGAACATTTTTGTAAGTTAAAAAGGTAAGCAGCAGGGGATAACAATACAACGGAAATCGGCTCTAGCTTTGGTGCTTGTTAAAGTCTTGCTAGCTGCGGCACAGTCTTGAAATCTTTTTATGGATGATTGTACGGCTTCTTGGAGCTTCTGTTCACTCAGCATCCTTTTGACGTAATTAGAGCAGGAATCCCCGCCGTGTAATAAGCGATGGGAACAAGAAAATCCTTTGGAGGGAGAAATATATTTTTGATACGCAGTAATAGAATCGATGGCCATTGTCTTGGCGAGAGGCTCAAAGCTAATAATGTCCATAACTGTCAGATTGAATAACAGACAGTCAAGTTATAATAGGAAAATAGACTTTTTCGCCTCTGCCAGGGGTTCTAACTTTTATAGCAGGTCGGTAAATCGGGAATCGCTTTGGAGAATTTTAAGGATCTGCTTGATTTCCTGGGTACGTTCTTTTTTTACAACGAGGGTGACATTGCGATCGCGCACAATCACCACGTCCTCTAAACCAATAGTAACAACTACATCCTCTGGATTTGAGGCATAAATAATCGCCCCCTGGGTATCCAGCCCTATGTGGGTAGCGAGTTCCACATTGGGAGTGTCCTCTGTCTTCAGTAAGCGTTCGATCGCATTCCAATCTCCTAAATCATCCCAACCAAAATCAACTGGCAAAACGTATGCTAGAGTTGTCTTTTCCATTAACGCATAGTCTATACTCTTCTTAGGCAACTGGGGATAGATATCAGGGCCATGTTGTTCTAAAGGTTCGATAATTTCTGGAGCATGGGTATGTAGTTCTTTGAGAACAACCCCTGACCGAAAAACGAACATTCCACTATTCCAGCTAAAACGTTCCGTAGATAAAAAAGTTTCTGCCGTTTCCCGGTCGGGCTTTTCAGTAAAGCGGTTCACGTGATAAGCTGGCAACTCATTAAAGCTACCTATTTTTTCACCTTGCTCAATGTAGCCGTAACCGGTTGATGGAAAAGTAGGCTTGATCCCCAGTGTAACGATCGCTGCTGTGCTTGCTGCCAGTTGCGTAGCCGCGCTTAATGTGTGTGCAAACGCCTTTTGGTCAGCAATCCAGTGGTCAGCAGGGAAAAAGCCAATCACAGCGTCTTCTCCATAGCGCTGTTTGATTTCTAAACTTGTCCAAGCAACGGCTGCGGCAGTGTCTCTTCCTTCGGACTCGATCAATAAGTTTTCAACTGGTAGATCAGGTAATTGTTGTCTTACCCCTTCAGCTATCTGACTAGAAGTTATGACCCACAAGGTATCCCAACTTCCTCCGAGTGCTAACAAGCGATCGGCGGTTGCTTGTAATAAGCTTCTAGAGCTACCATCAAGACTTAAAAATTGCTTGGGTCGTTCTTTGCGACTCAGGGGCCAAAAACGTTCACCTTTACCACCAGCAAGGATCACGGGGAACAATAAAGTATTCATGTTGTCATACACGCCTACCGAAGAACATTACAAGTTTACAGTGAGCTTTTCCACTGGCAATATTTGTAGCTTGGATTAACATACTTTTAGGGAGTGGTTGAGTGGGGAGATAATTGTGATAAAACAAGTCGAATGGTCGGAAAATTCGGTTACATCTCAACAAGTAGTAGAGTTTGAAAGTGAAGTGCGATCGTCGCAACTTCAACGGACGGAAAGTCAACTAGCGCCTGCACCAATACCCGACTTAGAGGAGGAGGATGTAGAACTAAACCAGCCGGCTAATCCGAACCGTAGTGTCGTCGAATCAGTGGGTGCGATTCCCAATCAGCTTTCTGAGAGACTGGGCTTAACCATACCTCGATGGCTGTTGTTGATTACGACGGTTGTCATTGGCATCATCTTATCTGGATTGCTGGTGTCAACGTTAGCGCTGTGGACTCCTTTATGGAGCAATCTCGATCGAACAGATGAAGATTTAGGAACTGCTGGTAAAGACGAGCAAAAAATTCCTCTACCAGGGGAGTTATGGAGCAAACTCTCCCAGTATCAGCTTTCGCGACCCATGAATATTTTAATTATGGGGATTGAACCACTCAGCGGTACCGTTGATGGTTCACCAGAAAGCTTTGCCGGGAAAAGCGATTCCATGCTGTTGGTAAGGCTTAACCCTAGTGAAAAATCTGCAAGAGTGCTTTCCATTCCCAAAGATACAATGATCGCCATCCCCGAAAAGGGAGAAAAGGGATTAACTAAGGTATCTGATGCCAATGCCAAAGGCGGCCCAGTCTTGGCAGCACGGGTAGTTAGCCGTACCTTAAATAACGCCCCAATCGATCGCTATATCCGTATTTCTACTAGCGGATTACGGCAGTTAGTCGATCAGTTAGGCGGAGTAGAGGTTTTTGTTCCGAAATCAATGGAATATAAAGACTCTAGCAGTCGGCTGTCGATTAATTTAGTCAGTGGTTGGCAAACCCTCAACGGCGAACAAGCAGAACAGTTTGTCCGATTCCGCGAACCAGGTTTGGGAGATTTGCCAAGAGTGCAGCGTCAGCAAGCACTAACAGCAGCTCTGCTGCAACGCCTCAAGAGTCCTACCATCTTGCCCAGGTTGCCTCAATTAACTCGCTTAATGCGAAAATACTTTGATACCAACCTGAAGATGGAAGAAATGATGGCGTTGGTAAATTTCGGACTCAACTTAGATCCAGATAATTTCCAAATGACCGTGTTGCCTGGTACATTTAGCCGTTTTAGCCAAGATCCTAATAGCTATTGGCTAAATATGACTGGACAACAGAGCCTACTGAATGATTATGTTGGGGTAAATGTACCTGGTCTGAAACCAGATATGCGTCAGGTTCCTAACCTCAAAATTGCTATTCAAAATGCTTCCAATCAACCTCAGCTAACTGAAAAAGTTATTGCTTATCTCAAACAGAAAGGCTTTACTAATATTTACAAAGTTCCTGATTGGCCAGATACCCAGCGCCAAACTCAGATTGTTGTCCAAAAAGGCGATCGACGAGTTGGAGTTGATTTGAAAAAAGTCTTAGGCTTGGGTCAAATAGAAGTGTCAGCAATTGGTGATTTAGAATCTGATCTGACAATCCGCATTGGTAAAGATTGGAAATAGGTAGGAGTCATTGGTCATTGGTCATTGGTCATTGGTAATTTGTCATTAGTCATTAGTCATTGGTCATTGGTTAAATGACAAAGCGCAAAGTCTGAGCGGAGGAAACCTCCGCTCATAACTTTTTAAGAGAGGACTAATGAAAAAGGACTGCTGAAAAATAATAAAGTTATGAAAAAGATTTTACTGCGCTTTTTAGGTTTGATTGTGATTTTGCTACTAGCATTTGGGTGGATAATACTTAATCCCAAACCAGCTTTTGCTCAAGTAAACACAATCAATTACAACAATATAAATTTAGAAAATCGTGACTTTTCTCATGCTGATTTGGCAGGTGTAACATTTGTAGCTGCGGAAATGCGGGGGACAAATTTTCAAGGAGCGAATTTAACTAATGCAATTCTGACTAAAGGGGTTTTGTTAAAGGCAAATTTGGAAGGTGCGAACTTGAGTGGCGCTTTAGTCGATCGCGTGACTATGGATGGTGCTAACCTCAAGAATGCCATCTTTACGGAAGCAACTTTAACCCGCAGCCGCTTTTACGAAGCTGATGTCACTGGCGCTGATTTTACCGATGCTTTAATTGATCGTTATCAAGTCTCCCTCCTGTGTGAAAGAGCCGATGGCGTAAATCCGGTTACGGGTGTGTCAACGCGAGATAGTTTGGGTTGTCGATAGTAGTGGCGTAAGCTTAAAATAGTGGATTAGACGTAGGTTGGGTGGAGCGGAGCGCAACCCAACCTACACAGCATATTGGGTTACGCAAAGCCTCCACCCAACCTACAAATGTTCTATTTGTCGCATTCTTTTTTCCAATTGGTATAATTGTCGAAAATTCGCCTCTAATTACCGTTGGGAATTTCAATCAAAAACTCTGTTCCTTCTCCTGGTCTAGAAGAACATTTAATTTGACCATGATGTTTTTCAACTATTATTTGATAGCTGATAGATAATCCTAACCCTGTACCTTTACCTGGTGCTTTGGTAGTGAAGAAGGGGTCAAATATGTGTGATCGCACCTCTTCGGGAATTCCAAGACCATTATCAGCTATTCTAATTACAATCTGGTTATTAACGGTTTGCGTACTAATCCAGATAGTCAAGGGTATTCTCGGACACGTTTGGGATAATTTCAAATACCTTTGTTGGATAGTTTTAAACTTCTCCTCTAAAGCATCAATACTGTTACTCAAAAGATTCATAAATACTTGATTTAATTGTGCAGGATAGCATTCGAGCAAATGTAAATCAGCATATTCTTTCACAATCTCAATAGCTGGGCGTTCATTATTGTTTTTGAGTCGATGCCCTAAAATCAGCAAAGTACTATCCAAACCTTCATGAATATCTACAGGCTTCAATTCAGCCTCATCTGTACGAGAGAAGTTTCGCAGTGATAGCACAATCTCACAAATGCGCTCTGTTCCTACTTTCATTGACTCAAGGGTTTTGGGTAAATCTTCGATGAGAAAGTCCAAATCAGTCTTGTCAATTTTCTCTTTGACAGTTGGCAATAGAGAAGAATTTTCCCGATAAAGTTTCACCACCTTTAACAGTTCTTGAGTATATTCATCTAAATGAATCAGATTGCCAAAAATAAAACTGATCGGATTGTTAATTTCATGAGCGACTCCAGCAAGTAGTTGTCCTAAACCTGCCATTTTTTCACCCTGAATTAACCTGGTTTGAGTTTGTTTTAATTCTTGTAGAGTTTGAGTAAGTTCTAAGGTTTGACGTTTAGTTTGTTCGAGTAATTCCGCTTGCTGAATCGCAATTCCCAATTGCACACCGACTTGAGCCAGTAAATTAATTTCTTCCTCTTTCCAATAACGCGGTTGCGAATTTTGATAAGCAACTAATAATCCCCATAATTTCTCACCTTCCCGAATCGGCACAAAGGTTTCGTTACGCGGAAGTTCGTTATCGTCGTCTGTGTCCTCAAAAGTCTCTATAATCATTGGTTGGACTTGTATAACAGGTTTCCAACCATCTTTGAAGGAATCTGCCACAAATTTACCACTCCAATCTGGATTGAAGCGGTAGATTGCAATTCGCTCGACTTCGAGCAACTCTCGCACAGCTTGTGTAGTGGTTCTAAAAATAGTTTTAATATCAAGTGATTGGCGGATTTTATCAATGGTTGCAGCTAAAAGTTCTTGTCGTTCCATTGCTTTCTCCCGTTCAGTGGCTTCTGCTAACTGAACAACCTGCATTTGAACTTGCTTTAAATAAGAATCCTGTTTTAATGCGACTCCCAATTGCTCGGCTATTTGACTGGCAAATTCAATTTCCGATGGTTGCCAATAACGAGGAGCAGTGCATTGGTGAATACATAACAATCCCCAAAGTTCACCTTTTTTTAATAGAGGTGCAACCATATTTGCCCGCACTTGAAATTTCGCTAAGATTTGGACATAGCAACCAGGAAACTTCCCTTGATGAATGTCAGCGATCGCATTGACTCGACCTTGGGCGTAAAGGTGGGCAAAGTTTTCCCCAAAGCAGTAATCATAAACTTTTTCTGCCATTACCGAGTTACACTCAGGCACAAAATCTTCAGAAATAAATTCTCCTTCCCAATCTTTTTGCGGGTCAAAACGAAAGACTGCCACTCGGTCTGCTTGTAGCATTTGCCGTGCCTCAGTGACAGTAGTCTGAAAGATTGTATCTAAATCTAAAGACTCCCGAATTCGAGTAATTACGCTAGTTAACGTCTTTTGTTGCTCTGCTTGGTACTGAGCGTATGCCAGTAACTTATGGTGTCGAACTGCTACACCAATTTGTGTACCGATTTTGCTCAGTGATTCGACTTCATAAGATTGCCACTCTCTGGGTGAGGAATTTTGGTAGGCAGCGATGATTCCCCAAAGTTGATCTCCCTGGAGAATAGGCGCAGTTGCAAAGGCCTTTGCCTGAAATTGCTCCAATAAGGTGATATGGCAGTCTGTTAATCCGGCTTGATAAATGTCATTAACTATAAATGTCTCGTTGTTAACGTAACGTCCACCTTGCGTCTGTTGTAAATAAGTATCGGCGATCGCAGGCTCAAGGCCAACTAAAGCAGTCCAGCCTTGAGTAAATGATTCTGCAACAAAGTGACCACTCCAATCGGGATTGAAGCTAAAAATGGCAACTCGATCGGCTTGCAGCAGCTTACGTATTTCTTGAGTTGTGGTTTTAAAAATGGTTTCAATATCAAGGGGTGAACGAATTTCATCAACAATTTTAGCTATTACTTGGTCGCGCTGAACTGCTTGAGCTAATTTTGCAGCTTGCAATTGGACTTCATGGAGATGCTTCGCTTGTTGAATCGCAACGGCAAGATGGTCGGCAATTTGACTAATAAACTCAATTTCTGATTCTTTCCAATTACGAGCCTCACTGCACTGATGAATGCAAAGCAATCCCCACAGTTCCTTCTTCCGCGATAGAGGAACAACAAGATTAGCCTGTACCTGAAATTTACTCAAAATTGCCAGATGACAATCACTCAGTCCCGCTTTGTAAATATCTGCTACTGCTTCCACTTGTCCTTCTTGATAACTGGAAGCAAATTGTTCTCCAAAGCAGTAGTTGTAGACCTTCACTGCCATTACTGAGTCCCAACCAAGTGCAACATCCTCAGAAATAAATTCTCCTTCCCAATCTTTTCCTTGTTCAAACTGCAAGACTGCTACTCGGTCTGCTTGTAGCAATTGACGCACTTGTGTAACGGTCGTTTGAAAAATTATTTCTAAGTCAAGAGACTCGCGAATTCGCACAATTACACTCGCCAGAGCCTTTTGTTGCTCTAGTTGCTCTTGAAGTTGAGCGCTAGACAAAAGAAGTTGATTTTCTGTGAAATTTGAATTGGGTTCCATTGCTCTGGATTATTTGGTTTTTATACAAGGGTTCCTCACACCAAACTTCACGGAGTTAAAGGGTGTTAAAAATATGACAACCTGCAAATTTTTACAGAGTTTAACTATTTCCTAGAAGATGGTTATTCTTATAGTTCCCCTTTCTCGATCTATCCTCGTAATAAGTTAAAAAATAATTTTGGCTTGTACACATTGAAGGAGAATTCAGAATTCAGGAGTCAGAATTCAGAAGTTAGAATGGGACGGCTGCGCTAACAGGAGCAAAGCCAGAGATGCTCCGCCTCCGGTCAGCAATCTTGATGCGACTCGACTAACTAGCAATTCGCTGTATCATAGCAATCTCAGGAATTTAATTTTGAGTGTTCGCTTTGCTAATACCAAGGGTGAAAGCATTTAAAATAACTAATTTCTGGAAATTTACCTGACAGACTGCGGAATTTCAGGTTAAATGTTTTAAAGTATGCACTCTGTAAGAGTTGTCGGGTATTATTCGTGACACAACAAGACCAAAAACCCTCTCGTTCTTTCGCTGGAATTGCTGGCATTGTTGCCGCAGCCACATTAATTAGTAAAGTCTTCGGTTTAGTGCGGCAGCAAGCGATCGCTGCCGCATTTGGTGTTGGCGCTGCTGCCACCGCCTATAGTTATGCCTATATTATTCCTGGCTTTCTATTGATCTTACTTGGTGGTGTTAATGGGCCATTACACAGCGCGCTTGTCAGCGTTTTAGCCAAGCGGCGGCGAGAAGAAGCGGCTCCTCTGGTGGAAACTGTGACAACGCTGGTAGCTGGAGTGCTGTTGCTGGTGACAGTTGCTCAAATTTTATTTGCGGATACAATCATTGATTTAGTCGGTCATGGTTTACAAGAGACAACTAGAGCGATCGCTATTCAACAACTCCGCATTATGGCACCGATGGCTTTATTTGCCGGTTTAATTGGCATTGGCTTCGGGACTCTCAATGCAGCCAATCAATATTGGTTACTCTCCATTAGTCCTCTATTATCTAGTATTACCGTTGTTGCTGGTCTTGGGATCTTGGCTATGCAACTAGGCAAAGATATTATTAAACCGGAGTACGCTTTAATCGGTGGAATGGTGTTAGCTTGGGGAACTTTAGCAGGAGCAGTTCTCCAGTGGTTAGTGCAGTTAATTGTCCAGTGGCGGTTAGGATTGGGTACATTACGCCTACGGTTTGAGTTTAAATCCCCAGGCGTTCAAGAAGTAATCAGAATCATGACTCCGGCGACAGTTTCCTCTGGAATGATGCCAATTAATGTTGCCACTGACCTTTATTTTGCTAGTCCTATCCCTGGTGCGGCGGCAGGATTTAACTATGCAAATTTATTAGTCCAAACTCCTTTGGGGATTATCTCTAATATCATTTTACTGCCTCTATTACCGATATTTGCCAAACTTGCCGGCCCCGAAAATTGGCCAGATTTAAAATTACGCATTCGCCAAGGACTCTTACTCACTGCCTTCACTATGCTACCGCTAGGGGCGCTGATGGTGTCCCTATCAGTACCCATTGTACAGGTGGTATATGAACGCGGTGCTTTCAAACCAGAAGCCACAGAGCTAGTTTCATCATTGCTAGTCGCTTACGGAATTGGGATGTTTGTCTATTTGGGACGTGATGTTTTGGTGCGGGTATTCTACGCCTTAGGGGATGGACAGACACCTTTTCGCATCAGTGTTTTTAACATCTTGCTCAACATTATATTGGATTGGTTTTTCGTGAAACCTTTTGGCGCTCCCGGTTTGGTGTTAGCAACTGTGGGTGTAAATTGCAGTTCAATGTTAATGCTGTTGTGGTTACTCGATCGCAAACTCAACGGTTTACCTTGGCGTGAGTGGAGTTTGCCGATTCTGGGTTTGGCTGCTGGTAGCGTGGTAGCTGGGGTAGCAAGCTATGGGACATTGCTTGGTTCTCAGCAGTTGTTAGGTAAAACTGGTTTACTGATTCTGGTGTTGCAATTGTGTATATCTGGCTTCGTGGGGATTGCGGTGTTTGCTGCGATCGCTTCATGGCTGAAAATACCAGAGGTGAATCTATTTATATCTCGTCTACGTCAGCGTTTTTTGAAGCAATAACTGACGATAAGTCACGTCGCTTTGCTCCGAATTAAAAATTAAAAATTAAAAATTAATGATCCCCATAAATAAATTTAGTTGCTCTGTATCATGAGTCATTTTCGGTTATGGCATCAAAAAATTCTTGCTGTGGGGATGATAGATTGATTTGGTACTAGATTTATCTGATATGGTGAGTTGAGAAACTTGGTATCCACAAGTTCTGTGTAAGCCTCTAAATCTGTCCGCCAGTTGCTAATGATTTTTGATATAATCGCTAGGCGCTGACTTTGTTCTTCTTGAACAATTGCGTGATTAAAACTAGCGGTGAACAGCACAATAGGCCGCACTGTATTATCTGGCAATTGTAAGCCTCCTTCATTGATATCCAAGCTCAGTTGCGCTCCTTCTAGGGTGTAACCGAACCGCATTGCCGCTTGCACCGGTGCTGTGCCAAAGTCATGCCAAGGGCCAGGATTCAGTAGTGTGGCCAAGATATAGTTGCGTGCTGTATTGTTTGGCTGCTCGAAGAAAACATGTCCCCGAAAGTTAATAGACACCCCAAGATAGTCTACTTGTGCCAATGTCTCTATATATTTGCGAGCTAGAGCCGGAATTTCCACATCTGTAGCTTCTTTGGTGGCAATCACCTCAGTAAAAATAATCCGATTGACTTGTGCAGTTATATTAATGCTGTTTTGAAAGACTACCTGAGCAGCCGAATCTGTGAGAATTGGGGGTTGAGCAAGTTCCCAATCACTAGGAACAATGCCACTATATTTAAGAAAGTCTGGAGTTAAAATTGTCGGATTGTGCTGTTTCGCTGCGATCGCAATGGCAATTTCCTGAATATTTAGACTTTGGCTCATTTGCTTTTTTCTCTGTGGAAATTTAATTTTTAATCGGGAAGAGCTAATTAAAAAAATTAACCTAGTTTACTTGTGGCTAAGGCTGTATGGAACACAAAGCTGGCAACAAGGGTTCTTTACTCAACTTCAATACTTCGTTAAGTCCTCTATCTTTTAAGATCAATCATCAAATAATTCTCAGGAAATACTGGTATTATTATTTAAGATATTCATCTATGTTATATAGCATAATTGCTTAATTATTTTCTAACTAATTGGGAAATATTTCAGTTGCTATACCTAAGTGGGTGAGAAATAATTCAGCCACTTGGGTGAGCCAGGTGTGCGAGGTTACATTTTGTAAAAAAAGAGATTCTAGTACTAGAGAACATTGATTTTACTTAACTCTAGTGAGAATAATCCTATGAAACTTACAAAATTAGCTGCCTCTGCACTTGCTGTTGCTTCCATTGTTCTTTCTGCTGGTATTGCATCTGCTCAAACAGCAGGTACTAACGGTAACTACATTGGTGCTGGTATTGCGGCTGGTGCAACCAACGGCGGACAAGGAAACGATGAAGCGCAACTTGGTGGTAATATTCAAGGACGGTACGCCGTTCCCAATGCCCCTGTTTCATTGCGGGGTTCTGTACTATATGGTGGTGATGCTGCTGCAATTATGCCCATAGTGACTTACGATGCACCCATCGCCAAAAATACTAACGTTTACTTCGGTGGTGGTTATTCTTTTGTAACTAACGAAGGTCAAAGAACCCCATTGGGCAATCAGAATTCACCTGTAGTCACCCTTGGTATTGAATCAGAAGTTAGCAACAATGTCATTGCCTACGGCGATACTAAATGGGGTATTGATGCTTACAGAAATAGTGATGCTGATGCCGTCAGCTTCCAAGCCGGATTAGGCTATCGCTTCTAGTGATTAAGAGCTAGAAAACGGCTTATTCGGAAGCTAAAGCAATGATGTTTACCAGCCGTAATAGTAATACATTCTTTCATGTCTGAGTATTTATACTTGGACATGAATCATTTTTATTGATGATTTTGATAAGAAATGATATTGGCTAGTATTGATACTTTCTTTTACAGTGAAGTAAATACACGTATAAGATATTACTCATGAAAAAGATTAATCCCATTTCAGAAATAGTTGGTGAAACAACTGATGTTGAATCTTGGCTGATTCGAGCAGGGCTAAGATTTTCAGATTTAGGCGAAGATGCTGAAAGCATTGCAATCCGTAAGCAATGGCGAGAGTACCAAGCCGCAGTTCATAGATGCTGTGTAACCTTACACCAACTACCATCACATGTTCAACTAGGCGGTGACTATGCCAACCTGAGAATACCTGGTGGTGCATCAAGCAATTGTGCGATAGATTGTCGAGTTGTCCCAAGTCCTTAGACCGATCATAAAATCGAAAATCTATCAAATATTAGAAAACTTGAAACAAAATCTATTCAGATATAGCCGTTTATTGGCTATAGTTCAATACGGTTCTGATAAGGGCTACTGGCAACAATTTTGGGTTTTCGAGACGCGATAAATCGCCGTCTCTACAAGTGTTGTGAGGTTATCTGAACTGTATTGGGTATAGTCTCGTTCCCAGTCTCAGACTAGGCTGTTGACTTTGATGGAATTTCCCCATTTTTAGTTCATGCAACTTTTGTGTCATTGCGAGCGAAATGAAATGTAGCGAACGCAATGACTACACATATTTTGTATGAATTTTTACCCTCTAAAAAGGCACAGAGTCAACACACTAGTCTCAGACTGGGAATGCTCGTCTTTGAGGCCCCGCCTCAAGGAGTTTCTGAAGATGATTCCGAGCAATATTTTGTGGTAGCGTTTACTTGGTCTAAGGTATTCATTAATGAGTCATTCCGTAGCATGGGGTGTCTGCTTTGGGAATTTACAATATCATCAAAAACTTCCAGATCCTCAAGAACCTCTGATGCAGACTGATATCGCTGTTTGAAATCATCCAGCACCATTTTACTGAGAATCTTAGCTAGGGAGTGGCTTACCTGAGTGCTATCGCTCCATTTAATCTCTCCATTAGTATCTCTACTTAACTCACGGGGGGCTATACCTGTCAAGGCTTTAATCCCAACCATCCCGACTGCATAGATGTCACTACTGTAGTGTGGACGCCCAAAACATTGTTCGTTTGGTGCGTAACCCTGAGTACCAATGCCAATGGTAAAAGGCGTGGACTCTTGATCGTCAAGCGGTTTTATGGTTACTTCTTTGACAGCGCCAAAGTCAATCAATACCAATTTACCGTCTGAATGTTGCCGGATAATATTGCTGGGTTTTATATCCCGATGAATGACATTATGTTCATGAACAAATGTTAATGTTTGCAATAAATCTCTGACAATTTTGATCGTTGCAATTTCTCCAATTACTCTACCTGTTGGCAATTCCTGATTTAAAGGATGACCAATTATGTATTCTTGGACTAAATAAAATTCTTCGTCTTCTTCAAAATACGCCAAAAGTTGAGGGATTTGTGGGTGCGTTCCCAATTTTTCTAATGTTTGGGCTTCTGAGTTAAATAAACGTCTCGCAAGTTGCAACCCTTCTGGTTTAGTGCTGGCTGGTTTTAGTTGTTTGACAACACATTGCGGATTCCCAGGACGTTGAGTATCTTCAGCAATGTAGGTTTCGCTAAATCCACCGGAACCGAGAACTTTGACAATTTTGTAGCGTCTAGCCAAGATTTTGCCGGATAAGGCTAAATCTCGTTGCTGGATTAGGTCTTGAAAGTCATCTTGTTGGCTGATAATCTCTTGGACAACGGGGGAAGTTTTATACTTCTGAAAAATATCTATTAGTTGGCGTTTTCTGATGCTTTCCCTCGCCACAGAGGTTCCCAAGTAGCAAAATCCAGTCATTGCGATCGCAATCATTGGTACAGTAGTGGGAAAAATTAACTGACCATAGACAAATAACCCATAGCTAATTCCTCCCCAACTGCCAGATAAGGCAAGGCTATAGAGAAATCTATTGATACTACGCTTGCGTCTGCTAATCATTAAGGCTGTGCTGCCAACTAACATTAGCACGAACAAACCTTGCAATGGTAAATTGTTAATTCCTGGGGCGATCGCTTTACCTGTCATCAAAGTTGCGATCGCATTGGCATGAATTTCCACGCCGGACATGGGTTCAGTACTTTTGCTCGCAGCGATGGGATAATAATCATTGTTTAACTTATCCGTCGCACCAATTAGCACGATCTTGTCTTTAAAGAACTTTCCCTGTTGTAAATAGGTGTTCCAGTTTTCTGGGTCTAATACGTGCCAAAAGGGTATTTGCTCAAATGTACCCGCACTCCCCCAAAAATAAATGCGATCGCCCTTTGGTCGGGGATAATTTACTTGTGCTGCTTTCAGGGCTGCTTCATCAAAGGAAAGTTGCTTCTGAGTAAATAAATTATCTTCACCTAATAACTTGGGAAACTCACTCGCTAATCGATGAACTTTTCCATCTACTTCTAAGGGAAAATTAACTGAGCCAATGGACACTGACCCGGTGCGAAACATTTGGTGTGGGTCTGTTAGCTGCATAAAAGACCCTTGGTGTGTCTGGGAATTTTCGTAAACGGCTGCTAAGGTAACTTTACTGCCATATTTTTGCAATACGGCTTGGAATTGGCGATCGTCAGTAACTCCATAGCTACTAGTTGTATCAAAAACAATATCTAAAGCTACAGAGCGGGCACCTGCTTGGATTAATTTTGTGATTACCTCGGAGTATGCAGCACGTTGATAAGGATAAGATTTCAGTGTTTCTAGGTAGGCATACTGTTTCGGATCTGTTTTATAGTACTGTTCGGGAACTGATATTGACTGATCGTCTATTGCTAAAATTACAATGTCTTCTGGAGGCACAATCGGCCCACGCAGTTGAAAAAAGCTAGAGAGCACTTGATTATCCATCAATTGAACCAATTCCCACCCAGAAGCACTCAGCAGCCCTGCCCCGATTGCCCAACTTCCAGCCAGGAGATGACCTAAGCGAACCATCCACCTGGATTGGCGAGCCGATGCTGTCGAAGTTACTTTTGTCGGTTTACTTGACAGTCTATTGGCAGCAGAGACATAGTTTTTAGTTAAGGTAGATGTAGGTTCTTCTGCCATGTCGTGTTACTGATTGATTTAAGTCCAACACTTTTATTTATTCAGACCACGTTTTAGTGTAAGCACATTGAAATAAGACTTAAATGATAATTTTATACATTTGTAAAGTATCTTCTATCGTTCAAAAAACTTTTATTGGCAGAGCTAGCCCCCAAGAGATTTCTACTCAAGCACTACCTAATTTATTCTTTTTGGATTAAGTGAGTTACAAGTAGTGATTGTCTCACAGATCGGAGCCGGATATACTCTGCCTCTGCATTTAGTTGTGGCAAGATTTTACCATAACCTAACCAACAGCTACGCTCTTAACTGGGCGCTCTACCCAAAGCTCTCCCAAGTCTGTCTTCTGTGTCTAGCGCAATGTTGTTAATCTCCACAAAGCCTATCCTGATACTGACAGCTTTACTTACAGATAAGCATTAACTTATATCCTACCCTAAGCTTATGCTATACCTCTTTAGGAGTAAACTTTAATGTTATGCAGTGATGAATGCTGTTACTTAGTCAATTTTATTGGTAGATTTCGATCGCAGGGTAGCTATTGTAGTGCTGGAGGTGAATAAGATTAGCACCCAGGATCTCAACTCCAATGTTGTAGGCGTTTTTATGCCTTGAAAGAGGTAGGATAAAAGCTATAGATAAAGAGCTACTTTATAGATATTAGCAAACAAGGCATTTGAAAATTGCTATAATCTATTGTTCCATCTAAATTCATTTATATTATTAGGTGTAAATTTGTATGGGTTCTCCAATGAATCGTCTGTCTATTTTTGTAGACGGAAACAATATGTTCTATGCTCAACAAAAAAATGGCTGGTTTTTTGACCCGCGGCGCGTCTTAGAATACTTTAAACATGAGCAATCAGAAACAACATTAATTAATGCCTTCTGGTACACTGGCTTAAAAGACCCACAAGATCAACGAGGTTTCAGAGATGCTCTCATTAGTCTAGGATATACGGTCAGGACTAAAATTCTGAAAGAATATTATGATGATACGTCCGGTCGCTACTCGCAAAAAGCGAATTTAGATATTGAAATTGTTGTAGATATGTTTAATACAGTAGACCAGTATGACCGAGTAGTATTATTCAGTGGCGATGGAGATTTTGAACGAGCAATAGAACTATTACGCTCAAAAAATACACATATTACGGTAGTATCAACTGAAGGAATGATCGCTAGAGAGCTGCGGAATGCTACTGATAGATATATAGATTTAAATGATATCAGAGATCAAATAGAAAAAACCGAAGGTTAGTATCCTTAGCAATTATTTACAAAAGTAAGAGTAAAAGAAAAACTAAGGTTGAAGATATATTAAGCCACTAGTAAACACTAAACAACAAACGGCAAATGACAAACCAAACAGATCGAATCATCATTTTTGATACGACATTGCGAGATGGAGAGCAGTGTCCAGGAGCGACTTTGAATATAGACGAAAAGCTAGTTATTGCCAAACAATTAGCGCGTCTAGGTGTAGATGTCATTGAGGCAGGATTTGCCTTTGCGAGTCCTGGGGATTTTGAAGCAGTCAAGAAGATTGCTCAAATTGTCGGGACAGAAAATGGCCCAGTAATTTGTAGTTTGGCAAGAGCAATTAAAGCAGACATTGAAGCGGCAGCCGAAGCATTAAAGCCGGCAGTTAATGCCAGAATTCACACATTTATTTCGACTTCTGATATTCATTTAGAGTATCAATTGCGGAAGTCACGGGCAGAAGTGTTAGCGATCGCCGAAGAAATGGTAGCTTATGCTAAGTCCTTCATGACAGATGTCGAATTTTCGCCGATGGATGCGGCGCGTACCGATCCAGAATTTTTGTACCAAGTTTTAGAGCGGGCGATCGCAGCTGGTGCAACAACAGTTAACATTCCCGATACCGTCGGTTACACCACCCCTAGCGAATTTGGAGCCATCATTAAGGGCATTATCGACAATGTTCCCAACATCGACCAAGCCATTATTTCCGTTCATGGTCATAATGATCTAGGCTTGGCAGTTGCTAACTTCTTAGAAGCCGTGAAAAATGGCGCGCGGCAGCTAGAATGTACCATCAATGGCATTGGCGAACGTGCCGGAAATGCCTCACTAGAAGAATTGGTAATGGCACTGCACGTCCGACGACAATATTTTAACCCCTTCTTAGGAAGACCAGCAGATTCTCAAGAATCCCTGACAAATATTGACACCCGACAAATTTACAAAACTTCCCGCTTAGTTTCTAATTTGACGGGAATGTTAGTACAGCCAAATAAAGCGATCGTGGGGGCCAATGCCTTTGCCCATGAGTCTGGGATTCACCAAGATGGGGTGTTAAAAAACAAACTGACTTACGAAATTATGGATGCCCAATTGATTGGCTTAACAGACAATCAAATAGTATTGGGTAAACATTCCGGTAGAAATGCTTTCCGTACTCGGTTGAAAGAATTGGGCTTTGAACTGTCGGATACTGAATTAAATAAAGCCTTCGTTAGATTCAAAGAAGTAGCAGATAAAAAGAAAGAAATTTCTGATTGGGATTTGGAAGCGATCGTTAATGATGAAATTCAACAAGCACCCGATTTGTTTCGAGTGGAGTTGGTGCAAGTTTCCTGTGGTAGCAATGCCCGTCCTACTGCTACAGTTACTCTGCGTACCCCAGAAGGCGAAGAATTAACCGATGCTGCGATCGGTACTGGGCCAGTGGATGCAGTTTATAAAGCCATCAACCGTGTAGTGAATGTACCCAACCAGTTGATTGAGTTTTCTGTGCAGTCAGTCACAGCCGGTATTGATGCTATTGGCGAAGTGACGATTCGTTTACGTTATGAATCTAAAGTGTTTTCTGGTCATGCAGCGAACACAGATATCATTGTGGCATCCGCGCAAGCTTATGTAAATGCGTTGAATAGGTTGTATGCATCTTTGCAAACTCAACAAAAGCCAGAGGAAGTATCTGCACAGAAAGTGTAAAAAGACTTCTGTTTTAACTCATCCCCCGGCTTGAAGCCGGGGGGAAATCAAAGTCATTAGTCATTAGCACTAATGACTAATAGCCATCTCCGAAAAAGAATGTAGAGACGTAGCAGTGCTAGGTCTCTACAAGGGTTATGGGTAACGCATATTTAATTTCTGGAGATGTCTAATGAGAAAACTCCTAAGAAATAGTTAGCTAGATGATTTTGCGGTGAAAATCCATTATTTCACAGGTCACTTTTGGGAATTTCCTCACGAAATTCTATGAGCAATTGCATAGTTTCCACCACCAAATCGCGTAAATCCTGATTGAGTGCTACAGCGCCCTGAGATCCAAACCAACGGTCAAAAATAGTCACATATCGCTGATTACCATTGACGAATCCTTGCATGAACTTGACTAGAGAATAGTTGACTGTATCCAAGAATTTCGAGTTATTTTCTGGCACCATACAAGCAATACCTTCTCGTGAATAAGGGCGATCGGGTGCGATCGCAAAATCATCTGGATTTTTTTGCTGTTGCAGCCATGCCTCTAAAATAATGCTATCGGATGAGAAAGCATCAATAGTACCTTTTTGCAAAGCTGTGTATCCCTCTGCCCTAGTTTTAAAATATACCAGTTTAGCTTGGGGTTGTACACGAGCGATCGCCTGCTCATTTGTGGTTCCCGCCAGCACGCCAATTTGCTTACCAATCAGGGATTCAGCAGAACCTAGATTACTTCCTTTCTTAACTAATAATTGGGTTCCAGTCACACCGTAGCTGACAGAAAAATCTACTTTTTTATCTCGCTTCCATGTAAAACTACTAGCATCACACACAATATCAACTTGTTGATTAAGTATTTTAGGAATCCGTTCAGAGGGGCTAAGACCAACTAATTGCAGTTTAATTTTTTTTCCTAAGTCTTTTTCTAATTGCTCTTTAATCAGAGTTAGCATATCTACAGAATAGCCATTTAACTTTCCTTTACTATCCACATAGGCAAAAGGTAGCGCATCTCTACTAGTACCAGCGGTTAATACCCCTGTTCTGGCTATTTTTTGCATCACAGTTTCAGCAGCGACCACATTAGGCATGAGCGTTGCAAACATGAGACTTAAAATAGGAATAGCAATTTTTTTATACATAAGCTTTAAGAGTAGGTAGTTTTTTCAAAAATCAAATCTGATTTACAACAGAATTCAGGAATGAAACACATTTTATATCTGGGTAACAGACTTAGCTTGTGTACTTCATCTTCCTTGAAATCTACTGTATATATCAAGGTCAAGAAATTATCACTATCAAGTACATAGTCAGATTATCTAGTAATTATTCTTTACATCAGCTACTTCCAGAAAATAAAATATACACTTAGGAATGATATCATGTCCGCATAATTTGCCATAGGATAAGCTTTTAGCTCAAGAAGAATACGTATTCTACATATTCGTATTTGTGCAAAAAGTCAAGTTTATTGAGTTGATTATGAATATTATTTACTTTTTTAGATTTTTCGATTTACTTATATCCATAAAACTTTATTCTGAGAAACGATGTTTATAATCAGTCAGTAGTGAATGTCGATCGAGTGATTACAATCATCGAACATCTGCAATTGAAGACTTATTATTAAAACTGATGAGGAGATGCAGAGAAAATTTAATAAATAAATTGAAAAATGTCGTTTATGGTATTAATGTTTGCACAGTAGTAGCTGATGTATTAACAGAAGGTGTAAACCCAGCTAGTTTACCCAACTTCTGGGGTACAAAGTCCGTTTCTTTGCTACCTTGAACCTCAGATAAGTAGCAATCTCGCACTGCTAACAACAAGCCTTTGATGACATCTTGTGCGCCTGTTTTAACTAAATCGTCTGCCTTTTTGAAAAAATGCGATCGCCATTTACCATCGTTATTGCCATACAATTCGATTAAATACCAACCTGCAAGATACTCAGCTAAAGGGTCAAGACAGAAACGGATTCTGTCTTTGGCAGAACCAATAGTTTGAATCAGGTGCAGGCGCTTTTCTAGATAATTGAGGTGTGCTTCGGGGTCATCAATACCCAAAGCTGCTAATGCAGCAATGGCATCTGCACGCTTTGCGGTTCCTGGTTGATAACTTTGCTGCAAGCATTCCCAGGCAATGGTTTTGGTAATTTGATGCACAGTGCGGTCGTCAAATTGATTGTCTGTAACATCACGATTGAGTTCATTGATATAACCCAGCATTAAATTAGGAATATTCTCTGGCAACGCAGAAATATTAGATGTAACGTCTTTACTGGCGATTAACTGTTCAGCATAAAGTTTAGCCAGCAAGACAGTGATATTATTTTGACCGACCATCAGAGAAAGACGGTTACAAGCGTCAAAAAATTCTTGGTCAGTAAAGCGATCGCGTTTACCTCGCTGCATGAGATAAGCTTCCATAAAGGACGATAGTTTATTCGCCTCAATCCGCAAGGGTTTAATTATCGTCTTATTAACCCGCCCCAGCTTTTCCTCAATTCGGGAAGTAATCACCAACGCATTCACCGGAAACTCTGGCGACTCCGGCTCAATTGCTTCTCGTGTAGTCGCATTCATTTCCGAGAAACGGTCTACAATCACTAGAATGCGTTTCTTTCTTAGCAAACGTAACAGTAACTCTTGACAAATCGGCTCTGGTTCATCAATTAAAGCTTGTAACTGTCCTCTGATAGCTTCTAAAAGCGGTGACTTACCTTCAGTTACCCGAAATTCTTCTTCTAACAGCACGGGTAACATCAAATGTTTGCAGAGTTGTTGGTCTTCATCCTCAGCCATTGCCCACCCAGCGATTCGACACGCTAAACTGGTTTTACCTACACCCCCTTCCCCGCCAATTACTAGACAGCTACGCTGTTTCTCGAAAGTTGAGCGCAAATTCTCATTCATCAGTTGGGGAACTGTTATACCATCCAGAACAACGGGAATGGGAATGTAACAAGCGCGACTGCTAACTGTATCCTTTTTGGGAAATTGTTCGCGTGCTGCTTTGATATATTTAGCTACCCACGCGTCTAATACTCTGGGATGGTAATGAAACCAGCCAACAAATAGCACATATCGCAGAGGTACATTAACGCTGATAAATGGGAGAGAAAAATCTGTGTAGGGTTTGAGGGCGTTGTTAATTTTCAACAACCATAAAGGGGCTAATCGCAAGAGAATTAACCACACGGAAGGTAATAAGATCAGGTAGGCGGCAATTCCCAAGAGTAATTTATGCCCAAATAGCCATTCTAGAACTCTATCAAAGAGGCGAGTTTCTTTTTCTGCTTTCAGGGCATTGAGAGGGCGACGTATCAGCCTACTGTCAGTCTCTGTGAATTTATCTTTGTGTTCTTGGATAGTTGTCAATACCTGCTCAAAGTCTGAGATGACTTTCTGCAACTTTGAGCTAGGTAAAGCATTTGCTTTATCCTGAAAGCCTGCCGCTATTCCTCCTAAACCTTTGATAGCACCTAAACGCACGTAAAACTGGCTATCATTCAACAGGTTAATTAAATTAGGGACAGCCGATACTGCTTCTGTACCCATTGCACCCAGGGCGTAGGCAGAATTGTAACGTACAGCGGGGTTATTATCTTTTAGGGCAGCGGTTAATACTGGGACAGCTACTTTCGCTTCTACACCAATTTTCCTAAGTGCAGAAGGAACATAAATGCGAACGAATTGCTCCTTGTCTTGTAATGCCGCCATCAACGATGGAACTGCTGCTTTGGCTGCTGTACCAATATTTCCTAAAGCTAAGGTGGCATACAGGCGAACTTGTCCATCCTCATCGTGCAATGCCGCACTTAAGGCAGAAACGGCTGGTGCTGCTTCTGCACCCAAATCTCCTAAAACCGAAGCGGCGTGCCAACGAAGATTAATATCCTGATTTTTCAAAGCTTCAATCAGAGACGGTACTGCTGGGGAACCGATATTAACTAATGCATCTGCTGCAAGGCTTCTAATGTGGGCATCGTTATCTATCAGCTTCTCAATCAGAGGAGCAATTTTGCTGTCAGTAGTGATTTGCGCCCAACTATTGCTTGTGCATAGTAGGAACAGTGTCAGGCATAAGACAACTACCTTGAGCGCACTAAGTAATACTTGTCTGGTGTGCTTTGTCATTGAATCGGATTGAATCACCCGATGAACAACTCCAGTCAGAGAAACTATACCTAGATTGTAATCTAACTGTCAATACGGGTTAGCGATGTCTACGACGGGCTACGCCTACGCACTGCTTTGTCCCTGCTTTGCTCAAGCTTGATTAGCATTGGGATTTAAACGTATCATAATTTTCTCTGGTTATGTCAAATTTTTAAATCCATAACAGCGATACAGTCCATGAGCATCTTTTGTGCCTAACATCCACCTTGACGAAACACCTTGGTACGAGAAAGGTAAATATGAATAGTTAGGGTAGCGATTACAAAATACAATTGCTACCACATTGGTAGTCATCGCCAGGAAGGGCTATTACGCCTAAATGCTTATGGCATTTGTGGGATGGTTAATTACCAATCAATAATTGCTTTTGATGTAGTAATACTGTTAGAATCTAGATAAGAATATTAATTTTATAAAGCTAAAAAATATGTAGATCCAAATTAAACCAGAATTAGAGAATTTTATTCAGGCACAGCTTGCAAGTGGTAGATTTACTAATGCAGATGATGTTATAAATGAAGCCTTTAAACTGTTACAAGAAAGAGAGCAGCGACTTGAAGAATTACGGCAAAAAATTTCTGTAGGAACTGAACAAATTGCTAAGGGACAAGTAACTGACGGCGAAGTTGTATTTGCCAGATTACAAGAAAAAATTCGTCGAATTGCTGAGGAGTCCTCTGAATGAGTAATTATTCACTTTCAGATGCAGCAATTCGAGATTTAGATGAAATTTGTGAATATATTGCTCGGAGTAACCCAAAAGCAGCCAGTAAACTTTTTGATGACATTCGCTCCAAATGTAAATTAGTAGCGAGTTTCCCTAATATGGGAAAAAGCTATGGAAGGCTTGTACCAAATCTGCGCGGTTTTGTTGTGGATGATTACATTATATAAACCTTGACCGAACCGTATTGTAATAACTATAATTCATTCTCGCGGTCAGCGGTTTGCAACCGAAAATGATGAAATTACTGAACCATTAGCTGGATAAAAAAGGCTATATTCAGTATTCAAGGATATGGGTGCATCTACCATTGATTATGAATCAGCCTACAACAAAATCTTGGCAAGAAGTCCTCGCTGCTTTTAAAAAAATCTGGGGTTATGAAGATTTTCGTCCACCACAGGGAGAAATTGTCAGTAGTTTATTATCACAAAAAGATGCACTGATTATTATGCCCACAGGTGGCGGAAAGTCAATTTGCTTTCAACTTCCCGCACTGCTACAAACAGGATTAACTTTGGTAGTTTCGCCCTTGGTGGCGCTGATGGAAAATCAAGTACAGGAACTACGAGAAAGCCACCAAAAAGCAGCACTTTTACATAGTGAATTATCTTCATCCCAACGCCGTGTAACCCTACAAGCTTTGGAACGTCAACAGCTAAGATTACTTTATTTGTCACCAGAAACTTTGCTAAGTGTGCCAGTGTGGGAAAGATTATGTCACCCGCAATTGCAAATTAATGGTTTGATTTTAGATGAAGCTCATTGTTTGGTGCAATGGGGTGATACTTTTCGCCCAGCTTATCGCAGATTAGGGGCGGTGCGTCCGGCATTACTCAAATCAAAACCACCAGGAACAAAAATCAGCATCGCCGCTTTTACTGCGACTGCTGACCCCTCAGCCCAAAAAATTATTCAAACAGTTTTACAATTACAACAACCAGAGATTTTTCGCTTAAATCCTTACCGTCCGAATTTGCATCCCAGCATTCGCATTGCTTGGACACCACGAGGTAGGAAACAACAATTATTAAAGTTTATTCAAAATAGACCGCAACAATCGGGATTAGTTTATGTTCGCACTCGGCGAGATAGCGAAGATTTAGCCCAATGGTTAGCAGAGATGGGTTACGCTACAGCTAGCTATCATGCGGGATTAGGTGCAACAGAACGCCGTGAAGTAGAAGCAAGCTGGTTAAGTGGCAAAATGCCCTTTGTTGTGTGTACCTGTGCGTTTGGTATGGGGATAAATAAAAGTGACGTTCGCTGGGTAGCACATTTTCACGCACCACATCTGCTATCTGAATATGTGCAAGAAATTGGCCGGGCTGGAAGGGATGGGAAACCAGCCCAAGCGTTGACACTGGTAAGTGAACCTACGGGCTGGTTAGATTCAGGGGATAAGCAAAGACAGGAGTTTTTTCACGAACAAATGCGATCGCAACAACAAATAGCGCAGCAACTTGTGAAAAAATTACCAAAACAGGGAGAAGTGAATGCAGTAACTCGACAATTTCCCGAAGGTGCGACGGCACTGGCTTTACTCCACAGCAGTGGTCAGTTAAACTGGCTTGACCCTTTTCATTACAGCATTGGGCAAAAGGCCGGAAATCAGCCACCGACGCAATTACACGCCGCTAAACAGATGCAGCAATATCTGACTACAAAGCAGTGTCGTTGGCAATTTTTGTTAAACGCCTTTGGTTTTGACAAAGAAGCAGCTAACTTACGTTGTGGACATTGCGATAATTGTTGTTAACTAACAGTCCGTTTAATCGGAATTTCTATCCAGAACTCACAGCCCTTACCAGCTTCCGAAACACACTTGATATTACCACCGTGTTTTTCGACAATAATTTGGTAGCTAATAGATAACCCCAAACCAGTACCTTGTCCAGGTTGTTTGGTGGTAAAGAAAGGTTCAAAAATGCGCGATCGCATCCTCTCTGGAATCCCACAACCATTGTCAGCAATCCAAATCAGAATCGTATTCTCTTCTATGACTTCTGTACGAATCCAAATTTTGGGATTTTGAATTTTTTTTCTACTAGTTGCTGAGTTTTCTAGTGCATCGATCGCATTGTTGAGAATATTCATAAACACCTGATTCATCTGGGCTGCATAGCAGACTACTGGGGGTAATTCACCATATTGTTTAACTACCTCAATCACAAAAGAATTAGTCTCTGGTTGCAGTCGATGTTGTAAAATTAGCAAAGTACTGTCGATGCCTTCATGAATATCTACTGGCTTCATTCCTGTTTCATCAAGTCGAGAAAAGCTTCGTAACGACAAGACTAATTGAGATATTCGATCTGCCCCTATCTTCATTGAGATCAGAATTTTAGGCAAGTCATCACTAATGAAATCTAAATCTAGTGCTGCTACTTGCTTTTGAATTTCTTCTGTTGTTTTAGGATACTGTTTTTGATAAAGGTGTAGTAATTTCAATAAATTTTCGGCATGTTCTGTAACATAAGTGATATTGCCATAAATAAAACTAATCGGGTTATTAATTTCATGTGCTACACCAGCAACTAACTGCCCTAAGCCTGCCATTTTCTCACTTTGAATTAACTGGCTTTGAGTGTGCTGTAATTCTTTAAGAGTCTGTGTGATTTCTTCTTTTTGACGTTGAGTCTGTTCGAGTAATTCCGCTTGCTGAAGTCCTACTCCTAACTGAGTACCAATTTGCATTAGCAAATCTACTTCATCTTCTTGCCAATCACGGGGTTTGATATTTTGATAAGCTGCTAGTAATCCCCAAAGTTTCTCACCCTGAAAAATTGGCACAATCATATATGCCTTAGCCTCCATTAGCTCGATTAGGGCAAGATCAGGAATAGAATCATCGGTACTGTAAATATCCTTAATAACAAGAGTTTTACTATTAGCGAAATCTCCGTCTTGGATTTCTTGCAAGTAATTACTGGCATAGGTATAGCCCGTCGTAGACATTGCAGGTACAATTTCCTTGACTGTTGTCCAACCTTGGGCTAAGGACTCAGCAACAAATTCCCCACTCCAATCAGCCCCGAATCGATAGATTGTCACTCGATCGACTTCCAATAGCCGCCGGACTTCTTCTGTACTGGTAGCAAAGATGGTATCAATATCAAGAGACTGGCGAATTTTCTCCACCGTTGTAGCTAAAGCCTTTTCCCTTTGGGCCGCTTTCCGTTCTCGTTCGGCGGCTTTAGCCAGTTTTTGGGCTTGCACCTGCATCTGTTTCAAGGACTCAGCTTGCTGTAATGCTACCCCCAATTGGACGCCAACTTGTGCTAGCAAATTGATTTCTTCATCTTGCCAATAACGGGGCTGGGAATTTTGATAAGCTACTAGCAATCCCCACAGCTTTTCGCCCTGAGAAATTGGGACAAAAACTTCATTACGTGCATACTTACCTGCTTTCGTTCCTTGGACAAAAACGCGTTCGGTCAATGGCTGCGGCTTAACCATTGGTGTCCAACCATCAACAATAGAATCAGCCACAAATTCGCCACTCCAATCAGGATAGAAGCGATAAATTGCGACTCGTTCCACTTCCAATAGCCGACGGACTTCTTGAGTAGTGGTTTTAAAGATGGCTTCAATATCAAGAGACTGACGAATTTTTTCTACGGTGTTTGCCAGCGCCCTTTGCCTTTCAGCAGCTTTGCTGATCTCTGCGGCTTGAATCTGCATTTGTTGGATAAATTCTGCTTGCTGCAAAGCTACACCTAATTGGGTGCCCACTTGGGTAAGCAAGTAAACTTCATCTTTTTGCCAATCACGGCTTGTAGCATTCTGATACACTGCTAGCAGCCCCCAGAGCTTTTGACCGTGGTAAATGGCAATAATTACATAAGCTCTGGCTTGATATATCTCTAAGATTTTAATGTAACAGTTGCTAAAGCCTGAATTGTAAATATCATTACAAACACGGTAAACTTCACATCTACTAAAACTACCACCCTCTGTATCTTGTAAATAAGTATCAGCAACAGGGGGTTTAGCTAAATCTTTAGCGCTACATTCACTGACATTTTCACTCAATTCCGGCCGCTGCAACTGTTCATGGATGAGAGAAATCCAACCCTCTGCCACTGATTCAAACACAAATTCACCACTCCAATCGGCATTAAAGCGGTAGATGGCGACGCGATCGGCATTTAGCAGCTGCCTAAGTTCTGCGGTGGTTGTGTGGAAAATGCTTTCTAAGTCTAGGAACTGACGAATTTTCTCAATGGTTATGGCGATGGTTTTCTGCCATTCGGCTGCTTTTTCTCTGGCTTTTGCTTGTGCTAGTTCTGCTGATTGTAGTTTTACTTGTTCTAGGTAATCTGCTTGCTGCAAGGCAACTCCGAGATGTTCGGCGATTAATTGCACAAACTCAATTTCTGACACTTCCCATTGGCGAGGACTACTACACTGATGAATACACAACAAGCCCCATAAATCTTTACCTTTCATCAAGGGGGCAGCTATGTTGGCACGAACTTGGAATTTTTCTAGCATCTGGACGTAAGAATCACTGACATTAGCTTGATAGATGTCAGCCATTGCTTTAATCTGACCCTGCTGATAGAGTCTTGCAAACTCCTCAGCAAAATTGCGGTCAGATATTTTGGCTGCTAGTGCCGCAACCCATTCTGTTCCCACATCTTCATAGATAAATTCCCCTTCCCATGCCAAATCGGGATAAAAACGAAACACGCCAACTCGATCGCTTTTCAAAAGCTGACGTACTTCAGTGACCGTAATTTTGAAGATGGTTTCTATGTCTAGAGACTCCCGAATATGGGCAATAACTCCAGACAAAGCTTTTTGTTGCTCATTCTGACGGAAGGAAAATTTCACATCTGAATAAGATTCTTGCTGCTCTGAATTTGGTTCTATGGGTTGAGTAGTAGAGGAGTTTTCCATTCCCAGTGGGACTTTAAGTATTGAAAGTCTTCTATCTCATGATTCCCGTTGCGATCGCAAAGGTAACAGTTATTTCCTGGGAATGTCAGAAAAAACAATATAGGGACATGATAGTATCATGTCCCCACAAAAAAATTGTTCAACCACAAAGAAATTATCGCCGCTTAGGAGTGGCGCTGCGGGTGGTGCGTTTCTCTTCATCTCGGCGACGGCGATCGCGCCAATCTGCCAGGGTTAAATAACCAATACCACCAGTGACTAATACGAGTAGCACTACGGCTACTATTGCTAAAATACTCAAAAATGGACTTTCCACAATGCCTCTACAGTCCGTTACGTCCCCACACTACCATTGCAATTGACCAAGTGAACACAACTAACAGCGATACCCAACCTAGTGTCAAAATCTCCATAGTCCCACTTTTCAAATAATTACAAAAGGTTTCCTAATATTTATCATACAGGGATTGGGCAGGCTCAGATTTTTTTATCCAATGACATTGGAACTTTGACGATCCCACCCCAAGGAGACACTATCTTTTATTGATACCCAACTACTTTACGTAATTATAAAGACGAATGTAAAAAAGTAGCGATCGCGCTTTTTTAATTGATGATTTGGGAATACTAGGGCAATGGGTATATATTTCAAATCTTGCAACCCTTAGTATCATGCCGACATTTTTCAAAAATTATTTCCAAACTAACGATTTTATTCCCCACGGACATTGTTATCTCTGGCAAACTGGATTAGTTTGGCTGCACATTATTTCTGATGCCGCGATCGCGCTTGCCTATTATTCTATTCCTTTCCTATTAATTTACTTTATTTCCAAACGCAAAGACGTTCCTTTTAATGGAGTATTTCTATTATTTGGTGCTTTTATTATTGCCTGCGGTACTGGACACTTGATGGAAATTTGGACGCTTTGGCATCCAGATTATTGGATTGCAGGTGCTTTAAAAGCTCTAACTGCCATTATTTCAATATATACGGCATTTGCATTAATTGATCTCATGCCTCAAGCCCTGACGCTACCTAGCCCTTCCCAATTAGAAGCGATCAATCGAGCGCTTTCAACTGAAATTGTCGAACGCAAGCGCATCGAGAAAGAACTACGGCTTGCAGAAGAAATCGCTCAAAACTCCAGCCAAGCTAAGAGTGAATTTCTTGCAAATATGAGTCATGAACTACGCACACCCCTCAACGGCATCCTTGGCTATACCCAAATTCTCCAACGCACAGAATCTTTAAGTGAAAAAGGACGTAAAGGAGTCGGCGTTATTTATCAATGTGGTTCTCATCTTTTAACCCTAATTAATGATGTCCTGGATCTCTCCAAAATAGAAGCTCGAAAACTGGAACTGCACCCTGTTGATTTCTTCTTACCTTCCTTTCTAGATAGTGTGACTGAAATTTGCCGCATCCGAGCAGAACAAAAGGTTATTGCCTTTGATGTCCAACTCGATCCTAATTTGCCAACAGGTATTCATGGTGATGAAAAACGCTTACGACAAGTATTAATTAACTTACTTAGCAATGCTATTAAATTTACTAATCAAGGCAATGTAACTTTCAAGGTTCAAGTCATTGAGCAAGAATTAAAGACTAATGAAAAAACTAACTACAAAATTCGCTTTGAGGTGATAGATACTGGCACAGGTATAATCCCCGAACAAGCTGAGAAAATCTTCCAGCCCTTTGAGCAAGTCGGAAATCAGAAACGACAATCGGAAGGTACAGGTTTGGGATTAGCAATCAGCCAAAAAATTGTTTTGTTAATGGGTGGTCAAATTCAGGTGCAAAGCGAACTTGGTAAGGGCAGCACTTTCTGGTTTGAAGCAAAATTCTCAGAATCTAAAGACTGGGCAAAGGTTTCGAGAATAGTTGAGCAAGGAACTATTATTGGTTATCAGGGACAACGCCGCACCATTTTGATTGCAGATGACAAATGGGAAAACCGATCGGTAATTGTCAATTTACTAGAGCCGGTTGGCTTTATTGTTGTAGAAGCTACTCATGGTCAGGAAGGTTGGGAACAGGCCATAGCACACAAACCAGACTTGATTATTACTGATCTAGTGATGCCTATATTGGATGGATTTGAATTTATCAGTCGTTTGCGTAAATCTGAAAAATTTAAAGATATTACTGTCATTGCTTCATCAGCAAGTGTGTTTGCAGCCGACCAATATAAGAGCATTGATCTAGGTGCAGATGCCTTTCTACCAAAGCCTGTAGAAGCTGAAGCACTATTGGAAATGCTACGGCAATTTTTGCAACTGGAATGGATTTTTGATGGTAAAGTAGACGCCATGAAAAAAATCCAGCAGGGTGATTTTGATCAAAAAAATGAGATAATTTCTCCTGCCGATGAGATTTTACAACAGTTACTCGATCTCATCCAAGATGGCGATATTCAAAAAGTTTTGGAACTGGCTGAACAACTTTCTGCATCTGATGAAAAGCTAAACATTTTTGCTCAACATCTGAGCCAGCTTGCTAGTAATTTCCAACTCAAACGCTTGGAAACTTTTGTTGGACAATACATCAATTAATTTGAGTTGAATTTTACTTTTAAATGGATCATGAACAAGAAGCAAAATACTGGATTTATTTTGATTGTGGATGATAATCCAACAAATTTATCTGTCCTATGTGAAGCGCTCAATAGTGAGGGTTTTCGTTTCCGGGTTGCAGTCGATGGAGAAACTGCGATCGCTCAAGCCGAACGGAATCAACCAGAGTTGATTTTGCTGGATGTACAAATGCCAGGTATTGATGGATTTGAAACTTGTCGTCGCCTCAAAGCCAATCCTGTCACCCAAAACATTCCAATTATTTTCACCACTGCCTTAGCAGATACAGAGAGCAAAACGAAGGGGTTTTCTCTTGGTGCAGTAGACTATATCCCGAAACCCTTTGCACAAGAGGAAGTTATTGCTAGAGTGCGCGTGCATTTACAACTCAAACAATTGAATGAATCTTTGGAACAACAAGTTAGCGATCGCACTAGGGCTTTGCAACAAGCCCAAGTTCAACTAGTGCAGCAAGAGAAACTATCAACACTCGGAGAGTTAATCGCTGGGATTGGCCATGAAATCAATAACCCCGTCAACTTTATTTCTAGCAATATTCCACCTTTACAAGAATACATTGCCGGAGTAACTGAGTTGCTTCTACTGTATGAACAAGAGTATCCTAACCCAACAGCCAAAATTACTACTGCTATTCAGAACTTGGATCTGAATTTTGTTCTCGAAGATATGGTAAAAATCTTAAACTCACTCCAGCTAGGAAGCGAACGAATTCAAAACCTTTCTAATTCACTCCGCAACTTCTGTCGCTCAGATAGTGATACAAAAATATCTGCTGATTTGCACCAAGGATTAGATAGTACACTCATGATTTTGCAACACCGCCTTAAAGCTAATGGCGATCGTCCCCAGATTGAAATTATTAAAAATTATGGGGTATTACCACATATAAACTGTTATTTAGGACAGATGAATCAAGTATTTATGAATATTCTGGCAAATGCAGTTGATGCCCTTGATGACGCTATCATACAAGGCAAAATGAGTAATCTAATCCCTCGGATTAAAATTACAACAGAAATAGATTCAGAACAATTCGTTGTAATTCGGATTGCTGACAATGGGATTGGTGTTCCTGAGCGGCTGAAAAAACGCTTATTTGAGCCGTTATTTACCACAAAAACTGTTGGTAAAGGTACTGGACTTGGCTTGTCGATTGCTTATGAAATAGTTGTAGAAAAACACAATGGTGTATTAGAAGTGAATTCTCAACCAGGTGGGGGAACCGAATTTATCATTAAAATCCCCGATGAGAGCATTTAATTAATTACAATTATTTGAGTAAGTTTATTGAAGCAGTGAAGGCAACTTTAGATCCTCAATTAATGGCAGAGCGCCTAGAATCCCTCAAGGCTGGAATAGTTGGAGGTTTTTCGCTATTTTCTGCCTTCGCGCTCGCCAGTCTTTTAAATACTTTTGTACTAGCGAAGTATTTTCAGACACTCGTCAGTCTGCAAAGTAATGTGAATTGGCACTTGTGGGTAAGTGGTGCGATCGCAACTTTTATTGGTTTCCTATTTGGTGTTACCTACCGCTATATCATCCGCTCAGATCAAAATCCTCAACTCAAAGCTGGCGGTGTATTGGCTTTTGGTTTGGTGCGGGGATTAACTCAGATAGAACTTGGCTGGAATTCTGGTATCACAATTTGGCCTTTTTTGGTATTGGCGGCAGAAAGTTTATTGTGGTTTGTGTTGGCTGCGATCGCTCTTGATCTCGCTATTCAATTCCGTTGGGTTAAACCTTTTTCATCAATCTAAATTCTCTTTGTCAAGTTCTTGTTTGGTAGAGGGTTGTGGTTCAAATATATAAAAAAGCCTGTAAGCATCACGCTGTTGTATTATAATAAATACAATAAAGTTACAACTTCTATATATTTTTCAAAAATACGTATAAATAATAACTGGTGCTAATTATCAATACTCAATTACATAATATGAATACTAAAATATCCCACTATTATTTGATAATCGATCTTGAAGCTACATGCTGTAATAGTAAAACTATTCCCCGTCACGAAATGGAAATCATCGAAATTGGTGCGGTGATGCTCAATCGAACAACGTGGGAAATTGATTCTGAATTTCAGCAATTTATCCAACCTGTGAGACATCCACAACTGACAGATTTTTGCACCGAATTGACTAGTATTCGGCAGCAAGATGTTGACGAAGCACCAAAATTTTTAGAGGCAATTTCTCGCTTCAAACAATGGATTGATTCATTTCCCAACCATATTTTTTGTTCTTGGGGCAATTACGACAAAAAGCAATTTATTCAAGATTGCGCGTTTCATAATTTCTCTTATCCTTTTACTTCAGAACACATAAATATCAAAGAGGAATTTTCAGAATATCTTGGCGTGTCTAAAAAATTTGGTATGGCACTAGCTCTCAATGAGTTGGGAATAGAATTAAAAGGCACACACCATCGTGGTATTGATGATGCCCGCAACATTGCAGCTATCTACAGACAGATGAAAAACAAACAACTAAGCTGAATAATCGAAAATTCTTAGTCGTGTAGCCTAGCTAAAGTAGCGGATAGTATCTAGCTATTATGGTGTAGACAAGATGTTCCTAAACTACAGGCGAGACGCCCACACATAACAGAATTATTATTCTTCTTAACAAAGGAATTTTTTAGTTACAAGGTTTGAATTATAGATTGAACAAAATAAAACAGGAGTCAGAATACAGAATGGGCTACGCCCCGCTGCGCTAACAGAATTCAGAAAACTCTACCCATAAAGGGATAGAGTTTTCAGGCGAGAATATTTTAATTTTTTTCGCCCACCAGGGGCGAAAGCGCGTAGCGGGACGAAGTACGGTTTTAACCAATATTCATTACCCACTCGTACAGAATTCATACTGTTAGCGGTAGCGGGGCGTTTAGCCCATTCTGACTCCTGAGTTCTGAATTCTGTTTGATAAAAGTTTATACCAATTTGAAAAATGGTTACGACAGATGGATTAATAGAACCCAGACAGAGAAGGCGATTCCCAATCCAAAATCTAAAATCTAAAATCTAAAATGGCATTAGCTATATTTATTTTTGCTCTAATTACCTGACAACTAAGGTAATATACGTATTATTTGGCTTGATTTAGCTGCAAAACAACAGTCTACGATCAGATTAGAAGCCAATAATATTGATTTTGAGGCCGCAATTTATGATAAGATTTGGGGGAAAAACGATAGTTTTTTTCTTTACAACAATCATTTTGACAATTCTGCTAAGTTCTCATGAACTAGTACTAATAGCTGAGGCACAATCTTCTACACCAACACCAACAGCTGCTAGATCGTTTACCAATATAGCTTATCCTAATAGGGCATTAAGTGCTTTCCCAGCACAGCTACCACCATTGCCTTATGCTTATGGGGCACTAGAAAAAGCTATTGATGCAGAAACAATGAAATTGCATCATGATGCACATCATGCCACCTATGTCAAAAACTTAAATGACGCATTGAAGCAGTATCCAGATTTGCAAAAAAGAAGTGTTGAAAGTTTACTACTGGATTTAAACAGCGTACCTGAAGATATTCGGACAAAGGTACGTAATAACGCTGGTGGTCATCTCAACCATACGATTTTTTGGCAACTGATGAGTCCCCAAGGTGGAGGAGAACCATCAGGAGCGATCGCTCAAGAAATTAACCAAACTTTTGGCAGTTTTGACGCCTTTAAAAAACAGTTTAATGCAGCGGGTACTACTCGTTTCGGTAGTGGTTGGGTTTGGCTAGTACGTAACCCCCAAAATCAACTCCAGATTGTCACTACAGCAAATCAAGATAACCCAATTACGGACGGTTCATATCCGATTATCGGTAATGATTTGTGGGAACATGCTTATTACCTTAAATATCGCAACCGTAGGGCTGAGTATTTGAATAATTGGTGGAATGTGGTGAATTGGCCGCAGATTAACAGGCGATACCTTTCCTTGGGAACGCCACGCTAACGATTTAGTACCATTCGCTTATAGACATCTATACAAAGCTACCTATGGAGGTAGCTTTGTTTTAGATAGATTCTAAATCGCCGTAACATAATTACGAATTACGACTTGTTAAAGAGTGCTGTTTATAACGCACTATACATAGTAGAACAATTAACAATATAAGCGCTTTCATCATCGATGGCTCCACTACCTTCCTCACTTCCGTAGGGGGTTTAGGAGTAACATTACACGGAATCTCCATGATCTGTGTGTGAGCGGAACCATTACCACTAGGAGTCAGATCGCATTCACCTTTGTTGGTGAGAGACAAAGGTGTATTTGCTGGAGAAGGTGTATTTGTTGGAGAAGGTGTATTTGTTGGAGAAGGTGTATTTGTTGGAGAAGGTGTATTTGTTGGAGAAGGTGTATTTGCTGGAGAAGGTGTATTTGCTGGAGAAACTGATGATTTAGCTGAAGAACTATTACCACTCAGTAGTAGAAGCAGAATTAAACCAAGACCTGCAACTCCGATTATTGGCCCGAGTGGAAATGAATCAGAATTGTCGGGTGTCAAAACATCTCCCTCAGAACCAGGGAAAGCATCGAAAGCAATTGTTTCTCCATCCAAGGGTGCTGGATTGTCACTTAATAAAGTATCTCCGGCGATATCTTCTCCTAATATCTGATTAAATTCTTGTGGAATCCCGTTATTGGGACGTCCGAGTTCCCCACCGTCTTCGGAGTATGGAAAGGATAGTACTTCAAAAATCTTCTGTTGGAGTTGATTCTGATCTCCAGAACTCAACGCCTCCAAGCCTGTAGAGATTTTATTTAAATAAAAATTTGTCATCTCTGGCGATAGACCTAGAGATTGAATCTGCTCATTAATGTTGGGAATTTTCGAGGCCTCTTCAAACAGCAGTCGTCCGTATGACAATTTTAGGTCTAGTAACCCACTACGGAGGCTAACTGAGTTATCGACTCCTGAGTACGGTGCCCAGTAGAACTGCTTAGTTACAAGTCCGAGTCCTTCTACTGGATTGCGACCAAAAGGTTGTCCAAGAAGGTATTGAGATCCATCCATGATTGTGGGAGATGCATTTCTCCAAAATGAGGCGTAAGGCACCGCAGAGAGATTAGGATTATTGCCGTAAAAGCTAGCGAAATTCTGAAAGTTTTTCTCACCACCAGCTGCTCGCATCAGGAGGTTTTGATAACTAGTTCCGTTATTTAACTCCACTAATTGTTGGATTACCGATCCTGTTTTATTGCAGGTCAGACCAAATCCCACATCACATGCAGGAATGACTCGCATCTGGTTCAAATTCTGGTTATTGAGTTGGTACTGGAGATACTCAGACTCCAGTCCTTGTTGGATACCATAGCGGCCAACATTTAACTGTGCAAAAGCAGATTGACATGTAGTAAGTACTACTGCAACAGATGAAAATGCGATCGCTGCAAACCGACTCGCTTTCGACATCGTAATTCTTTGAACAATTGATTTAGGCAAGATGCACCTCCACTAAACGACAACGATTTAATTGGGGATTGGGGATTGGGAATTGAAAAGAGGCACGGGGTGCGGGGAGCGGAGGGGAAAACTCTTCTCCCTTGCTCCCTGCTCCCTTACCTCCCCTGCTCCCTCATTCCCCATTGCCCAATTCAACTCTTAGGTAAATAAATGTTGATCGTGATTCCTGTACCTTTGAGATTTCCTGGTGAGAGTGTGTGATACAAGACCAATCCCCGGTTTGGTTGGTCGAAAAGAAACCCCCGACGTGTGGGTTTGATCTTCCCTTGCTTTACTAAAGAAACGAAGGCTTCTAAATATCTACGAATACCTTGACGGTTCTCTTGAGTAGTATTCGTATGATGCTCAATCAGCATCATAAAGAAGTCCAAACTACGATTTTCCTGCCCCTGAATCAGACTGCCCTCATCTAAAAAAGAGCTTGCTATAAGCCTGTTATCAACTTGTTTAACCTTAAATAGAGTAAAGTAACGCCCTTCTTTTTTAGGATCGTTCGCATAGCAGACCCAAGAACCCTCTTTATTCTGTGTAAAACCCTGTTCAGCAAGGTAAGAAAGTAAAGAGTTATTTGTCTTAGTTTGTGGTGGAGGCAATAAGTCTTCAATCGGATCTAAAGAGCAAATCCTCTGTGTTGCTTTCGGTTGAGAAACAGCATGATTCTCCCGGAGACGGACGCGTAGAGGTCTGTCATCAGCCATTGCCATGCTAGACATGGCAGCCAAAAAAGATACTTGGAGAGCGATCGCTCCAAACAAACTAACAATGATATTCATGTTTTTCCTGTTACTCTTAGTTACTTTGTTAATAATCGATTTTTTACTAAATCAAGATTGATCTAGCAGTCCTAAATCATTTGTTGAATTTAAGTATTTGTCTCATTTGGTAGAGGTAGCTTAAGTTTTCACCAATCAAATAGAACTTTTATATACAGGTAACTAAATACAAAAATAATCAATATCTAAATAAAACACACAATACGCATGTATCGTTGACAACACAAATCGGGCTTTTTGATATTTTTACATATACAAAAAACAGTTGACATTGTGTCAAAATTTTTCTATTTACTCTTGTCTAATTTTTTGCCATTCCAAAAGTTTTTTATGCCTTTTTAGCTGGCTGATATGATTCCTAAAAAGGCTTTGTTTAGCTCTTTAGTATCTTGTATAAGCAAAATCTCAAAAGCTCCATGCCTTGCAGATTGGTGCTTTCGTTGATTTCCTGGATAGGTCGAATAATTTTTTGTTCTTTGGAAGCAGCACATTTAACTAGCTGTTTCAGCATGGTTGCAATTTGATGTATAAAATAATATCTCCCTGACAGTAAAATAATATTACCATGAGCTTGAGACGTGCAACAGTATTGTGGACAGTTATCAAAGTTGTACACTGGGAATTGTCACCACCTCTTCATTAAATTTCATGGCAAATAGACCAGATATAGAGGTTAAACACATCTAAATTACTCTTGATCGAAACCAACCCTAAGAAGCAACAAAAAATCAGTATTTCCAGTTTTATTTACTTTTCAAGCCTCAAAGCGATTACTAAGCCGGGCTACGCCAACCCGAAAATCTTTGTCGGTAAGCAAGGATTAATGAGATTATTATTGGACTTATTGAGAATATTTTAATCTTATTGACATTGTGCGATCGCTCTTTTTAACGAACCACAGAGGCGCAGAGAACACAGAGGAAAGAGAGAGCGATCGCACACTAGATATTTTGTAGGCGATCGCTTTTTTTAACGAACCGCAGAGGCGCAGAGAACACAGAGGAAGAAGAGAGCGATCGCACTGTGGAGTTTTTACAGGCAATCGCCTTTTTTAAACGAACCACAAACTACGCAAATAATTATTTTTCCGCTATTTTAGTAGCGATCGCTCTCCCAATGTCATGGAAGTATTGTTTAGTTACGCCAAAAGCTACAGGATGTTTAGCGATAACAAACACAGTCTGAGTATTTTGACAAATTAAGAAACCTTCTGAAGTTGGTGAAAACTCAATATCCGTTATTTTTTCAGTTATTCTTCTCCAATAATCTTTAAATCCTATACCATAGAAAACAACAGCTTTAGGTTGATGTTCTTTTATTCTTTGACTAATATGATTTATTCGCTTTTCAAGACAATATTTTTTATAAGTATCTTTATTAGATAAAAAAGTAAGCTGAGAATGTTCACCATATATCCAATGTTTAAGAGATGGTGAGGGTAAAGGTAATAATTCTAATAAACAAGTCTCTTTATCTTTTCTAGCTAATTCGTTTATTTGATATTTAAGGACATCTTCTATATGAATATTCACTGTTCCTTTAGCACTTAAGAGAATGCGAATCAATTTATTCCATGTTGGTTGTATGTTTTCGTCCCATGTTCCCATATCTATATGATATTCTGCAACATCATCTATTTCACATCTGCCCCTGTTTGACCATATATTTATTCTTTTTTCAATATCTTGAAAATCTTCTCCTCTTTCTTCCATACCAATAAACCAATAATTTCCTTTATAATTACCATATCCATAAAATGTATCAACTCTTTCTTCTAGAAACTCATCATTAAAAAAATCTTGACTTAACATAACTCTGTTATTTTACTTGGAAAATTAAAATTTGTTAGTCAAAAGTAATTGAGTATACATTGAATGTCAAGTAAAATAACCAAACTGAAAATTTTCCTAAATTATCAAGTCTATAATAAATAAACTTTCTATTCTTTGCGCCTTTGCATGAGGTAATTCCCCAACAAAAAACTTGCCTCAGAAGCATCAAACCCCCAAGGCAAGCCAACTCTCTATATTCTTTCTTTACTCCGCGCCCTTTGCGGTTCGTTTCTCTTAAAGTTGCTTCACTTCAGAAACCAACTTCGACACCATATCCTTAGCGCCACCAAAAAGCATCGTCGTTTTATCCTTGTAGAACAACTCATTATCTACACCGGCAAAACCCGTACTCATCCCGCGCTTAATTACAATCGTCTGCTTCGCCCGATCTACTTCCAAAATTGGCATACCATAAATTGGGCTATTTGTATCACTCCGCGCCGCCGGATTTACCACATCATTTGCCCCAATTACTAAAGCCACATCAGCTTGATCAAACTGGGGATTAATATCATCCATATCGTACAACTGCGTATAAGGCACATTTGCCTCCGCCAACAACACATTCATGTGTCCCGGCATTCTCCCAGCAACAGGGTGAATGGCATACTTGACATCAACGCCCATTTTTTCTAACTGATCTGACAATTCCCGGACGCTATGTTGCGCTTGGGCAACTGCCATACCATAACCAGGTACAATTACCACAGAACGGGCATAACCCAACATCATCGCCCCTTCTTCAGGATCGATGCTGCGGACGCTTTGATCGGTTGCACCACCACTAGCAGCACCACCACCAGAACTAGAACCAGTACCAAAAGCGCTGAACAGCACACTAAATAAGGAGCGGTTCATCGCCTTACACATAATCTCGGTGAGGATTAAGCCGGAGGCTCCCACCAAAGCACCAGCGATGATTAACATATTGTTCATCACCACAAATCCAGCCGCCGCCGCCGCCACACCTGACAACGAGTTCAACAGCGAGATTACTACTGGCATATCGCCGCCACCAATGGGGATGACGAACATCACGCCTAGCACCAATGAAACGCCAACCACTCCCAAGAATATGGGTAAACTATCTGGTGTGATGATTAAGTAGGCACTACCTACTATATAAGCACCCAGAAGCAAGAGGTTAAATGGTTGCTGGAATGGAAATGTAATCGGGGAACCGCTAATTAAACCTTGCAATTTGGCAAAGGCGAGAAAACTACCGGTGAATGTAACACCACCGATTAACACGTCCAATAGCATGGAAATGTTGACATCTAGGGGTATCGGCTGAGAACTATCTAATAACCGCCAGAATTCGGCAACGGCTACTAATGCCGAAGCCGCACCACCCAAACCGTTGAGTAAACCCACCATTTGGGGCATTTCGGTCATTTGGACTTTGTAGGCAACGATCGCACCAATTCCCGATCCAATCGCCAAGCCCAACAATATCATCTCGTAGTTCAACACATGCTGATCGAGCATTGTTGCCACGATCGCTAGTAGCATCCCCACAGCCGCGACGAGATTACCATTCCTCGCTGTAGCAGGCGATCCCAGCTTTTTCAAGCCCAGAATAAATAACGATGCAGCGACTAAGTACGTCAGCTGAATGCCAGTTGGTAAAAAGTCGCTCACGCCTTAATCTCCTTCTTCTTGAACATTTGCAACATTCTGTCTGTCACTAAAAAACCACCTACAACGTTGACTGTTGCTAATACCACAGCAATCAAACCAAGAATTACTGACACATTCGTTTCTCTAGCACCAGCAGCAACTATTGCTCCAAGTACCGAAATGCCTGAAATCGCGTTTGAGCCTGACATCAAGGGCGTGTGTAAAGTCGGCGGGATTTTGTTGATGACTTCAAAGCCAATAAAAGATGCCAAAACAAATACAAACAAAGCAGCAAGTAATGCCTCTGTCATGAAATCAAAACTCCTTGTATAAATGGGAATGGGGCGATTCAATTTTGGATTTTGGATTTTGGATTTTGGATTAAATTTCAATCTAAAATCTAAAATCTAAAATTCTTACTCCTCACTCCCTAATTAACTGCCGGTTGTTGAGTATTCAAAGCCTGTAGTGCATCCCGCACTCGTTGATTGCGAATTTCACCAGCATGGGTAACGCAAGCTGCATCAACGATGTCGTCGCTAAAGTCTACCTGCAAAGCTTTGTCTTTAATTAGCAATTGCATCAACGATGTTACGTTCTTGGCATACAATTGGCTGGCATGAATTGGCATCGATGATGGGAGATTGATGGGGCCGATAATTGTTACGCCATTCCACACAATATCTTTGCCAGGTTCGGTGCAGGCGCAGTTACCACCCTGTTCAGCAGCCAAATCTACAATCACTGAACCGGCTTTCATTTGTGCCACCATTTCTTCTGTAACTAGTCGTGGTGCTTGTCTCCCGGGTACTTGGGCGGTGGTAATAACCACATCAGAATTCTTAATGTGTTCGGCGACAACTTCTTGAGTACGTTGTTTACTAGCCTCAGAAATTTCCTTGGCGTAACCACCAGCGGCGACGGTTTCTTCGTCTAATTTGACTTCAACGAATTTTGCCCCTAAGCTTTGCACCTCTTCTTTAACAGCGGGACGGATATCAAAGGCTTCTACCACTGCTCCCAAACGTCTAGCGGTGGCGATCGCTTGCAATCCGGCTACACCAGCGCCCATAATAAATACTTTCGCTGGTGCGATCGTGCCTGCGGCTGTGGTTAACATCGGGAAATATTTCGGTAATGCAGCTGCCGCAATTAATACTGCCTTGTAACCTGCTAATGAAGCTTGCGAAGACAAAGCATCCATACTTTGCGCTCTGGTGGTACGGGGGATCATTTCCATACTCAAAGCTGTGACTTTCCGATTTGCCAATTGCTGCGCCACAACCGGATTCCCTAACGGATTGAGGAAACTGACTAATACAGCCCCTTCCTTTAACAAGTCAATTTCTGAGCGTCCATCTTCTCGTTCTTGCGGTGGACTAACTTTCAGCAGAATATCTGTTTCGCCCCATAATTTGGCAGTATCGCTGATGATTGTGGCTCCTGCTGCTTCATAGTCAGGATCGCTGAAAAATGATCGCTCTCCTGCACCTGCTTCTACCCAAACTTCCAAACCTTGTTTTACCAATCGAGCAACGGTGTCAGGAATTAATGCCACACGACGTTCACAAACTTCAATTTCTTTAGCAACTGCTATTCTCATGAAATCTCCTGAAGATAAATACTTAATCCCTGCCAAGTAAGCGATTGTCCAGACGATGGGTGTCTTGCGTTCATAGTACTTAGGCAGCAACATCAGCCATGAATTTTACTTGTAGATTGAACCTTGAATCTTTCCTCTCCCACTCTTAGCTCTTTAGGCAAAGCCTGACTTTGCCGCTTGCAGATGTCATATTTTCAGATAGTTGCAAACAGGGTTACGTATTGCACATCCTAAATTGATTCCCAAATTTTGCATCTTTATCTTCAGCTTGTTTTCGGGATTGAGAAATTTTGGTATTCCTTTCTTATAGAGTAATATTGACCGAATTTTGAAAGCTTGATAATTTCCCAATCAAATTTTAATGATTACGACTTTCATTCCAACTTATTTTAATCAATCTATCTCAACTTAACTGGCGATCGCTGATGGCGCGGCTCAATTTTTATAACAAAATTATCAAATTTAGATACACTTATACATATTTAGAAATACAATCTAATCCCAACTGTGTTTCTATCTAGTTCAAATTTAGACCAACTAAACTAATCAAATCAAGACTTTACAAGGGTAATGAAGTAAATTTAATATCCTACGTCGAATCTAATACTAAGTAATTTTACCACCAACCAAACTTTGGGGAAAATGGCACTTTTTATTACAATTAAACGTCCATTGTCAGGAAGTCAGTAGTAAAGTTTAGTAAAGAATACTAACACACAGTTATTTTTAGATAACAGATTTATCTTTTGGTAAGAGGAAGCCCGATTATGCGACGTTTACTTTCTGCTTTAGCCGTGACTAGTTTTTTGGTTACTGGATTACCAGCCCTGACTTGGGCACAAAGTTTACCTGGATTAACGCTGTTTAGCGGCATCAAAGGCGAGAACCAGTTACCTTTCCGGTTAGATTTTGGTGGACAAGCTAATGGTTGGGATCGATACATATTGAGGATTCCAGCCCAAAAAATGAAATTGGCAGTTGGTCAATTTGCCATTACCTACCCCGATTATTACAAAGGAACATTTGACCCGAAAAACATTGAAGTCCGAGTCAAAGGCAAAGCCGTTAAGCTTTCGGAAGTGAAGTGGGACAAAGAAGGTAAGCTGATTAATATTTTTCCCGAAGAGCCGGTACCAGCAGGTAGTAAGGTTGAGTTAGTTTTATCTAACGTACAAAACCCAGCTTTCGGCGGAGTTTACTATTTTAATTGTCAAGTCCTCTCCCCTGGCGATGTGCCACTGCTGCGTTATTTGGGAACATGGATTTTGAGCATCAGTTAGGAGCAGGGAAGAGGCAAGGGAGCAGGGAGCAGGGAGAAGAGTTTTCCCCTTTGCCTCTTTTCAATGCCCAATGCCCCATCCCCAATTCCCAATTTCCTAAAAAAGTGATACAATCAGAGATTGTGAGTTTTTATAAAAATCACCTAAGAGGAGAAGAGTATGAAAAGAACACTGGGCGGTACTAGCCGTAAGAGAAAAAGAACTTCTGGTTTTCGCGCTAGGATGCGGACACCAGACGGCAGAAACGTGATTAGCGCCAGAAGAAGAAAAGGGCGTCACCGCCTGAGCGTTTAGGGAATATCAAGCTAAAAGAGCATCTGTGGCTTTGCCCAAAGCAAATCGGCTAAAATCCCGAAAGGATTTCCAGGCAGTTTTCCGGGAAGGAATTCGGCGTCATGGCTCTTATTTAACATTAAGAGCCTTAAAACCGCTGTATTCAATCAAACCTGCATTAGACACTGCCACTCAGACTACACAAGCAACTGACTCAGCACATTTTGCCAGCACGCGAATTGGCATTTCGATTAGCACAAAAGTCAGCAAAAGGGCAGTAGTTCGCAACCGAATCAAGCGGCAAATTGCTGCTGCCTTACACAATTTACTACCAAAATTATCACCAGGATGGCGGCTAGTGGTCATTGTCAAACCCACAGCAGCAGAATCTAAGTGCGTAAGCCCACAATTTCTGCAAGAATTAGAGCAGTTGTTGGCACAAGCTGAGGTGTTCGATGGGAATTCGTGAAGATGTTTATTATGAAGGTGGTCCCCACGTTGGGGATTTAATTATCAACCTGCTGATTGGGCTAACTGTTGTTGGCATACCATTAACAGTTGGGGCAATTGTCAGGGCATTGTGGCTGCGTTTTCGCATTACTGATCGCCGAATTACTGTGATTGGAGGTTGGCAAGGGCGCGATCGCACTGACGTAATTTATTCAGAAATTGTCAAAATTGTCAAAGTCCCCCGTGGCCTTGGCTTTTGGGGAGATATGGCCATCACCCTAAAAAATGGCAGTCGTCTTGAATTACGTGCAGTTCCCAACTTTCGCGAAGTCTATGACTACATCAACGAAAGAATTGCCGCGAAAAATCCCGAATATGTCGCCGCTGCCAACAAGTGATGAGAGTGGGGAGTGGGGAGTAGGGAGTAGTGAATGCAAAATTTACTCATCTCAAATCTAAAATTCCGAACTTCTCAATTACTAAAAACTTCATACCACTCCCTACTCCCCTTTTTTGAAATGTGCGGCTATCCGTAGCGAAAGATAGTCGCCGAGAAATGATGATTTAGATAAATTAGATTCAGTTTACAGTACCTCAGGTTGAATTCAGAATAATGGATTTTGGTATCGGCTTTCTCTCGAACAACGTGATGCTGCCAATCATAGATTTTTTCTATGGTATAGTGCCTAGCTACGGATTAGCGATCGTTGCTTTGACCTTGATAGTCCGCTTCGCGCTCTATCCCCTGAGTGCTGGCTCAATTCGCAACATGCGGAAGATGCGAATTGTACAACCTCTGATGCAGAAGCGGATGGCAGAAATCAAAGAGCGCTATAAGGATGAACCGCAAAAGCAGCAGGAGGAAATGGTCAATGTCCAAAAAGAATTTGGCAACCCCTTGGCAGGCTGTTTTCCATTACTAGTGCAAATGCCGGTTTTATTAGCGCTGTTTGCGACTTTGCGGGGTTCACCTTTTGCAAGTGCAAGCTACAGCGTGAACCTGCAAATCCTTCCCGCAGAACAAATCGAACAAATTCAACCGCAAGCCTTTGCTACTGCTCCTCAAAATATTTACGTTGCCGATGGTGAACATGTTAAAGTAGCTGCCATCATTCCCAGCGGAAACAAACTGGCGGTGGGAGAGCAAACCAAGATACAGTATCAGACTGTTGAAGGTAAACCATTTCAGGTACTTTTAGCAGAACACCCAGAAAATAAGCTGATTCCTGATTGGAAAATTACCAAAGGTGAAGATAAGATAAAAATTGATGCTGAAGGTAATGTAGAAGCCTTGCAACCGGGAGAAGTTAGCATTCAAGGAACAATTCCCGGACTAGCAGCAGAAAAAGGCTTTCTATTCATTGATGCCTTAGGCAGAGTTGGCGCACAAGATCCAGATGGTACAATCCACTGGGATATAGTCGCCATGATCGTCTTCTTTGGAATCAGCCTTTATGTTAGCCAAATGCTTTCTGGGCAAAATTCCAGTGGTGGCAATCCGCAGCAGGATACAGTTAACAAAATCACTCCCGTCATCTTTTCTGGGATGTTTTTATTCTTCCCCCTGCCAGCTGGAGTGCTGATGTATATGGTGATTGGTAATATATTCCAAACCGCCCAAACTTATCTTCTCTCCCGCGAGCCTCTACCAGAAGAACTGCAAAAAATCGTGGAAACCCAGGAAAAAGAAGCCGCAGTTACAGAACAAAAGGCACTCCCATTTGAACCAAAAAGTGCCAAGAAAAAGGCTACAGGGGGATCATGAGCAACATTCCGATGCAGCGAGGTCAGCAGTGGTTAAAAACACTGCTAGAACTCACTGGAATACCATCTGAGATTCAGGGTCATTTAGAAACTGCCCAATCTCAAGATGGTGATTCCCCGGAACCAGATAACTACTGGTTGACAATTGACCAAACTAATTTAACCTCAGAACAAATCCAGGTATTAATTGGTGCTGATGGTTCTGTGCTAGATGCGATTCAGTATCTAGCAAATTCGGTTCTAAACCTCAGTCAACCCCCAGAGGAACAAGCCTCTTACACCATTGAGTTGAATGGCTACCGCGTCAAAAGAGAAGCCGAAATTCGCGCATTAGCAGAAGCCGCAGCTGATGAAGTGCGCTTTTCTGGTAGAGAAGTGGAAATCAAATCTCTTAGTTCTGCTGAACGTCGCCAAGTCCACACCTTCTTGAAGGAATTTGGAGATTTGGAAACCTTCAGTCGCGGTAAAGAACCGCATCGTCATCTGGTTGTCCGTCCAGCTTCGTTAGAAGAAGTTAGGAGTTAGGAGTTAGGAGTTATGAGTTTGGAGTTAATTGAAAACTCATAACTATATAATTTCAAAATTTCTCTTGTTCTTAAGAGATAAAATAAAGATGTATTGTCAGTATAATTGCTGATAATAAAGATAAATTTTAGTGAGGATATCTCACGAATCCTATGGACGCAATTTATATTCCGCAGCTAACTCAAGCCCCGGAGCGGACAGAGGAAGTTCAGGTTAATGAATTTCTGCCTGGTCTGGAAACCTTGACGCCAGTTCGCGGCCACGTGCGTGTGCAGCATCATGGTAATTACTTGCAAGTGTCTAGTCAGGCAGAAACAATTATTACTTGTACCTGCAACCGCTGTTTGCAGCAATACAATCGACGTTTAGGGCTTGATACGAAAGAAATCATCTGGTTAGACGAAACTGCAAATCAGGCAAATGACCTGCCCTTAGAAAGGGAAGTAGTTATGGAAGAGTTGCTGGAAAGCTTACCGCCCGATGGTTATTTTTATCCCAATGAATGGCTGTATGAGCAGATGTGCTTGGCAGTACCACAACGGCAACTATGCGATCGCAATTGTCCAGGTATTCCTGTAAGTAGTACTGCTGAGAGTTCTGATAGTCCTGAAACTCCAGTTGATCATCGTTGGGCTTCTCTGGAAGCACTGAAAAAGCAACTTCCGGGATAGTTAAGACGCGTTACGCCGTATCACTTGTTCACTTTAAGTCTTACAACTTATGGAGTAGTTTACTAAGCTAATCTATGACATTTCCATAGAAACCCGGCTTCTTTAAGAGACCGGGTTTCTTCGGTTTTACTTGGCAAAATAGATAAAATTGCTAATAATAAAATTAAGTCAATAAATGATACAAAATGTTTATTAAGAAGCTGCAAGTATTTAACTATAAGTCATATCTCGACTCTGGACTAATGGAATTTTCACCAGATATTAATATTATCGTTGGGCGAAATAATGCGGGAAAAACTTCTTTACTTGAGTTACTGACACTAAAGTTTGAAAATCATCCTCACAGAAGTTTAAAGACCTTACCAAGTAAGCTTTCGAGTATACAAGAAGAATCTAAAATACAAATTACTTTGAATATTGATAAAGAAGAATTGCGAAGTTTTATAAAAAAATTATCTATTATTGGAATTCCTAGAGCAGCAACTGAAAACTATCATTTTTTTGCTGATAAGTATGAAGATGACCCAGATAAGTATCATGACCAATATATGAGCGCTATCGACGAATCTGTGAGATACGCTGTTAGACAATTTAAACATTTTTTAGAAAATCATGATTTGATACAGACAAGTTTATTTTTGCAGCCTAATCTAAAAATAGAGAATAGAAGTTTAATAACATTACTTAATTTTGAATCATATAAACAAGCTTTTGAGAAAGTTTTTTACAAAATTAAATATGATGATAACGACCAGATAGTTATTCAAGAGACTACTTCTTATTCCGATGAAGACGGCATTGTACAAGAACCTTTCGTTAATTATAGTGGAAAAGTTCAAGAAAGTATAGGTTATAAATTATTTGATAAATTTCAAAATTGTATTTATAGATTTCAGGCTGAACGTCTAAATATTGGGATTTGCAAATATGATAGCAAAACTGATACAAACCTAAAATCAAACGCTTCTAATCTTGCGGAAGTACTCTTTATCTTGCAGGGTAAAATTCCAGGAATGTTTGCTCAGTTCAATAAATTAGTTTCAGATATTTTACCGGAAATAAAATGGATATCTGTTGTAATGAGAGATGATATAAATGTTGAAATCCTGGTTTGGAATACAGATAATCTTCACAGAAATGATTTATCACTTCCTCTTTCATCCTGTGGAAGTGGAGTTAGTCAAGTACTAGCCATTTTGTATATTCTAGTTTCTTCTGAAGAACATAGAACGTTAATTATTGATGAACCTCAATCTTTTTTACATCCAGGTGCAGCTAAAAAACTTATAGAAACTATTAAACAATTTCCGCAGCACCAATATTTTATTGCTACTCATTCGCCAGAAATTATCGCATCTGCGAATCCATCTACTATTATCAAGCTTCAATATCAAGATTGTGAAACAACAGCATCAGTAATAAATACAAAAGAGATAAAGTCACAAAACGAAATTTTAGCTGAACTTGGAGTTAGGTTATCCGATGTTTTTGGTGCTGATAGTATTCTCTGGGTGGAAGGACAAACTGAGGAGAAATGTTTTCCAATGATATTGGAGAAAGTTGCAAAAATAACATTAATGGGTATTAAAATTTTATCTGTCAATAGCACTGATGCTCTTTTGGATGGAAAACGGTCTGATCTTGTTTTTGATATTTACACAAAACTCACAACGGGAGCAAGTCTGTTTCCGCCAGCCATTGGATTTATATTCGATAGAGAAAGTAAAACAGAAACAAAGATTCAAGAATTAGAGAAGAGAGGCGTGACATTTTTACGCCTACCTATGTATGAGAATTATCTACTTGATTCTGAAGCTATATCGGTGACAATTAATAAAGAAGCTACATGGTTAAAAATACCTGTCAGCATTACTCAGGTTCATGAATATATTGACAAAATAAAACATGAAAAATCTTATTTACTTCAAAGTGTAAAAAGAGAAGAAGTCTCAGATAATAATTGGTTATCTAAAATTCACGGTGCAAAGATACTTGAAAGTATATTTCAAGAATTATGTGACAATAAATTTGAATTTAGAAAAACAAAACACTCTTATAAGCTTACAGAATGGCTAGTTGCAAATAAACCTGATTTCTTGTCTGAACTAGCTGAAGAATTAGGAAATTCCTTAAATAAAAGTCAGTAGTCATTTTGATACTGATTATCTCATCATGCTCACCACAACAGAGCGATCGCACTGGCAACCGCTATGAACTGGTAGATGTTGGTTTTTTAGTTGTGATAGGTGATACAAACCTGAACAATGAAAGAAGAACTAATAACCACAGCTAAATATGAACTTCCGTGAAGAGTTTAAACTGCTGCTACGCGCCCGCTACCCCTTGATTTATATTCCCACATACGAGGAGGAGCGGGTGGAAGCAGCTATCCGAGAAGAAGCAACCAACCAGGGTAATCGCCCAGTGTATACGTGGGATTTTGTCGATGGCTATCAGGGAAACCCCAATGATGTTGGGTTTGGGCGACGTAACCCGTTGCAAGCTTTAGAATTTATCGAAAAATTACCAGCTTCCGCACCTGCGGTATTGATTCTCCGAGATTATCATCGCTTTTTAGATGATGTTGCGATCGCCCGCAAACTCCGCAACCTGTCCCGACTGCTCAAGTCGCAACCAAAAAATATTGTCCTACTTTCGCCGCGCATCGCTATTCCTGACGACTTAACGGAAGTGCTGACAGTCGTCGAGTTTCCCTTACCCGCCGCCCCAGAAATTAAAACTGAGGTAGAACGCTTACTGCAAAGTACTAGTAACTCCCTTTCTGGCAAAGTTTTAGATGACTTAGTACGCTCTTGTCAAGGACTTTCGATGGAACGAATTCGCCGGGTTTTGGCCAAAGCGATCGCAACTCACGGTGAATTGCAACCAGAAGACGTGGATCTGGTTTTGGAAGAAAAGCGCCAAACTATCCGCCAAACCCAAATCCTGGACTTCTACCCCGCCACTGAGCAAATATCTGATATTGGCGGACTGGATAACTTGAAAGACTGGCTGATTCGCCGGGGAGGCTCATTTACAGATAAAGCGCGACAGTACGGATTACCACACCCCCGTGGTTTAATGTTGGTGGGTATTCAGGGAACAGGTAAATCATTAACAGCAAAAGCGATCGCTCATCACTGGCATTTACCCTTACTACGTTTGGATGTAGGCAGATTATTTGGTGGTTTGGTGGGTGAATCAGAATCTCGGACTCGCCAAATGATTCAAGTAGCTGAAGCCCTTGCTCCCTGTATTTTGTGGATTGATGAAATAGATAAAGCCTTTGCCGGAGTTGGTAGCAAAGGTGATGCCGGAACAGCCAGCCGTGTGTTTGGCACTTTTATTAACTGGCTAGCTGAAAAAACCTCACCCGTGTTTGTCGTCGCCACCGCCAACGACATCCAAGCCCTACCGCCAGAAATGCTTCGGAAGGGGCGATTTGATGAAATTTTCTTTGTGGGATTGCCCACCCAAGAAGAGAGAAAAGCAATTTATGATGTTCATTTATCCCGACTGCGCCCCCATAACTTGAAAAGTTATGACATCGACAGGCTAGCTTATGAAACACCCGATTTTTCTGGGGCGGAGATTGAGCAAACTTTAATTGAAGCGATGCATATTGGATTTAGCCAAAACCGCGACTTTGCAACCGACGACATTTTAGAAGCAGCTAGTCAGATCATACCCTTGGCGCGAACTGCTGTAGAGCAAATTCAGCAACTCCAAGAATGGGCGGCTGCGGGGAGAGCGCGTTTAGCATCGAAACACAATCCTTTAAGCGAACGCCTCCGGCGGACTACCTGATAGACGAAAGTCCGGTACTGGGTATTGGGAAAAAGTTTTTTAAAATTATGGTGGTGCGTAAAAGCCCCCATCATAATTTTAAGGGTTTGGCACCTAATCCCCAGTCCCCAGTCCCTTTTACATTCGGTCGATGTCTATTCAGCCATAGCTACAATAATGAGTTAGTCAAAAGCCCATAGCCAATAGTTAATGATGAATTATTATGGACTATTGATTCTTATCGGCTGGGTTACTTGCTGTAACCCTTGAGAGCCTAGTTTAACGCCATTCCTCTCAATGGGAGGAAAATACGCAGATAAATTGCTCTCCTTCACCCTTAACTCTTGATAATCAGGTTTTAATTATGTTGTCTGGCTTCACAAAGTTTATACTGGGGTTTTTCTTAGCGATCGCTGTGTTAATCGGTGGCGGTGTTGCAGTTGCACTCTACTTCATGAATCGCACTGGTGTACCCCCTGCCAAACCCATTTTTTCCAACGATAGTCCCTCGGTGAAAGCTCAAGCTCCAAAAGCAACTGAGCCTAGAGGAGGTAAACCTACCCTTAAACCTGAAACTCAGGCTAAATCGTCTCCAATTCCAACCCCTACTCCCACAGAATCACCAAAGGCTACTTCATCACCAAAACCATTGCCAGCAGGAGCTTACCGAGGACGTGTGAGTTGGGCTGAAGGTTTGAGTTTGCGATCGCAACCAAATCAAGAAGCTGAAAAGATTGGTGGGGTTGGTTTTAATCAAAAAATTATTATTTTGGAAGAAAGCGACGATAAATCCTGGCAAAAGATCCGTTTGGAAGGTAGCGAACAAGAAGGTTGGGTAAAAGCAGGTAATACTGAAAAAGTTGATGGAAAAGTTGATGGACAATAGTCTAAAAAATCACAAGTGTCTACTCAATACCTTTATCTAGCTCTAATTTTGATTGTTTCCCCAGAAAAGAGGAAGTATTTATCAAGGTATCAAAAGGAGTAATTTAAGCATTAAGTTGAATATCATCCCCAATTCAATGGAAGACTAGATCCACCATTTATCTGCGTTGGTCATGCTCAAAACCCAAATGGGTATAGCAAAAATTTTGTCAGGTAAATAGAAAACCAGCCTTGCTTTACATCGGTTATTATTCACTTTACAGCAGTTTGTGTATCATAATTAACTTGGGGATTTCATTGTAAAGAATCATACTAAAAACAAGCATAATACAGAGAAGGTGGTATAATATTGTTTAGCCATGACTTGAAAAAAGCAAGTGAAAACAGGGTTAGATAGCTATTTAACTGAGATCGCCTTGGAATATGAGGCATCTGAAAGCGTCAAGGTTGTTCCTTCCGTAGCTAATTTCAAATTTTTGAATTGGAAAAATTTATCTAGCAGTGCGGCAATACGTATTTTATCTGTGGCACTGATTACGGGGCTCCTGAGTATTGCTGGGCAAGCTTTAGCACTTCAGAAAATAGGAAGTAATGGGCCTGAAGTTAGCAGCAGCCAGAGGTGTTTAAAACAATTAGGCTACTTTAACGGCCCGGTGAGTGGCAAGTTTGCTAGCTTGACTCAAAACGCTGTGATCAAATTCCAGCAAGCCAATAGAATACCTGCTGATGGAGTTGTAGGTATTAGTACTCAACGAGCCTTGCAACGAGCATGTCAGAGTAGAACTTCTAATCGCACATTGCTTAGGCGCAGCCCAATCCAGGCATCGCCAGTTGGTCAATATCCTACTCTCTCTCAAGGCAAAACTGGTGCAGCGGTAACAAGATTGCAACAACGTCTACGACAATTAGGCTACTTTAATGCTAATCCCACCGGGAATTTTGGACGAATTACTAAAGATGCTGTAATTGCATTCCAGCGGAATTATCGCATACCTGCTAGCGGCATTGTCAATCGACAAACTTGGAACGCATTAGCCGGTTCCTCTCCAACTCCAGCTAGAACGAGTCTCTCTACTCAACAAGTGAGAGAACTCCAAGTGCGTTTGCGGCAGCTAGGTTATTTAAATGCTAATGCCACTGGGAATGTTGGCCCAATGACTAGAGAAGCTGTAATTGCATTCCAACGAAATAACCGTCTACCTGTTGATGGCATCGCCAATGCCCAAGTATTAGACTCAGTACGTAGAGCCTCTACAGGTGGTACTCAACAATCGGGCAGAGATTATCTAACTTTAGGCGATCGCGGTGAGAATGTCAGATTAGTTCAAGAGCGTTTAGGGCAATTGGGTTTCTCTAACACTAACCCTGATGGAATTTTCAACGATTACACAAGACAATCTGTGATTGCATTCCAGCAATCTTCTCGAATTAATTCGACTGGAAATGTAGATTGGGAAACTTGGGAAGCGTTGGGGTTGAATAACTCAAATGCAGGTAATTATACTGAAAATAATCGCTATGCATTACCTCCTACTAATGAATATGTAGTGCCTGTTACCAATGGCAACACGTTAGTTGCTAATAATCCTTACAGAGTCATAATTCCAATTTCCAATAATGATACTCTGAGTAAAGTGCAACAATATATACCCGATGCTATAGCAGAGCAATCTAGTCTAGGGGATTATGTGAATGCTGGAGCATTTAGCGATCGCACCCAAGCAGAAACGCTAACGAAAAAGCTCCGCTCTTTAGGTATTGATGCACGGGTAAAATTCAATTGAAGAAGAATATAGAATTCAGAATTCAGAATTCAGAACAAGAAGCTGCCTGTATCATGCTAGAGGTACTTAAAATGAGATAGATTTTGGGAACACTATATCTAACGCTTCTTTAGAATAGTGTACTGAATTATGAATATACAGGCAGATATATTAGAACGCTTAAGTCAGTTTAGCCAGCTACCACAAGAAAAAGTAGAACAACTTAGACATTGGCTTTCTCAAACGCTCAGTTATGAGCCAAAAGTTGGTATTCTCGGCAAGACAGGTGTAGGAAAGTCAAGCCTCTGTAACGCCCTTTTTGGAAAAGATGTTGCACCTGTCAGTGATATTGAGAGTTGTACACGAGAGCTTCAGGAAATTTCTGTAAGAGTGGGTTCAGGGAATATCAAACTAGTTGATTTGCCTGGTATCGGTGAAAGTCGAGAAAGGGATCGAGAATACAAAGACTTGTACTCTAAACATTTACCAGAATTTGATTTAGTTCTATGGGTTCTCAAAGCAGACGATAAAGCTTTTAGCTCTGATGAAGAATTTTATCATAACATTGTTAAGCCTCACTTGGAACAAGGTAAGCCTTTTATCATTGTGCTGAATCAGGTTGATAAAGTTGAACCCTTTAGAGAATGGGACATAGCTAATCATGTTCCTGGGCATCAGCAGCAAAAAAACATTGATGCTAAAAGTAAGAGCGTTGCTGAAAAGTTCGGTATCAATAGTACAGCCGTTATTCCTGTATGTGCTAATGAAAACTATAACTTGATAACGCTTGTGGAAACAATTACCTATGCACTACCAAAGGATAAAAAGGTAACTTTTGTGGATGCTCTGAAAGAGGAAAATCGTTCAGAGAAGGCTAAGAATGAAGCGAAGCGGGGTTTTTTCGAGGCACTCGGAGAACAAATTGGAGGTACTATACTAGGAGAATTAGGAAAAGAGATTGGAAAAACTTTAGGTCAAGAAACTGATAAAACTAGTATTGGTAAAGTAGTCAATTACATTGCCGATAACATTGTTAGAAGATTTTTTAGTTGGTGGTAATCCTAACTCCTGAATTATTCCTGTTAAATTGACAAACTCAACTGCGAACCTTCTTGAGTTTTATTGACTTCAATCCTGGCTTGGAAGGCTTCTTTGAGGTGGGGCATGTGGGTAACAGTGAGAATGCAGGCAAAATCGGAGGCGATCGCATTAATCGCGGCAATCAAGCGATCGCATCCTTCAGCATCTTGTGTACCAAAACCCTCATCTACAATCAGCAATTGTAACGCCGCCCCCGCCCGTTGCGCTAATAATTTTGCCAAAGCTAAACGGATGGCAAAGTTAATTCTAAAGGCTTCCCCACCAGAGTAAGTTTCATAAGCTCGTGTTCCTCTAGAATCGGCGATTAAAATATCTAGAGTGTCTATCAACTTGGCATTTTTCTTGGTTGATTTAGCACTGCGCCCAGCTTTTTGGGTAATAAATTGTACATGAAACTGATTTCCACTCAACCGCGAAAGTAGTTGATTTGTCTCGGCTTCAAGTTGCGGTAACACATTCTCAATCATCAGTGCTTGGATACCATTTTTACCAAAAGCTTGCGCTAATTCCTGATAAACACGATATTCCTGCTTGCAAGATTGTAATTGCTGCTGCTGTTGTTCATATTGAATTTGCAGTGTTTCTAGTTGATGCGCCAGTTGTTCTAAACGCCCCAACTTGGCTATTTGCTCATCGAGTTGCCGTCTGCGGATTGCTAACTGCTGCTCTAAAGCTTGAATTTGGGCAGATGGGTTAGCTGTTGCTTGTAGTTGCTGGATAATGCTTTCAATTTGGCCGCCAAGTTTTTGCCGCTCGGTTAATCTGGCGCTTCTGGATTCCCCTAACTCTTGCAATCTCGTCTGGAGTTGCGGATACTGCTGCTGGGCTGATAACAGTTGTTGATACCGCAAATGCCAAGATTGAGCTTTCTTTGCAGCTATACGCAAATTATTGTGTTGCTCAGAACTGTAGCCAATTTCGGTAATGTGACGCTCAAGAGCGGCGATTTGTTTAGCACATTCAGAATCAATCTGATCTTGCTGGATTCTGGCTTGTAATTGAGCAATACTAGCTTGTAATTCTGGTTTTCGGGCTAATAGTTGCGCTTGTCGCTTAGTTGCATCTTTAATTTGCCCTTGTTTAATTTCTGCCCATCGCCACCGCTCAACTTCGCTCCGCGCCAGGGCGTGGTCTTGTTCATTATAATTAGCTTGTTGCAGATATTGTTCTAGCTGCCGGAGTTCGGCTTGTTTATCAGGAGCGTAATCACCAGCTTGGAGCGATCGCTCTAAATGCTGTTTTTCAGCAGCAATTTGTTGTAACTGTTGTTGCACATCAGTTGTAGCTTCTAACTGAGCTGCCAACTGTCCACGTTGTTCGCGTAAACCATCGTAACCCGCCAATTGTTGGGATATATCGCGATATTCCTGCCTAAGTACCTGAATTTCTCGGTCAGACACAGCCATTTGTTCTCGCACTACCCAAAACTGCCCTTGAGTATCCTCTAACTCACTTTGGGTTTTTTCCACCACCCGACTCCAGTGATGTTCGTCTAAAGGACGCTCACATAATGGACAAAGTGCTTCAGGATTTTGGAGCATAAGCAATTTCTGCTCTAATTCTCCCAGCAGTTTTTCATAATCCCGTTGGTGAGCTTGCAGACGTTCGATAAAGTGCCGCCTTTCTTGCCCTTTTTCTTGGACTCGTTGCAGATAAACTCGCTTTTTCTCCAGTTCCTCAATCTGAATTGCCACATCCATCACCGCTTGTTGCAGTTGCGGTTGGCGGCGGTGCTGGCGTTGCAATTGGTTTTCAGTACTTTGGAGTTGTTCGAGTCGCGCTACTAAACCAGCATGAGTGCGATCAAGTTGGCTTTGTAAAGTTGCTCTTTGTTGCAACAAGGGAGTCACTTGCATTTGCAGTTGATCTAGACGAGCAACATGGTGACGGGCTGCGGTTAGTTGTGACAAAGCGGCTTCTACTTCACCTGATTTAGTCAGAGTTTGTTGAATGTCTCGCTCTTGTTGCTGCAAAGCTTCTAGCTGCGCTTGGGCTTGTTGTAGTTGCCGTTCGATTTCGTGAATTTGTTTGGTAAGCTGTTGTTGCTTTTGTTGGCGATTCTGTTGGGCGCGGGTGTATTCTTCAAATTTGACAGCAAAACCTTCTTCTTGAGATTGTAGACTTTGATATTGGGCGTATCCAGCCTTAATCTCAGCTTCTTGGTGTAATATTTTTTCTAAATCTGATAGCTGAGAGCCAATAGCTGATTGTTCTTGTTGGAGGCGATCGCAATCTTGGGTAAGATTTTGGTACTGCTGTTTTACAAAATTGAGTTGTTGTTCCCAATTTTGGCGCTGGTGCTGGACAACTTGCAAACTTTGTAATTGAATATTATCAAAAGCTTGCACTTGTTGCAGTTGGTTGAGTTCGGCTTCTAACTCTACTCTTTGCGCTTGGGTAATCTCGCGTTGTTGCAGCTGAATTTTTATTGACTCCAAAGAACGCTCTAGCTCTACTGCCCTTGCTTTAAATTGGCGAGAAGATTCCTTTGCCCGTTCTTCCAAATCATCATACTGATTGAGTTTCAACAACTCCGCTAAAATTTCTTTGCGTTCTGTGGGGCGCTTGAGCATGAACTCATCTGCACGACCTTGACGTAAGTAGGCAGAATTAATAAATGTATCGTAATCGAGCTTGATATGTTCTAAAATCAAATCTTGGGTTGCTCTTACCCCTTTGCCAGTGAGTGAGCGAAACCCAGATGGTATTTCTATTTGAAATTCAAGGACGCTAGTACCTCCCCGAATTCGGGTGCGAATCACCCGATATTTTTGCTGGTTACTTTGGAAAGTAAAATCAACCCGAACTTCTTTCGCACCAGAATAGATGACATCATCTTCAGCAGTGGCACGGCTTTCACCCCAAATTGCCCAAGTGATTGCTTCTAAAAGAGAAGATTTACCCGCACCATTGGAACCACAAATACAAGCCGTATGCAAACCACCAAAATCTAAAGTTGCATCACGGTAACTGAGGAAGTTTTTGAGGATAAGTTGTACTGGGATCATTCACGCTATAGCGCCACATCTACTTTTAATAATTAACAGTACAGATGCACTGTTTGTTAGTTTAGCTATCTAGATATCAGGTTTCTAGTCTTGAAGACATCAAATTTACAAAATTTAACAATAGAATGAGTTAATTTTTCTTGTTGCATGAAAAAGTTTTACTGTCTTCGGAGAAAAATGAAACTCTCCAGGAGGCTTTTGTTATTTCTTGCTGTTGTCTGAGAAGAAAACATTCTTATGGGATTTGTGAGAATTGAAAGTTACAGCTCCCTAACTTTTAAAATAAGTCGGGATCTTTCTTATCTAATTTGTCATTGGCTAGTTGCGATCGCTATCATTTGACCTTGACCGAGGTATCAACAATTCAATATATGTACTTATAGCGAATTTTGTCAAATCTAGAAATTGAGAGCGACTCTTCTCGTCAATGACTGCAAGTGTCAGAGAACCAATCACTGTAATCAGCATTACACTAGCTAACACTTCATCTCTGAAAGAAAATTTCTTGGATAACATTGAGGCACCCCAAATCGTTTGAATCACTACATTCCTAGCTTTACAGTCGAGTGGTTGTTGTAGGCTTAAATACAGGCTTGTTATATGAATGACTTGTGTATGCAATAAGCATGAATAGCCAAATTGGTAGTTAGAATCAGCAAAAGTGTAATGGTTAGCTTATGTCCGGGCGATCGCTTTCCTGTTCTCCAGAAGGTATCCAAAAAGCAAAAAGAGCTTTAATTCGGTGTTCCTTAACTCAAAAGGCATTAGCTGAAGATTTAGAAGTAACTCGCCAGCCAATCGGAAAATTCTTTACAGGTAAACCTGTTGACCGCAATCTCTTTGTCCAGATTTGCGACAGACTAGACCTAGAGTGGGAAGAGATAGTTGCTGAACTAGCTAGTGAACCACAGATTGATCAAGATAGCAACATTGATATTGATACGATCGTGCAAGCAGTACGCGAAAAAATAAAACCCCTTATTCAAGAACGTTGTGGCACAATGCGAGTGCTAGATATGACTCAACCCATTGGCTTGAATGATATTTACACCAGCGTTAATATCCTGGAAAAAATCATTGGGCGACAACGGTTAAGTATTGATGAATTATTGCAACAGTATAGTAGCGAAGATTTTGACCGCTTTGGACTGGGCAGAATTACTCAAAAACGAGTGCCAGGACTAGAGGCGGTAGAAAAATATCCTAAGTTGATAATTTTGGGTAAGCCAGGAGCAGGAAAAACTACGTTTTTGAAATATTTAGCGATTCAGTCTATTGGAGGTAAGTTTCAGGCTAAACGCGTGCCAATTTTTGTCACCCTTAAAGACTTTGCTGAAGCTGCTGATAAACCAAGTTTACTGGAATACATCAGTCAGCAATTCTCCAATTGTAGGGGAGTTGGGGAAAGACAGGCTGTGTCTCTAGAAAATGAGCTGTTAGAACACGGAAAGGCATTAGTTTTACTTGATGGCTTGGATGAAGTTCGAGAAGAAGATAATAGCCACGTCTTCAAAGAAATTAAAGAATTTTCTGACGATTTCCAAAACAATCACTTCGTTATAAGCTGCCGAATTGCAGCACAGGAATATACCTTTGAGAAGTTCACAGAGGTCGAAGTTGCTGATTTTGATGATGAACAAATTGCTACTTTTGCAACTAACTGGTTTAAGGATAAACTTGTCAAGCCAGAAATTTTTATTAAACGTCTCGAAGAGAATAACCGTATTAAACAACTTGCTGCAAGTCCATTGCTATTGACGCTCCTATGTTTAGCATTTGAAGAGTCAGGGGATTTTCCGGCAAATCGCTCTGAGTTATACAAAGAAGGATTAGATGCACTACTGAAAAAGTGGGATGCTAAACGCGGAATTCAACGTTATCAAATTTACAAAAAGCTATCGGTTCAACGGAAGGAAGACTTACTCAGTAAAATTGCTCTAACTACGTTTGAGCGGAGTGATTATTTCTTCAAGCAGAAAGCAGCAGAGCAATACATCACAGAATATATACGCAATTTGCCAGATGCCAATACCGACCCAGAAATATTGCAACTAGAAAGTGAGGTAGTTTTACGTTCAATTGAAGCCCAACATGGACTATTAGTAGAACGGGCAAAAGGAATTTACTCATTTTCCCATTTAACATTTCATGAATATTTTACTGCTCGAGAAATTGTTATTGTCCAACAATCATCAGAGGAGGCATTGCAAAATCTAGTCATCCATACAATGGAAAAACCTTGGCAGGAAGTATTTTTGTTAGGGGTTGGGATGTCGCCAAGTGCAGATATTTTGTTGAAACTGATGAAAAAGCACATTGATGCGATTGTAGTTGGCGATGAGAAATTGCAACAGTTTTTGCAATGGGTGAATCAAAGATCCCTTTCAGTCCAACTTCAATGCAAGCCAGCTGCTATTCGTGCTTTTTACTTTGAACATGACAGTGAGCTTGATAGTTTCCGTATCCTTTCTCGTGCCGTTGAACTTGAATTTGAAGTTAATTATGACCTAGCTCTTACCCTTGCGTGTGATGTTGACGATCACCTTACCCTTACCCTTGCTGATGGCTATGAGTTTAATCTTTTTCTGACCCTTGCTATTGATCTAGCCCGTATATTGTTTGTCCTTACCCTTGAACCTAAAATGCAACAAGCACTCCAACAAATTAAGGCTCAACTACCTTATGTAGATGGTGGCATAGAAATATTTAAGCAATGGTGGAAAATCAAGGGACAGTCTTGGATTAAGCAATTCAGAGCGGTGATGATTAAATATCGTAATATTGGTCATGATTGGCAGTTCAGCCAATACCAGAAAGAATTACTAAAGCAGTATTATGATTCCAATATGTTACTCATAGAATGCCTAAATAGCGATTGTTATGTCAGCCGGGAAGTACGACAGCAGATAGAAGATACTTTGCTATTACCGATCGCAGAGATTAAACAGCGTCAGCAGCAATCTTAAATACCTACATAACAGATAGTAAATCATTCGTTAAAAAAGCGAAAATATTTCCCAAGTCCTAGCAAATCAATCTAGAATGAAAGTAAGAGTTCGCAGTCAGCCGATTCGCCTCTATTCAATGGCTTAGATATGTGGACATGAGTAGTAAAACAGCATTTTGGAACAAAATGATACTCATTTACGTCTTGTAAGTGTCTCGCCTCTAATTTGGAGTGACGCACATTAGCAAGATAAAAATTCTGAAGAGTGATTGCGATCGCACAGACTTCCCATCACAATAAGTACTTTTATCTTCGGAATACCCTTATATACAGGTTCAAAAACAGTCAGAAACAAACTCAGTGAATCCTCGTCATCACACATATCACATACACAAAGGATAATGCTCTTATGACTCGTCTACATCAATGGAAATATGGAACCGCTGCATTTATGGCAATGGCCGTTACTACAAGCACCATTAGCCCCCTATTCAGCTTGGCTCCTGCTAATGCTCAATACAACATTGGGCAAAACAGAAATGGGCAATACGGAAACGTGACCATTCCTTCTGGAGTTGCTTTTCCTGTCACCTACGAAAAAGAGACAATTACTATTGCTCCTGGGGAAAGTAAATCTATAACCTTGAGAATAGCTAATGACATTATCGACAGAAATAGAAATGTCTTAATTCCTGCTGGTACTAAAGTTAATGGACAGCTAGAATCTGTTGACTTAGATAGTTATTCAAGAGATACAAGAAATACAGATGATAACCAAGGAAAAGGCGTAAGGTTTGTAGCTCAAGAATTAGAATTTTCTAACGGTCAGCGTCAGTCGATTAATGCAACTTCTCGGACATACACCACAACTCAAAAAGTCACACAAGGGCCTAGCACCAATCAGGTTTTAACTGACGCAGCTATTGGTGGGGGTGCTGGTCTTTTAGGTTCGCTACTTACTGGTAATCGCAGAATTGACGATTTAAAACCTGTTATCGGTGCGGCTGCGGGTGCAGGTGCGAGTGTGCTGTTACGGAAAAAAGAAGCAAATGTTTTTGTCATTAGACCTGCACAGGATTTAAGACTGACACTGAATTCTAACTTGAATTTAGTACCATCATCTCGCTACTAGATTTAACTTCATTCAAGTCGTGAATTTAATCACCTATGATAGGCGATCGCCACTTTAACTATAGTGTGCGATCGCCTTCATTTTGAAACAAAAAAAATTATATTTAACAGCAACTCTTTTACCTCTATATCGTCTTAATTAGTATCAATATTTATTGGAGTACTTGTTTAAGTATGCTATGGGGAAGCTAGTAAATTTGACTTTATTATATTCTCTATCCAAAAGAGTATTCAAACTTACGAAATATCCTGGTACTTTTATTAAGTAGTGACGATAAAGGAGCCTTTTCTTGTGGTAATTCAAGGTTTCGGTTTAAGCGCATATCTAGCAATTCCCGTAGTATTAAATATTTTGGCTCAGGGAGAAAGGATAAAAGTCTCTTTAGCTGAAAACCTCCGTCAGGTTTCCGCTAACAAGGAAATCAGCTTATCCAGTCGTGAGCTAATCAGTGCGAATTCAACACCGAAAACATACTATGTTAGTGGTAGTGGAAACGACAAAAATAGCGGACTCTCTACATCATCCGCCTTTAGGACAATTCAAAAGGCAGCAGACCTTACCAACCCTGGCGATACAGTCTTGATTATGAACGGAATATACACAAACTCACCCAAAGATGGGAGTGTAATAAGTATTAAACGTTCTGGAACTGCAAATGCCTGGATCAGATATAAAGCATATCCTGGCCATTTCCCAAAAATTCAGCATAATGCCTGGAATGGTATCCTAATTTCAAGTGGAGCTTCGTATATCGAGATCAATGGGCTGGAAGTAGTCGGAAACAATGCCAATATAACCCTTGATTATGCGATGAGTGAGAAGACTAACAAACAAAATCCCCTGACAAGTGGAAACTGTATCAACGTTGATGGACGAACTAATGGTCATGTTCATCACATCCGTATTGTCAACAACAAAGTGCATGACTGCGGAGGAGCAGGTATTTCAGCGATTCAGTCGGATTATGTGACAGTAGATAATAACGTGGTATTTAATAATGCCTGGTATAGCGTTTATGGTTGCAGTGGCATTTCGATGTTGAGCAATTGGAATTTTGACAACAACCAGGGATACAAGATGTTTGTTACCAACAATAAGACTTATAACAATCGTATGTACATCCCTTGGATTGCAGTTGGAAAGATTACAGACGGTAATGGCATTATTATTGATAGTACAAGAAATGATGGCAACGCCAAATTGGGTGCATATAAAGGACGTACTTTAGTTCAAAACAATCTTGCATTTAACAATGGTGGATCGGGTATTCATGCCTTTTTCAGCGATCATGTTGATATTGTAAATAACACAGCGGTTTTAAATAATCAGAGTCCAGAAATTAAAGGTGGGCAAATATTTGCTCATACATCATCTGATGTCAGAATTCTCAGGAACATTCTCTATGCTTTTCCTGGGAAGGATATTAATAACAACACCAAAAATACAAACGTTGTTTATGATTATAATATTTACCTAAATAGTTCTAAGATCAGTGTTAAGGGGCCTCACGATATTGTTGCCCACTCAGACTTTTTAAGTAAGCATCCCACTCTAGAAAAAATATCTGGTGATTGGAAATCGCAACTAGATAAACAAAATCCGCCCACACGGACTGATGTAGAGCCTAAGTTGGCAAGTTTTGTTTGTGAACCAGTGACTTATCCTTTACAAGAGAAAGTTACCAAAGTGGGATGTTCCCCACTATCTTTAGCTCAAACTGCTTTTTCTGATGTTTCATCTGACTATTGGGCAGCACAATTTATTCAGCAATTATCTCAGCGAGGTATAATTGCTGGATTTCCTGATGGCACCTTCCGCCCAGAAGAACCGGTGACACGCGCTCAATTTGCCGCGATGATCGATAAAGCCTTCCAAAAAGCACAGCAACGGCAGGCAATCAATTTTACTGATGTGCCTAGCAACTATTGGGCATCTAGTGCCATTCAGGAAGCTTATGCGATTAGTTTCTTATCAGGATATCCTGGTAATCGCTTTCAGCCTAACCAAGCGATTCCCCGCGAACAGGTTTTAGTTTCCCTCGCTAATGGTTTGGGATATACTCCGGGCGGCAATACCAAAAGTACTCTGCAATATTTCAACGATGCCTCTAACATCGCTAGCTATGCCCGTAGCCCGATCGCAGCCGCAACCGAAAAGCAAATTGTAGTGAACTATCCTGATGTGAAGTTACTGAAGCCAACTGCAAATGCTACACGGGCACAAGTAGCAGCTTTTATCTACCAAGCATTAGTCAGTTCTAATCAAGCCTCAGCAATTAACTCACCTTATGTTGTGTTAAGACTCAGCAATTAACTCACTATATACAGTATCGGGTCTACTATAGCGGTTCCCATTCAGATAAAGCTTTTAGATATTATCTCGTTCCCAGTCTCCGACTGGGAATGCCCGTCGTTGAGGCTCCGCCTCCCTTACTGGCGGCAGAGCCACCAGGAGGAGCATTTCCAGCCGAAGGCTGGAAACGAGGTTTTAAGGAGTTTCAGCTTAAGTTGACACTCATAGGCAGTGCCGTGTCCCTACGTGTGTACTTCACTAGATCGAGAAACGTTATAACTCAACACCCAATACTTCTCGGGTTTTGCATTTTTAACTCGGAATCGGGTTTGGGGTAAAGGGTACTGGGTTTGGGTTAAAGGTTTTTTCTTTCCTTTTCCCTTTCCCCTTTTCCCCTTAACCGAGAAGTATTGACTCAACACCTGTATCGGTCACAATTAGAATCTGTTGATTTAGATAGTTATTCAATAGGCGATCACCACTTTAAATATAGTGTGCGATCGCCTAAATTTTTAACCCTAAAAAATCTATTTTTCAGCAACTATTCTATCTCTGTATCGTCTTTCCTAAGTATTGACATTTATTGCAATACTAATTTAATTATGAAAAGAGGTAATAGGGTCATGATACTACTTTTATTACCTACTTCGGTTGATGGAGATTTTTCGATTGTCACTGTATGACTAAAGTAATGGCTTTTACAAAAAGCACAAAAAAATGGAACCTAATACTTTAGTAAATGTCTAATTAATTAACAGTAAAAAAACTAATTGAACTGGAGTAAAAATAATGTTTAACTTAAATCGTTGGCAATCTAGAACAGCTGCACTTATGGCTTTGACTGTCACAGTCGGCACTGTAGCGCCTTTCATGACAGCTTCGCCATCTTTAGCTCAAACTACTTTTTCTGATGTTTCATCTAACTATTGGGCAGGACAATTTATTCAACAATTGTCTCAGCGAGGTGTTATTGCCGGATTTCCTGATGGTAGCTTCCGCCCAGAAGAACCAGTGACACGCGCTCAATTTGCCGCGATGGTCAATAAAGCTTTCCAAAAAGCGCAGCAACGGCAGCCAATCAATTTTGCTGATGTGCCTAGCAACTATTGGGCATCGAGTGCCATTCAGCAAGCTTATACCATTGGTTTCTTATCAGGATATCCTGGTAATCGCTTTGAGCCTAACCAAGCTATTCCCCGCGAACAGGTTTTAGTTTCCCTCGCTAACGGTCTGCAATATAGCCCCAGTGGTAATACCGAAAGCACTCTGCAATATTTCAACGATGCCTCTAGCATCGCGAGCTATGCCCGTAGCCCGATCGCAGCGGCAACTGAAAAGCAAATTGTGGTGAACTATCCGAATGTGAAGTTCCTGAATCCAACTGCAACTGCCACTCGCGCCCAGGTAGCAGCTTTTATTTATCAAGCATTGGTTAGTTCTAATCAAGCTTCAGCAATTAACTCACCCTATGTTGTGGCTGTCGGGTCTACTACCCCAACACCTGTATCAGTCACAATTCCCCAAGGGACTGCTATTCCTGTGAAGTATGACAAGGCAGAAAAAATTCTAGTTACCAAAGATGAAACATCACCTTTGACATTGACAGTATCCCAAAACGTGGTTACGCAAGACGGATCTGTAGTGATACCTGCTGGTAGTCAAGTTATTGGTCAACTCAAACCTGCTACTGGTGGTTCTCAATTCGTTGCTGAGAAATTAGTTTTGACCAATGGTCAAGAGTATCAACTGAACGCTAGTTCTGACGTGATTACCAAAACTGAAACCGTCAATAAGGGTACTAGTACTGGTGCAATTATCAGAAATACTGTATTAGGCGCAGGTGCAGCCGCAGCGGTATCTGCTGTCACAGGCGATCGCGCCATTGCCACAGAAGAAGTCTTGGGTGGCGCTGGTATCGGTGCGTTGATTGGTCTGTTCTTCGGTAAGAAGAGTGTTGACTTAATCGCCATTGACCCAAATACCGATTTACAAATGACAATCAATCAAAACTTGTTGGTTTCACTAAAATAGTTAGGAGTGAAGAGTTATGAGTGAGGAGTTATGAATTGAAGCCAGTTTTTAATTTCAAACTCCTAACTCCTAACTATTTTCCAACTTCCGGCAACCAAATAATAAATGTAGTTCCCGGTGCATTGGGTGAAGTTAGTTTAGAGTTGATTGCAGGGCTGAAAACCTCGATTTCGCCCTGCATTTGCTCTATTAATTGTTTAGCGATCGCTAACCCCAAACCTGTACCGGGGATTTCTGTTTGCGCTTGTACGCCCCGATAATGCCGTTCTCCAAGATGTTCTAAATCCTGGGGTGGAATTCCAGGGCCGTTATCACTAATGACTATTCCCTGAAAATTCGCTTTTTTTTGCCCCGCCTGAATCAAAATTTTGCCACCAGTGGGAGTGTATTTTAAAGCATTATCAATAATATTAGTTAACACCTCTCGTAATGCTTTGACGTTGGCACGTACTAGAGATGAATTTTGTTGAATTTCAGTTATGAGTTTTAGCTTTCGCTCTTGGGCGATCGCTTTGGCTGATATTAATAATGGTTCTAATATATCTGTTAGTGAGCAGTCAACTGCTTTATCTCCCGTTCCCGGCAATAATAGCGGCGGTTTCGCGTCTTTTTGGATAGTTGCTTCTACAAATACTTCATCTTCTGTCAAATGTAATGGTGCTAAATCTGCCTCCGTCAAGTCAATTACTTGCTCAAATTGTTGCAGTAATTCTTGGAGGCGATCGCTTTCCCGCACAATACTATTTGCCACATCTCGGTTAGCGTCTGCTGGTCTTAGTCGTTTCAACAGCAGTTTGCCAAAAGTCCGCAACGCCGTTAATGGGTTACGAAACTGATGCAACAGGTTATCCAGCAAATCGCGCTGTTTTTCTTGAAGAATTTGTTGCTCACGCAACTGCTGCTCAAACCAGGCTCGTCTCTGATCTAAAATACATGCGATCGCTAATGTTTGGGCTATTCGTTGAATCTGACTTTGCTCATGTTCATTCCATGCCCGATCTTTCCTACCTGTCACTAGTAACCCCATCATCACACCCTCATAGACCAAAGGTAAAACAATTTGGTTGCCACTAAGTAGGTATTCCTCTTTTAGATCGGGTTGAGACGCATCTGGTATCTCAGACTCCCGCGACGAAGTTGGAGATTCTAAACCTGCTGTCAATAACCTTCCCTGATGATTGGGTAATACAAACACATTTCCAAATTGAAGTTGCTTGTATGCCATCGCTTCAGCAGTCTCTTCCCCTGGCGGTAATAATGCTGTTTCTGGGTAAATCACCACAGGAATAAGTTTTGCATCGCCGGCAGGAGTCTCTACCAATTCTTGTGTTAAGTACACAATACTTAAAGTCGCTCCCAGCCCTTGGGTTAGCAGTGCTATTTGCTCTCGACACAGAGCAAGAAAATCTGAACTGGCAGACATTAACATTTTTTAGCTCTTGCTCAAGATTATAGATTTTGAGGCATGATGTAAGAGAGGATACTTAATTTTTACCTCACTCATTTAATAAAGCTTAACTAAAATTTTCTTAGAGATGGTTTCTACTAAGGGATTATATTCTTAGGTGATTTTGTTTTCTCTATTTTCAAAGATATTAACTTTCTTATATTAAAAGGTTAAAAACTATTGATATTCTGAACTAGAACCTATATAATGACGACGGATTTTGTAGCTATCACTACAATCTATAGCTTGAAAGAGGAGGACAATAGATTGGCAAGGAGACGCAAAAGGAAGAGCCGTCGTCGTCAGGAAGGACGGCGCATCTTGGAACACGTGCCTCAATATAGCATCGAAAGTGGCGAAGAAAAGCCTGTGACAGCAGCGAGAAGATTCATTCAAGCTGAAGGGATTTTGCCACCGGCATTGCTACTCGTAAAGCGAAATGAACACACTACAGATCGTTATTTCTGGGCAGAAAAGGGACTGTTTGGTGCTCAATACGTAGAGGAAAACCATTTCTTGTTTCCTAGTTTGAGGGTGTTAGAACCTTCGCCAGGTCAGGAACCTCTTGCTTTAGCTGGTAGGTGAACCTATAAATGGTCATCTTAGGCATTGAATGTGGCTCCTGACTATCATTAACTGGCAAAATTGCTAAGTTTATGCAAAATTTAATTTTTTTTTAGTTTGTAGCTGATTGCCAGTAAATCTAGTCCAGGTAGTTGGAAAGTAAACCTGTCTCAAACCACGCTAGATTGCATGGGTTGATACTATTTTGATGATGCAGAAGGGAGTTGGTATGGAGCCAGGCGCGTCTAAAAGTGCTAGTGAAGTTGCGCTCTTATACCGTAGATATTGAGAAAGCTCTGTCAATGAATTTAAGTTAATGAATTTAAATTTTTTCCCCGCGACACAAGTCGTGGGGAAAACTGACAAAGCACTGGTCTTGATTTCCTCCTTCCTACTTTCCATTGCCTAAAGAGTAGGTCAGGTCAGAAGTCTGCATATCATAGTTAAAAGATGGTCACGAAAATCAACAATTATTTCCCAGGCTTTAGCTGTAGAGTCCTTTGCAACTCACTGAGTTCATCTCGATGGGCAACTACAGTGATCCTACTTGAGGAGGTTTGTTCGTTCTGAGTTGTTTCTACTTTGAGCGACACCTTCTCAAGTCTTCCAGACTTTTTCCAATAAAATAGACCACTTAAAGGCGACAGCAGAACCATAGCCAGAACAACGGTACTCAAGCGAGGAAAAAGCAGGTATACAACCAGAGATAGACAAATAATCCCGGTAGCTGCGAGTAAAGTTAGGAATATAGCTAAGAACCAGCTGGGGCGAACAAAACCTTCAAAAGTCACTTGGTTTTGTTCTCGGTCTACCGCTGCCACTCGGTAAGACCGCGATCGAAAATACTCTTTTAATTGAGACATCAAAGCAGCTTCGTCTTGCTCGGATACCAGTTGCACTATTTCTGTGCGGTCTTTAGTCGAGGCACGAATAAAGAAAAACAGCCCAACCGATAACAACAAGGTTAGCAGGAACGTAGATGGCAGAATAGCAGTATCCATAACGAATTGTTAATGTTTGACTGGAGGAGACTTATTCATTATCAATTATTCGTTATACCAATTTGAACAATGATTGCGACAAATAGAGCGCCAAAAAGCGATTACTAGCGACTCTTCCACAATCTAAAATCCTATTACTTTGTCCTCCCGTTAATGTAGTGTTGCCAAAGAAAAGCTAAATCCTGAGCTTGAACTTGCCATTCGGGAGAAACTTGGTACATCCGCCTGGGGCGTCCCCGTCCTTCGAGTTTCTTCCAATATCCAGTGATTGCTCCTTGGTCTTCCAGAAATTTGATTGCACTATAAAGTACGGTATCTGAAAGTCGATAGATGGGATACTCAGTTTCTAATTGCTCGATCAACTCGGTTCCGTAGGATTCACCTTGTAATAAAACAGACAGTATGTAACAAACTGCAAGTTCCTGACAAAGGTAAGTTGGCGGAGGATTCTCAAAAAAATGATATATATCCTCAAGTTTCATGGTTAGTGAATGGCTAAAAAAATGCCTTAGGGTAAGGTCTACAATCCTTGTAGTCAGTATACAGTGCTACTGCTAAGTGAGTAGTACATATAAAGCTACTTAGACTAGATATCCATTGCGTAAACACCAAATAATCACCCACATCTGTGAAGTTGTGGGAAGAGTTTGCGAGTTTTAGGGGTACAAAATAATGTATCCCTACCCAAGCTCGATACAGTGTGTTGAGGAGCGAACAGACAGTGGCGAAGTCACTATCTTGGTGTTAAGTGATGCCAAAGTGATTAGAACAGCTTAAGCAATAAAATGCCATCGAAGAAATTTTACAGGTAAAATGCTATTTTGTCTGTAAATGTTAATAAACACTTTGTTTTACAGTAATTTTCCCAGTGCGGATTATCAAAGCTTACGCTAAAGGATATGTCTGGGTTAAAGCTGCTACGCCAGTGAAAACACTTAAGTAGCAACCATTGCTGGTTTCCTCGACAAGAGAATCTCTTGTCTCTTGTGGCAAGTGTGATAGTAAATTTATCAAATAAGACACAAGGGAGGTGGGTAAAGAACTCTCCATGTCCCCACGTTCCTGTTTACTCTTGTCCCTTAATCAAGCGCAGCACATTGGTACTATGTCACAAACTCCTGATGCCCCATCATCTTCCTCAACTCTGCGGGCAATTGCCCAAACTTTTCGCATGACAGGTTGGATTAGCTTCTGGATTCAGCTAGTACTAGGCGTTGTTTCTAGCATAATTGTGCTGCTGTTCGCCGTCTTTAATCAAAGAACTGGCAGTCCTAGTAATAATCCTGGGACTGGCTTTGGTGTATTTTTAGCAATTTGTGGACTGGTTGTTTTGGGTGGGGGGATTTATTTAGCTTACCGTTACACGAGAATTGGCAAGCAATTAGAATCCTCCAATCCCAGCAACCGCCCTCGGAAAAGCGAGACTGTGCAAGTATTACGCTTAGGGGTGTGGGTGAATTTAGGGGGAACGCTAGTGACTCTTTTGGGGGCGCAGGCGATCGTTGGCACACTGGTAGCACGATCCATATCTCCACAAGCGATAACTACCCAATTTTTTGACCCTACCCGGATTATTAGCGGTCTAGATATGCTTGTAGTACAGGCAAACACCAACACTGTCTCAGCGCACTTTGCAGGGCTGGTGGCATCACTTTGGTTACTCAATCGCATTAACCGACCTTAGAAAAGGGAGTCAGAAGAAAAGGTAATAGTCAAAAATCAGTAATTCTTTTGACTTCTTTTCTCCTCTTTTTTAGAGGTTGTATGGCAATAATTCAAATATGTTGATTGTAATTTTCCGAAATTATTAAATTACGGTGTGAAGACTAATACCAGTTACTTATATTAGCACCCATCTAAAGAGTGATATTAGAACCGTTATCAGGGTGAATTAATCTTTCTTGGAGGTCTGACACTATGAACAAACTAGAGATATGGAAATTTGGTATACAAGTACTTTTTAGTACATTGATGATTGGATTGTGTAGTTCCCTAATCTTTATGGAACGCAATAATAGCCAAAACCAGGCAGTCTACTGGAGTGGTTTATCAGGTGTACTTGCCTACTGGCTACCCTCACCTGCAAACACTCAGGAGTCTCGAAAATCGGAAGATTAATCCCAAATTTTGGATTTTAAATTTTTCTAGACCTGCCAATCTTGCCAGGGCTAGAAAAATTTAAATGCTTGCTTTTCTGCTCATACAAAGCCAAAATCAGTATATGCTGATGTGTTGGCAGGTAGATAATAGGCTAAAAACTGAGAAAAATCTGTGCTGGATATCAAGCAAATACGGGAAAATCCGCAATTCGTTCAAGAGAGATTGAATAGTCGTAGTGGTAAATACGACATTGAACCGATATTACTGTTAGATCGGCAACAACGGGAACTTGAGGGGACACGTAGTCAACTCCAAGCCCGGAGCAACGAAATTGGTAAAATAGTCGGACAGAAGATTAAATCTGGGATCAATCCTCAAGACCCAGAAATTCAAGCTTTGCGGGATGAAGGTAACTCTGTTAAAGCGACGCTGAGTCAACTGGAACCCCAAGAAAAAGACCTCAAAGCTGAAATTGCTCAACTTGTCTTGGCACTTCCCAACTTACCAAGCGACTCTACACCCCTTGGAAAGAATGAGGAAGATAACGTAGAAGTGCGCCGTTGGGGTGATGAATACATTCCCCAAAATGCGAATATTCTCCCTCACTGGGAAATTGGCGAAAAGCTGGGTATTCTCAATGTTGAACGAGCTGTAAAAGTTGCCCAAAGTCGTTTTGTGACATTAATGGGTGCTGGTGCGGCATTGGAGAGGGCATTAATTCAATTTATGCTCAGTCTCCATACTCAAGCTGGGTATGTAGAAGTTAGTCCACCACTGTTAGTAAATACCGAGTCTTTGACGGCGACCGGTCAGTTACCCAAGTTTGCGGAAGAAAGCTTTAAATGCGCTGATGATGACTTGTGGCTGATTCCGACAGCGGAAGTTCCAGTTACAAATCTCTATCGGGGTGAAATTCTTGCTGCTGAAGATTTGCCTATTTACCACTGTGCCTTTACTCCCTGTTTTCGCCGCGAAGCTGGTAGTTATGGGCGCGATATGCGGGGATTAATTCGCCTGCATCAATTTAACAAGGTGGAAATGGTGAAATTTGTCGAACCCAGTACGTCTTTTGATGAACTGGAGAAATTGGTAGGGAATGCAGAAGCAATTTTACAGGCGTTGCGGTTGCCTTACCGAGTAGTAAATTTAAGTACTGGAGATTTGGGATTTGCCTCTACCAAAACTTATGATTTAGAGGTTTGGTTGCCCTCTTCTGGCAAATACCGTGAAATTTCTAGCTGTTCCAATACTATAGATTTCCAGGCACGACGGGCTGATATTCGCTTCAAAGAGGCGGGGAAGAAAGGAACTCAGTTCGTACATACCCTTAATGGTTCGGGTTTGGCGGTGGGAAGGACGATGGCAGCAATTTTAGAAAATTATCAACAGCCTGATGGAACGGTGAAGATACCAGAAGTATTGCAACCTTACTTGGGACGTGAAGTTTTGTAATTTGTCATTAGTCATTTTTCCTTTGTTATTTACCAATGACCAATGACTAATACCCAATACCCAATGCCCAATTAGAATGGAGATAACTATAGCTTAATATCTTCACAATTTACTCTATGTCAGTTTTAGCAGCGATCGCAGTCTTGGCTGTTTTGATCTTGGTACACGAGTTGGGGCATTTTGTTGCAGCACGTTCTCAAGGCATTCTCGTTAACCGTTTTTCTTTGGGTTTTGGCCCAGTTCTTTTGAAGTACCAAGGTTCACAAACCGAATACGCTATCCGCGCCTTTCCCTTGGGCGGTTTTGTGGGCTTTCCCGATGATGACCCCGATAGCGATGTTCCACCCAATGACCCAAATCTGCTGCGTAACCGTCCAGTTTTAGACCGGGCGATAGTTATCAGTGCCGGAGTAATCGCCAATTTAATATTTGCCTACTTGGTGTTGGCTCTGCAATTGGGTATTGTCGGCATTCCCAAGGAATTAACCTATCAAGCTGGTGTCGTTGTCCAGCCTGTTAATCAAGAATCTGTTGCCTATCAAGCAGGAATTCGGGAAGGAGATATTATTCTGGCTGTTAACGGTCAAGAACTCCCGGCTTCTGATAAATCAACTCCTTTGCTGACAAAAGAAATTCAAACTCATCCCAATCAGCAAATCGAACTGAAAATTCTGCGTGAAAACCAACAACAATCCCTGAAATTAACACCAAAATTAGGAACAGATGGCAAAGGTGTAGTTGGTGTGGCACTTAGTCCAAATGCTACGGCAGTTTATCGCCGTCCTAATAGTCCTTTTGAAATTTTTGGTCTTGCTGCTAATAGATTTCAACAATTATTTGTTGGAACACTCAGCGGTTTTGGGCAGTTAATTACCAACTTTCAACAAACGGCTGGACAAGTCTCTGGCCCAGTTAATATCGTCAAAATAGGTGCGAAATTAGCTGAGGATAATAGTGCAAACCTGTTGTCTTTTGCGGCAATTATCAGCATTAACTTGGCTATTATCAATATTTTGCCTTTACCCGCTTTAGATGGCGGACAACTCGCTTTTCTGCTAATTGAAGGTTTACGCGGTAAGCCTGTACCTGCCCGAATTCAAGAAGGTGTAATGCAAACCGGTTTGGTGTTACTCTTAGGGTTAGGAATTTTTCTGATTGTTAAAGAAACCACTCAATTAACTAGTCAATTGGAGTGGGTACAAAAATTGTTCCAGTGAAAATAGGGAGCGGGGAATAGGGAGTGGGGAGTAGGGAAAAGAAACTTTTACCTTTAAAGAAGCGATCGCTAGAAATTTTAGCTCGTCTGAAGCGTCTTTATCCAGATGCTACTTGCTCTTTGAACTACTCAACGCCTGTACAACTATTGGTAGCAACGATTCTCTCGGCTCAATGTACTGATGAGCGGGTGAATAAGGTGACACCAGCGTTATTTGGTAAGTTTCCTGATGCTGAGAGTTTAGCGATCGCTGACTTGGTAGAATTAGAAAGTTTGGTGCGTTCCACAGGGTTTTATCATAATAAAGCTAAAAACATTCAAGCCGCCTGTCGGATGATTGTAAGTGAGTTTAACTCTGTTGTCCCTAATCAAATGGAACAGTTGTTAAAGCTTCCAGGTGTGGCTCGGAAGACAGCAAATGTAGTTTTAGCTCATGCTTATGGCATTAACGCTGGCGTGACAGTAGATACTCACGTCAAGCGCCTCAGCGGACGTTTGGGTTTAACTGAAGCCAAAGACCCCGTTCGCATTGAGCAAGATTTAATGGGTTTATTGCCGCAGCCTGATTGGGAAAATTGGTCAATTCGGCTGATTTATCACGGTCGTGCTATTTGTAAAGCACGCTCTCCAATTTGTGTTGCTTGTGAGCTTGCCGATTTATGTCCTGCTGCAAATCAGCCAGTGGTTGTAGGGTAAGCGACACAAGTAACCCCAGAATTGATGGAGAGACTGTAGAATGGAAAACGGTGTCTTTAAATAAGTTAGAGAATATATGGCTAAAAAGAGCATGATTGAGCGCGAGAAAAAGCGCACTAGGTTGATAGAAAAGTATGCTGACAAGCGGGAAGCTCTCTTAGAAGAGTTCAGAAGTGCAGCATCTCCTTTGGATAAGCTAGAAATCCACCGGAAGATTCAACAGCTACCCCGGAATAGTGCGCCCACCCGCCACCGCAACCGTTGCTGGTTGACTGGTCGTTCTAGAGGTGTTTACCGCGATTTTGGGTTGTCTCGGAACGTGCTACGGGAATGGGCACATGAAGGTCTTTTACCTGGAGTTGTTAAGTCTAGCTGGTAGTTAAGAGTCATTAGTCATTAGTCATTAGTCATTGGTAAAGAACAAATGACAAAGGACAAATGACAAATGACAAAATATTATTGACCACAACACTTATCAATTCCCAGACTTTCTAAGAGTAGATCGCTGACGGCGTTGGCGATCGCAAACTCTCCGTAAAAGCTATTAGAAAAATCATAGGACTGCATCTCTGTGACAATGGCAATTACCAGAGAACCAAGGTCATCTTCTCCTTCCATCCGTTGACGCACAAAAATCTGTGCGGCTCGTTGGGCAATATTTTGGTTGACTGCTTCGGGGATAAATTCTGTATCTAGCCACCGTTGTAAGCGTTCTCGTAACCATTCACCTTCGAGTAGAGGGTTTTCGGGCGGTGGTAGGGTGATGGGTGGGATTGGTTGAGTCATCTTTTTTTAACGCAGAGGGACGCGGAGGGAAACGCAGAGGAACGCTGAGGTTGACCTTTAGCATCAAATTGCGTTTCTAAGAGTGTTTTTTTTATATTTATTTATGCAATATGATATCGCCGCTATTGTTGAGGGCTATGCACAAGGCTATTTTCTCATGGCTGATGAGCGCGATCGCCTAAGTTGGTACGGAAGTCGCGATCGGACTTTGATTCCTTTGGATGAACGGTTTCGTTACCCCAAGTCTTTGCAGCGTGTCTTGAATCAAGAACGGTTTACTGTAGCGATTAATCGGGATTTTCAAGCTGTGGTGGCTGGGTGTGCTGACAGAGAGACAACTTGGATTTCACCGGAATTGGAAAAGATTTACTGGCTACTTTACCAGAGTGGTTATGCTTTTAGTTTTGAAACTTGGCAGGGTGACGAATTAGCTGGGGGAATTTTGGGGATTGTGATTGGCGGTGCTTTCATTGGTGAGTCGATGTTTTACCGTATTCCCGAAGGCTCAAAGGTAGCGATGGTAAAGTTGGTGGAAAGATTGCGTCAGAGGCAATTTGTGTTTTTTGATGCCCAAATGATGAATCCCCATTTGGAACGATTTGGTGCTTATCGGGTTGGGGATAAAGAATATCAATCTTTACTTGAGCAAGCCTTGCAACGTGCTTGTAACTTAGTATAAATAAGGACAAGATTATTAATATTGAAGAAGTAGTTTGATTAATGGTTTCCATTGTTATCAAACATGGATGGTTTCATCAGATTCTTGGGCAATGCGCCCAGTATGGTGGGTTTGTTTTTATTGCGCTATTGGGTGACTTGGGTAGCGAACTAGAAATCATCTCGTATCAGAGGGTTGGAGAAGATCCAATGTTTTCTCTTTCGGACTACATTGAGGGACAACCTCCAAGTATTTTACAGAGATGCCACGATTTATTTGGAGAATCAGTTAATGCAGTGTGGGTGCGGGCTAGAATTCCAGCCGTATTTGGTTCTAATATTTTGATAAGCTTGTCTATTCCAGACTACAAGTATGCACTCATAGAGCAAATGTTCGTGGCTTGTGAGCTAGGGTCAAATGGAGACTGGATAGCATACCCATTCATTTGTGGAGACTACAACCTTAGCGCTGAACTGCGTTTTTATCCAGACGATTCATCAACTGAGATTTATGAACGTATTGCCAAGGCGTTTTGGGAATTATTGCTTCTTGAACCTAAACGTGTTTGTTCATTCCGCGATGGCTACCTACACTATAACGAGATGGATGACGAGGAATGGCATAGTGTGACATGCAAAAATGCTCGATTCAGTATTGAAATAATAAACGCTGTGTTATTTTAAAAGTTAGCTGTACGGAGATTCGGCTGAGTGCGATCGCTAATATTATAAGTTTGTTTAACGCTAGGAAAGCCAACATAATTTTTCCACTCATAATGTTAACCACTTCCACGATGAAAAGTGCGATCGCAGTCTAACAAACCTACTGCACCTGAAGTTTCTTAAGCTACCCTAAACATAATAGTCGCAAAACTAGCCTTGTTATGAGTTTTGGCAGCAATTCAACATTTGCAACTAAGAAGCCCCTACTTTACATATACTGGGTTAAAGACTATCTCCGAGTGAAACCCTATGTCAGACTTACTTGGAAGAATTACAGTTAATCCCAAACAGTGTGGTGGTCGTCCCTGTATCCGGGGCATGAGAATTCGGGTATCAGATGTACTCGACTTGTTTCCGGCTGGACTGAGTGCCGAACAAATCCTAGAAGAAATGCCCGATCTAGAAGCGGATGATCTCAAAGCAGCACTTGTGTACGCTTCACGTAAGCTCAATCATCCCGTTTTGGTCGCATGACGATCTGGATAGATGCACATCTGTCACCTGCAATTGCAACTTGGATCACCATCAGATTCGGCATAACAGCATTAGCTTTGCGTGATGTTGGGCTGAGAGATGCCGAAGATGCTAATATTTTCGAGGCAGCGAGGGCTACAGGAGTCATCCTCATGACCAAAGACAGTGATTTTGCTGACTTAGTTGATCGTTTTGGAACACCGCCACAAGTTATCTGGTTGACGTGTGGCAATACGTCAAATGACCGATTGAAATAGATTCTGAATTCAACATTACCAGAAGCATTAGAGCTTTTGCAATCTGGTGAAGCGTTAGTCGAAATCAGAGGGGATTAAAGGTATACACTCGCCATAGATTAGATTCTTTAGCATAAACCTAAGATTTTGTTCCACATTCAACCATAGTCATTCCAGCAACCAGCTAAATAAACCTTCTACTGGCAGACTAAAATCTTGAGCAAATTCCGGCACTGGTAACTTTGTTCCAACTTCTTCGTAAAAAGTGGTTGGTTGATCTGGCAAGTAGACAAACACAGATTGTTCTTTAGGATCAATCAGCCATCCCATCTGAGTTCCATACTTCAGGCAATGCAAAATATTCTTGGTAACTTTAGTTTGACTTTGATCGGGAGATAGAATTTCAATTGTCCAATCTGGAGCAATTGAGAAAACGTTAGCAATCCCACCATTTTCTTTACGGGGAATTCTATCCCACGTAAACACAGAAATGTCAGGCACTATTGAACGTTCGCCAAAAGTACAGCGAAGCTCACAGAATGCTCGTGCAATCTGTTTGGGTTTTACTACCAAGTTAATTGCAGGTGCTAACTCGGTCTGAATGGCGCTGTGTTCTCCTTGCGGCATCGGTTTTTGGATGATCTGCCCATCAATGTATTCACTGGCCGGTTCTGTCTCTGGCAGATCCAGGAATTCACTTAGAGTCAGGGCTTTAGCAGGGATCTGTACCATTTCAGGTTGCTGTCAAAAACTCATTTTTCATTTGCACATTTGCAACGTGCGGCGATCGCTAGCAGTGATAGAATTTAAGCGATAAAAGTCTTGCAGAGCCAGTGAGTAAGCATAAGAATTTGACTCATCATCATTAATTTTGGGCAGTCTACTGCTTGTAGCTACCTGATTCGATTGATTAGAGTTGGCTTCATTTGACGAAGTATTAACCGTCATTGCCAATTCTCCTGATGGGTTGATTGTACCCTGAAAACAATTAAACTCTGATTGGGGCATATACAATGCACCCGTTACCTTATCCTGCTGCTTTTGAAATATGATATAACCTTGACCAAGCTGGTTTGGTTTTGGGGATTGCCCATAGAGGTAAATCCCATCTTGTGCAGGAAAATTTGCTTTTGGTAAAACTCTTGCGCTTTTTGTAGTTCCCTGATCGCCCGGAACTAGCGCTGTGGTTGTAGGTACTGTTTTTCCACTCTTATGGAAAAAACCCTCTCTATCTCCAGAAGCCGTATGAAGTTGACTTCTTTGCTCTCGAACTTTCCTCAACTGCGACAAAAGAGAGTTTTCAGAGGTTTTGTTAATCTGAGCCGATGATAATCGAGAATCTGTAAATGATATTACTTGAGTCTGCTTGGCTATAAAGCCCAAACCGAGAAGTAAGCCTAAGCCCGCGAGGGAAATTCCCCACTGACGGGGAGATAATAACTGATGAAGGTTGTTAAGCACCCTACTTCTCCTGTTAAAAAACTAACTAAGTTCTCTAGAACTTACTTAAATTATCACCAAGTCTTAATTGTCAAAGACTTTATCCACGACTTATATTACTATTGTCCAAAAAATAAAACTGTCAAAAACAAAAGTTTTTATTTAAATTAGCTCAACAATCTTATAGCAATCCTATTTGATTTGCAAATACCGCAAGGCTAAGATCCCTGACTTCCTTAAGAAGTCAGGGATCTTAATTTGTTGCTATATAGTTATGAAACTTGTATGTCTTGAAGCTTTGCCACCATTTCTGCACGTGCCGAAACCTTCAACTTCCGAAACATCCTTTTTAAGGCTTGTTTGACGGAATTTTGCGTAATCCAGAGTTTTTCCCCTATTTCTGCATTCGTTAACCCCTGCGCCACCAAATCGGCAATTTCTAACTCACGCGTTGTTAGAGGACTCACTAAAAGGGAATTGGATATTTTGGGTTTTGTCCGTAGGGTTGCCATTTTTGCTGACAAATGAATACATAAAGCGCTCAAGTCAGCTAAATCGTTGCCATTAAAGGCCGGATTTCCCTTGTCACGAGCCAAGTTAAGGGTTCCGACAAGACGACCATCGCAAACAATTGGCCCAGTCATGACGTGTTCGTGATCGGAACGCGAACAAAAATGCTTCCAGTCTCCTGGTGATAATAGTAGCTGCTCATGGGCGGGAGCATGACGTTCAACAACATAGCGCCCCACTGGATTGCTCTCTAAGCATACAGCCGGAATGCCTGAAAGATTAATCTCAGTGGTTGGCTGCTCATCTAGGAGATAAATACCCCAATTTTGCACGCCAAAATGCTCGCTAATTTTATCCGTCAGAGCGAGTCTTAATTCTTGCTCATTCTGGACATTGGCGATCGCATGAAATACAGCGTGTAGAGAATTAGCCATAAGTGTACCCAGTTGGGGACTATCCAAGCCTCAACAATTACTTCTATGCTAATACCAAGGAAACTAAAACGCTAATTACAGTAGCGACTAGGAGAAGCACATGACAGTTACACAACTCTCTGCTCAGGAACTTTTCCGGGCTGCTTATGAAAACCGCTATACTTGGGACAAGAATTTCCCTGGTTATACTGCAAATATTACCTACAAGCATGATGATAAAGTGTTTACAGGCAAAGTTATCATTACTGCCAATCTCAAAGCCGAAGTTTTGGATGTAGATGATGAGTCAGCCCAGAAAGCAATTCATGGTCAAGCTTGGGAGATAGCAATTCACCGCGTCCGCCGCAGCTTTGAAGATACCCACAGCGCCAATACTTTTAGCTATGGTAAAACTGACGAAACTGGTGCGGTTGAACTTTTAATGGGTGGTAAGGCTGAAGGCGATAAATACAAAGTCCGCAATAATGAAGTCTGCCATGTTCACCGTCTAATTCACGGAACTTTTGTGACCATTGACACCTTCAGCAGTCACGACACTGGCGAAGGCTACCTGTCCCACCGCTATGACTCTGTGTATCATGACCCCAAAACTGGGGAACAAAAGGGTGGTAGAAGCGAATTTATTGATGAATATGAAAAAGTTGGTGACTATTTCATTCTAAATCGTCGGGAGATTCGCACCGAGACAGCAGGACAAGTTTCTACTCAGGAATTTATCTTTTCTGATATCAAATTGTTGGAACCTGTTGCTGCTTAAGCTGTATTCTCTAATCTAAAAATTAGCGATCGCTCTTGAGTTAAAGGGAGCGATCGCTTTTATTTTTTGTACATTCTCTGGATCGTAGACATTGCTCAATCACGTTAGGATACTTAATTAGGTGTTCCTAGCGGTAATTTACTTATGAGTCAACTTGAAAACATTCAAGCTGAGTACGAAAAGTTTCCTGAAGCTTTTGAGAGTGTAATCATTAGCACCGTGAGCGCACAGGCAATACCCAATGCTAGTTATGCTCCCTTTGTAATGGATGATTCCAAAAATATCTACATTTACGTCAGTGGTCTTTCGATTCATACCAAAAATCTCTATGCCAATCCTCATATTAGTGTCTTGTTTATCGAGGATGAAGCTAAGAGTAATCTAATTTTTGCCCGTCGTCGTTTGAGTTTTGATTGTACGGCAACTTTGATCGAGCGTGAAACTGACAATTGGAATCAAATTGTTGAGAAATTTCAAGGGCGGTTTGGTGAAATTATCGAGGTTTTACGCGGCTTGTCTGACTTTCGGATTTTTCGGCTAACCCCAAGTGAAGGTCGTTTTGTAGTTGGTTTTGGGGGAGCTTATCATATTAGTGGTAATAACCTCCATCAACTTGTGCAAATCACAGGAGATGCCGAGAAAAAGCAAGGATAAATTATGAATTATAAATTATCAATTAGCAAATATATCTGGCGATTAGAAATCGCAGCTACACAAACATAGACGCTTTGCGGCTTCCCGCAGGGTAGTCCGCCTGCGAGGACTCTAAGGGAACTCCAAGAAATAAATTATCCAATATTGTGGGGTGGGCATCTTGCCCGCCATATAAACTGGGCGCTCATGTTGCCCACCCCACAAGAGTTAATTGAATATTTTTTTATTTGGAAGTCCCTAAGAATTTGAAACCCACAGAGGTGGGTAAAGTCTCGTATAGCCGCAATTCAATGAGACTGTTGGTCAATTCACGGTGGGTTTGACCCCTCACCCCTAAAACATTGGTTTGGCGTTGCTTTCCCGCCCTGAAATAAATTTCAGGCTAATAGTTCAAGTCCGTTGAAACGGACCCAAATCAGAGTAATGAGGAATGATGGGTTAGACCTCCTATTAATTTGCCAACAGTCTCATTCAATTCGCCAAGTCTAGGGATATTTTTACTAAACTAAATTTTTTAATTTTATGCTTCAGTTTCAACCTCCTGGCTTTGGACATAAAATCATCCATACATCCTTGGGGGCAATGGTTTACTATACCCAAACAACTGCCCCTTGGGCGTTCGCCCCTGGCGATGGCTCCGCCATCGCTGATACTGAAGATTTACCCCCACTACTGTTTCTCCATAACTTTGGTGGTGGTGCGTCTGCTTATGAATGGTCAAAAGTTTACCCAGCTTTTGCCTCTAATTACCGCATTTTAGCCCCCGATCTCATCGGCTGGGGAGACTCGGCCCATCCAGTTCGGGATTATAAAATTAGGGATTATCTCAGCACGATCGCAGAGTTTATCATCCAAACTTGTCGCCAGCCTGTGACGGTGGTAGCCTCATCTCTCACAGCCGCTTTTGCGATTCGCCTCGCTATTGTTCAACCCTATTTATTTAAAGCACTGTTTTTAGTTTCCCCCTCTGGATTTGATGATTTTGGAGAGGGTGCTGGACGCAGACTTCCGCTTTCGGTAATCAATACGCCTCTATTGGACAATTTGATTTATATGCTTGGGGCTGAAAATGAAATTGCAGTCCGCAATTTTTTACAAAGTTTTCTCTTTGCTAAGTCACAACGACTATCCCCAGAGATTGTACAGGCTTATTTAACTTCTGCACAACAGCCTAATGCCAAATTTGCCGCCTTGGCATTTTTGCGGGGCGATCTTTACTTTGACTTGAGTTTATATATTCAACAACTGACAATTCCCACCGTCATTTTTTGGGGAGAGAAAGCACAATTTACTAACATCAAACTAGGGCAACGCTTGGCAAATTTAAATCCCAGGGCAATTAGAGATTTTACTGCGATCGCAGATGCCGGAATATTACCTCATTTGGAAATTCCAGAAGTTTTTATTGGTTTATTGCAGCGGTATCTTTAAGAGTTAGGACACATTTTCATGGTCAAGTTAAAATAGACAACTACTGGAAAAATACACTAAAAACCGATAGGTATATAGTATTTAAATTAATTGACAAAATAGTTACCATACACTCTATCTAGCACTGTGATGCATTCTAATGTCCTGATAGCACATCCTTCAACCACCACGATCGCGCTGATTGGCGCTGGCTTTAGTGGTTCTCTAGTAGCGGCTCACCTGTTAAAAACTGTCAACCGCCCCTTGTTGATTAAACTGATTGAGCGCAGTCACGACATTGGCAAGGGAGTCGCCTACAGCACCGACACCATCAGCCACTTGCTGAATGTATCCGCAGGCAAGATGAGTGCCTTTCCTGACGATCCCAGTCATCTGCTGCGCTGGTTAAACTATAACCGCAGTGAGTTGGCGGCATTTCTGCCCAGCGATTTGAATGCCAGCAGCTTTATTCCCCGCCAGATATTCGGGCTTTATATCCAGTCGATTTTGGAGGAAGCTGAAGCCACAGCATCAAGTAACGTCCGATTGGAGCGCGTTATTGATGAAGTGGTGGCAGTGGAGCCACAAGCCAAAGGTGCGATCGTTTCCTTGAGTAGCAGCCGTACTTTTGTGGCAGACAAAATTGTATTGGCTCTGGGAAATGCACCTTCCGCCCCTCCTGGATCGCAATCCTCTGAGGATAATGACACTCCCTACCTGCGTCATGCCTGGTCAGCCGAGGCCTTGGCAGAGCTTGAGCCGGATGCAGCTGTATTGCTAATTGGTACTGGACTGACGATGGTGGATATGGTGGTGTCACTCCACAGTCGCAACCATCGGGGTAAAATTTATGCCGTGTCTCGCCGGGGCTTGTTTCCGCTACCGCATCAATCGACTAAACCCTACCCCGCATTTTTGACCCCAGATACCGCTCCGAAAACAGTTCGGGGCTTGCTGCGGCGCATTCGCCGTGAGGTGCAGACGGCGGTAGTGCAAGGCTACAACTGGCGATCGGTGATTGATTCCCTGCGTCCCATCACTCAACAACTATGGCAACAACTGCCCCGCGTGGAGCAAAAACGGCTTTTGCGCCATGCTACCCCCTATTGGGATGTGCATCGGCATCGAATTGCCCCCGAAATTGGTAAGGTTGTCCAAGCAATGCTGGATTCTGGGCAACTAACTATTACCGCCGGGCGGATTCAGGATTATCAAACAACACCTAACGCGGTGGCTGTAACCATTCGCCAACGCCAAACGCAAGCGAATCAGGTCTTGCAAGTTAGCCGCGTAGTAAATTGCACCGGGGTACAGGCAAATTATCAGCGATCGCCCCAATCCCTAATTGCTAATTTACGCACCCAAGGATTGATCCGCCCCAACGATATCGGCTTGGGTTTGGATACTGCCGCTGATGGTGCTGTATTAGATGCTCAGGGCAAGCGTTCAAGCCTATTCTATACCTTGGGCACGCCACGCAAAGGCAATTTGTGGGAAACGATCGCTGTCCCCGAACTGCGCGAACAAGCTCAGGTATTGGCGGCAACGGTGTTGCAATCGCTACCTGTGCGGGTGCGTCCCGTTTCGCCCATTTCTCGCGCCACTGAACAAAATTCCGGCGACCTTCGAGCCAACATACCCCAGTCAACGCTATTGTTTCGCCAATTTTTTGACCCAGAATCCAGCACTTACACTTATTTGATTGCGGACAGTAAGACAAAAGATGCAGTGCTGGTAGATACAGTATTGGAGCAGGTTGACCGTGATTTACAAGTGCTGGATGACTTGGGGTTGAGTCTCCGCTACTGTTTAGAAACTCACATCCATGCTGACCATATCACTGGTGCTGGTAAACTGAGACAGCAAACAGGTTGTCAGGTAATAGTGCCCCAAAATGCCACTGCTAAGTCTGCGGATCACTCCCTTAGCGATCGCGAAACCTTAATTGTGGGGACGGTGCGGATTGAGGCGATCGCAACACCAGGGCACACTGACAGCCATCTAGCTTATTTAGTCAACAATACCCATCTGTTAACGGGGGATGCCTTATTGATTCGCGGTTGTGGACGCACAGATTTTCAATCGGGCGATGCGGGTACTCTATACGATACAGTGACGCAACAGTTATTTACTCTCCCAGAGGAAACCCAGGTTTATCCCGCCCATGACTACAAAGGGCGAACTGTTTCCACTATTGGCGAAGAAAAACGCCTCAATCCCCGATTTGCCAATCGCACCCGCGATCAATTTATTGCAATTATGAGCCATCTGGGTTTGAGCTATCCCAAAAAGATGAACGAAGCCGTACCCGCCAATGAATACTGTGGCGATTTCATGCCGGAAGGAAGTCTAAGCAATGGTACGACTTTGGCGATTGATGTAGATCGTGAAAAAGTAGAACAAACCCTATCAACCAATACTGAAATTTATGAGGACTACTTTGCCATGTATATTTAGTGAGTAATGAGTAATGAGTGATGGAGATGAAGGACAAACAACCCCTGCCCCCTGTTGCTACCTAGAGAGTAACTGCGAATTTAATGCTTTAGTGATGCGATCGCCAGAAGCTTCTAAGTGGGCTAAGGTATAAATATCAGGGCTTTCACCAATTTGTTTGAGTCTGACATCAATGGCTTTTTGCAGTTGGCGCAATTCATGCCAAGCCAATGTCCGCCCATCTTCAGGTGTATTGGTAGTACCCAGCATCATCTGGAGCAAAATATTTAGATATTCTCGTTGCAATGAACGGCGGATACTAGAAATTGGCTTTGGTTCTCCTGGGGTTAAAACTTCTGTCCAGATGCCTGTTTGTAGAGTGTCTAACAGTTCTGGAATAGAAAGAGCTTGCCCAGGCAGAGTTTTTAATTCTATATCTTGTAACCGATTTAGGCGATCGCTGTCTAATAGCGATCGCAATATCGAACTTTGGAAACTCAAAATGCGATCGTGAATTGGATAATCAAGGCGATTGTTAGGTACAGGACTACCCCAATGTTCCCAGCGCGACGGTGCTAGTTGATTCAGCAATTGGGGTGAAAAGCTGAAAGCATTCTCAGCGAATACATACTCTTGTAATTTTGTCAACGCCTGACGTTGTTTTAAAAGTGAAACTGGTACAAATGTCCAAGCAGCATCATCATTAGTATGGAGACGCTGAAACGATTGTCCACCAATGTATTTAGAAAGTAAGGTGGCGTTCCGAAAATAATATTTAAGTACTCGATTGAATTTCAAACGTAGATTACTATAGCTTTCTCCTTTCAATAGATAACCCTTGTCAAGACGCTGCCACATAAAACGAGCATTATCCATTTGCCACTGCGAATAAACCAGCACATCACTACTCATATCCCAGACATTTGCCAAAGGATTGATGTCCCAGATATCCTCATCAGTTGCGTAAGATAATTCTGGTTGAGGTGACGCTAGTGCAATTTGATCTAAAAAACTTTTTTCTGATTCTGGAATAATCGCCTCAAGCGCTGCTGATGGGTTTCTTTTATAACCATACTCAATAGCCCATTCGTCATAAGGGCCAACAACTCCGGGGAAATAGTCACCTTGCTGTACTCCCTGCGGTGCTATATTCACAGGTAGATAGTCCATCACCGAACCCACTAAACCTTTGGTGTGAGTAATTTCAGTATTATTTAATTCTTCAGGCGCTAACATGGTACTGCCATGAAAGTTGTGGCGCAAACCCAGAGTATGCCCGACTTCGTGAGCAATAATCGAACGCAAATATTGATGCACATACTCCTTCATTGTTTCACTACTGGGTGTAGCATTTGGCAAAACTGACAACGCCAGCGCTCCTATAGCTGCTTGATTTGAAGACTCTACACTATAGCAGAACTCAGAGGAGAAAAGAGCCGGGGAAGATAATGCGGAGAATTTATCCAGGAATTTTTCCGCATCCCCGTGTCCTTCTGCCGTTTCTTGACATGGGTTTGTCCTTAATGATGAATTGACTTCCATCAATGCGTGATATTCTTGCTGAACTAAGCGCACCATATTGGCATCTACGATGATATCTGCATCCAATATTTCCCCTGTGAATGGGTTGACGCGCATTGGCCCTCTAGCAAAACCTGCATCTAAAGAATTGAACCAGCGAATAGTGTTGTAATGTACATCGGCTGGTTTCCAATCAGCATCATCTGGCATTTGCTGCACTTGAATGGCATTTTGAAATCCGGCTTTTTCAAATGCTTTGTTCCACATCAAAACGCCTTCACGAATCGCATCGCGGTACTCTAGGGGTACAGCATTTTCAATCCAATATACAATTGGCTTTTTGGGTGGAGACAAAGGGGCATTTGGATCGGATGGTTCTAGATGCCAGCGATTGATGTAACGTACAAATGATTCGTGAGGATTCTTATTAGAGAAATCTTGGAAAGCAGTAATAAAATATCCCACTCTGTCATCGGCAAGTCTGGGAATATAACCATTGTTTTCTCTCAGTTGAGAAAAACTGTAGTGTACCTTCAGAGTCAGTGCCCTGCTATCAGGTACGCTGACTAAATTCGATCCTTCTAGTGATGAAAAACCGTAAATCGAATCAATCTCTACGTTTTCTGGGAAGCTGTTAACATCACCAAAATAAGACTTGCGTGCATCTAAGCGGTAATCAGCCTGCAAAGAATATTTCAATAGGGGAGTTAATCCCGGAAAATCCTGCATTAGCAGTTCATTCAGTTCGATCAGAATGTTTTGATTTTTTGGATCAATAGTAGCTATTTGGAGTGAATAAAGAACGGAATCGCTAAATGAACGAGCAAGCGATCGCTGTTCTGCTCTACTTTCTGTACGGAATTTAACATTTCGCACAACAAAATGCAATCTATTGTTTACTCGTTGGAAGTAGAAGATAAAATCTGAAAGAGGTAATCCACTATAAATCCCACTTTCCCCAACGCCAGATTCCAATGTCACTATCGCTAGATAGTCTTTATTTAGCTGCTCTGGTTTAAGTTCTAAGTAGATTTTGCCTGAATCTTCACTACAATAAAGTGTGAAGAGTCCCTCTAGTTTATCAATCCTATTCACAATGCCATTAAATCGGCAAAAATCTTCCTTTTTAATCTCAGTAAGATTATTGTCAGGACTCGCTAAGTTTTCAACTTCTGGGTGTGCATTTAGTTGCTGTACATCAGGATGAGAAATATTTGGAAGTTCGTTTGCTTCTGCGTAATCAGTTGATAGCAACAAGCCATAAATTAATACTATACAGATTGCTAATTTCGTTATCCAGTATTTCATCCTTTGGCTTTCCACCTGAAGCAGTTCTCGTGTTAAAGAAAAATGTCGAGTAGTTTTTCGTCTGTAAGCCCTTCCAATATCTAGGGATTACGATATAAACCCACTCATCAGATAAACAAGGCCTCTAGTACAGCAGAAATACAGCTACCATCTCAATTAACAGACAAGTCGATCGAGCAACTTGTTAAAGGTAGACAAAATTCCGTCACAGCGCACTAGCTAAAAGTCATGTGACTATTGATTGTTATTAGTAACTCTTTAGAAATTGTCCATTAAGCATCTATGTCTTAAGATAGACAAGTTTTACATCTAAAGATATATGTTTTTTTTACTTCTACCTGTATTAAAAACCAAATGTAGCATTAAAAATGTATTTGGTGCTACATTTGGCAGTTGAAGGAATCTCAAGCATGATTTATAAACCAAGAGTAAGACTTCTGAGAAAGCTATTATTAAGCAGATAAATGCTTTTTTCGGATGAATTTTGGAGATTTATGCTAATCTCAACCGTTTTCTTGCATCCTCAATTATTCTCAATAGTCTTTAAAGCCTTATTCCAACAGAAAATCAGCATTTTTGCCTAGTTATCGTCCTTTCACCAGGTTGATGAAAATCGCTTGGATTTGTTAGCCAGGATGGAATAGAGCAATCTCAATACTTTTCGGATAAACCCAATAATCTCTCTTTTGATCTGGGGAAAGGTTAAAGGGGAAGGGGTAAGGGTTTGAATTTACCTTTACCCCTTCCCCTTTCTCCCAAAACCCGAAAAGTATTGAGAGCAATCTAGTACAAGAAGGAAAAAGGAAAAAGAAAAAAGAAAGAATGCTTATTTTGTAAGCTTTCTGACTATTTTAAATGGGTGGTTTATTTACGCCGTATTGTACTAGTCAACCACAAACCGATTTTGAGTGATTGGCTGTAGTTTTGTATAGTAGCAAAAGTATGTACACCAATTTCTCTCGCTTGGGTGATGTCAAAATCAAGCAATATATGAAAAAAGTTAACATACAGAAATCCTATGGTTTGATTTAGTTAATTTGTTCTCAGATGTTGGCATAGTCTCATCTAATATTTTTCATAACTGAGATATGCCTTTTGTTAGAAGGATAATCACTTTTTTATAGTTAATGTTTATTTGTACTTCAAAAAACAAGCTAATTGGCATGACAAATTTGATTTCTCGGACGATTAGTCACATCAGTTCCCTGCTTAAAGGACTTCAGATAAAAAGTTTGTTGACTGTTGTCCTAGCTGGTTTTCTAATGCTGACAACGAATGTTGGTTATGGGCATAACGACAAAGCCTTAGGTGAAAGAGTTCGCGAACAGTTACAGCAAGATGATTCTCAAAGACCAAAAACAATAGGCGAGTGGAATAAAGAAGCTCGTGAAACGGAAGGTTCTCCTGGAAAACGACTTCAAAAAATTGGTGAAGAATCAGCAGAAGCCTTTAAACAATTCGGATCTGGGTATGTAGAAGGCGCTCAAAAAACTGCTAGTGATGTAGGGGAAAGTGCGGCGCAGACAGGCAAAAATATCTCTAATCAAGTTGGACGCTAAATAGCGTTAAGCTGTTGTGATTTATAGTTTGCACATTGAGGCAGCAGGCGAGCAGTTCTTGCTGGGAGCAAGGGAGAGGATTTACAGGTTTTGCCTAATCATACTTGTGATGCAATTTGCAGACGCGACAGCTTACTACACTTTATTGGTAGCTAGTAGGCTAGGTGTCAACTGAAGCTAAAAGCCAGTCTAGACAACCTTTTAGACATATATCTCGTTTTCAGCCTCTAGCTGGAAACGAGGTTTGTCATTGGGAGCGGAGCGCAGCAATCCCAAAGCTTTGCGATCGCAACTCTTGGAGATGCTACGCATCGCAAGATCCCCGTAGGGGTAGATTCCACTTCGTTGCATATCCTGCTAAGGCTTACGCCAACGCAATGACATATCGTCAGTAATTTAACGAATATGCAAAGGTGAGATGCTTCCATCAACTACTGCTACAATAAGCGTCTGAGTTGGTATCATCCCAAGCCAGCTAATTAATTTTTGACAATACTCAGTCCTGAGTGCTGTTAATGGTAGCGAGGCATTTAGCCCGTGCTGAGTAAGTAAAAAACTACTCAGCACTTATGTACTTGGTACAAGCCCCGCCCCTTGTGGGTGGTCTTTTAACTCAGTACTCTTCATTTAATATACTTAGGGGGTTGTTTGGAAAAGCGTCCATTGGGGTTAGTGGCAATTGTTCTTTACAAATCATTTGCCGCCTTGCTGCTTATGGTTACTTCGATCGCTTTATTATTGACATTAAAAAATTATCAAACTCTAGAGGCATTTTCAGAAGACTATGTTTTAGAAGGTAAATCGATAATTATTGATTGGCTTTTAAGGAAAGTTATTAACTTAAATCCTAGAACTCTGGCATTTAGTGGTATTGGAACAGGAATCTATGCTATTGTTACGGCTATTGAAGCAGTTGGTTTATGGTACGAAAAGCGTTGGGCACACGTATTGGTATTAGTGCTTGTCGGTATCAGTATTCCACCAGAGATTTATGAATTGATTCGGGGAATATCTCTGATAAAAGTATTTGTTTTTGTCTTGAATTTAGCTGTATTTGGTTATTTACTCCGAAATTTTCCTAAACATTAAAATTAATTTTTGATTCACCTTTAGGGTTTATTTTGGAGAGTTCAAGAGGGCTGAGTAAGCAAAATAGCGAGATATGGGGATTGAAATGATTGACGACAAGAGGCTACCGGTTTACGCAAAACCAAGACCCCACGTTGTACAATCGCTAGAAATACAATCGGGAGAGCGACTTGCCTAGATCGATTCAGTGTACTCAACCACCACTAAAATTTATTCCCCAACGGTTGAACCCGCTGGTACTCCAAATTGTTAGGTGGTTATTGCCGATCGCACTACGGTTTCGTACTCGCCCTTGGCTACCGGCTGGGATTGTCAAAATTGAAGCCAAGAATGTTGAGGTATTAGCTGAACTTTATCAACAATTCCAGGCTGGAAAAATTCGCCTTTTGTTGGCATTTCGCCACCCAGAGGTGGAAGATCCCCTCTGTATGTTGTATTTGCTTTCTCGGATTGTGCCAAAAGTTGCTCGTCAAAAAGGGATTACATTACCATCCCTAGTTCACAGCTATTTTCTTTATGATCGCGGTATGACAGTTTGGGCGGGAAAGTGGCTAGGTTGGCTGTTCTCTCAGTTGGGAGGTGTGCCGGTTCGTCGTGGTAGACGACTAGATCGGCAAGCAATCCAAACTGCACGGGAGTTGTTTGCTAATGGCGAACTACCGATCGCAGTAGCACCAGAAGGCGGTACTAATGGTCATAGTGGTATTGTTAGCCCCTTAGAACCTGGTGTTGCTCAAATGGGGTTCTGGTGTGTAGAAGACTTACAAAAAGCCAACCGGACTGAGACTGTGATCGTTGTGCCGATCGCTATCCAATATAGTTACGTTGAGCCACCTTGGTCTAAACTAGATTGGCTATTGAGTAAGTTAGAAGCTGATAGCGGCTTGAAAGTTTTGGAAATTGATTCGGGTAATCGCGAAGAGATTTACTATCAACGCCTCTATAGATTGGCTGAATATCTGATTACCGAGATGGAAGAATTTTATCGTCGCTTTTATCATCAAGACATCCCCAAAACCATCTCAATGGATGAATCTGCTAATACTAATCAGATATTAATTGCCCGACTCCATCATTTACTAGATAAGGCTTTACAAGTTACCGAGCAATATTTTGAAGTTCCAGGACAGGGTAATTTTATTGACCGCTGTCGCCGCTTAGAAGAGGCTGGCTGGAGTTACATTTACCGAGAAGATTTGCCAGATATCAATGCTTTAGCACCCTTCAAACGCGGTTTAGCAGACTGGATTGCCGAGGAAGCAGACTTGCGAATGCGACACATGCGGATAGTGGAAAGTTTTGTTGCAGTCACAGCTACTTATATTCAGGATAAACCAACGGCAGAACGGTTTGCAGAAACAGCTTTGCTTGTATTCGATATGCTTTCTAGAATTCAAGATACAACACTTCCAGGACGACCTCGATTAGGTCTGCGACAGGCACAAATCACCGTGGGGGAGCCAATTTCAGTTACAGAACGCTTTCGGAATTGTCAGGGCGATCGCCTGGCGGCTAAACAAGCTGTGAGCGATTTGACAAAAAATTTGCAAATCGCTTTAGAGAAGATGATTAGTTGAAGAGAGAAGATGATTAGTTGAAGAATTCAGAACTCAGAATCAAAATGCTCGTGAACGAACAAAGCGAAAGAAAGAAAAAATTGTCGGTTGGGTTACGCAAAGCCTCCACCCAACCTCCTTTAAATACCTACCCTTGAAAGCGCAGCCTTCCCCTCTGCCCAATACTTATCGGGTTTTGCATTTTTAACTCGGAATCGGGTTTGGGGTAAAGGTTTTTTCTTTCCCTTTTCCCTTTCCCCCTTTCCCCTTAACCAAGAAGTATTGCCACTCTGCCTCTTTTCAATGCCCAATGCCCAATCCCCAATTTTTCGATCGCTAGCTTCTTGAACACCGCCTAATATACATTGGTCTGATAGGAATACCGGAGTTTTTTAAAACTTCTTGCTTACTTAAGTAGAATATGTGATACTCTAAAGCTAGAAATAAAGCACGGTATTTCTATAGGCTTACCGTAGTTTATAAGGACAGGATTCATGCAGCTACTATGGTTCATCCCAACCCACGGCGACGGACGTTACCTTGGAACGGCTACAGGTGGGCGGGCAGTAAGCTTTCCCTATCTGCGGCAGATAGCCCAAGCGGTGGATGACCTTGGTTATACAGGGGCATTGCTGCCTACTGGTCGTTCTTGCGAAGATGCTTGGATTATGGCGTCAACGCTGGTATCACTAACGCGACGGATGCGTTTTTTGGTGGCGATTCGTCCTGGCTTGGTATCGCCTGGAGTGGCAGCGCGGATGGCAGCGACTTTCGATCGCGTTTCTGAAGGACGCTTGCTGATAAATGTCGTGACAGGGGGCGATCCCGTGGAATTAGCGGGAGATGGCTTGCATTTAGATCACGATCAGCGCTATGAATTAACAGATGAATTTTTGACAGTATGGCGAGCGATCGCGAGTGGTGAACAAGCTAATTTCCAAGGTGAATATTTTAACATTCAGGATGGGAAACTATTGTTTCCAGCTGTTCAGAAGCCGCATCCGCCCTTGTGGTTTGGCGGTTCCTCTCCTGTTGCTCAAAAAATTGCTGCTAAACATGTAGATGTTTATCTAACTTGGGGCGAACCACCGGCACAAGTAGCCGAGAAAATTGCATCAGTTCGCAGACTTGCTTTATCAGAAGGCCGGACTTTGCGGTTTGGGATTCGCCTACATGTGATTGTGCGTGAAACCACAAGTGAAGCTTGGGATGCGGCGAATCAATTGATTAAGTATGTCGATGACGAAGCGATCGCTAAAGCTCAAAAAGCTTATGCGCGGATGGATTCAGTTGGACAACAGCGAATGACTCAACTCCACCACGGTAATCGTGAGGCATTAGAAATCAGTCCAAATCTATGGGCGGGAGTCGGTTTAGTACGGGGTGGTGCGGGAACAGCCTTAGTCGGCGATCCCCAAACTGTAGCAGCCAGAATATTGGAATATGCTGCTTTGGGTGTTGAGTCCTTTATCTTCTCTGGCTATCCCCACCTAGAAGAAGCTTATCGAGTTGCAGAACTGCTATTTCCCCACCTGCCATTAGAGAATCTGCCAACAGTGGAGAAGCAACATGTCTTAAGTCCATTTGGCGAAATTGTGGCGAATGAAGATTTCCCTAAGCAAAAGCCTCAAGAAAGAGCAACGTCCATATCCTAGTAAATAAGAACTAGGAAATTACCAATCATGCTGCACCAACAAATTGACCAAAAAATTTCAGAAAAAGAAGCTTGGGCATTGCGTCGTCAGTTGGGAATACCTAACAACAAACGCTTGTGGGTGCTAGCGTGCATGGATGAACGTTTACCTGTGGAGAAAGCATTAGGAATTGGTGAAGGAGATGCTCATATTTTCCGTAATGCTGGGGGGTTAGTTACAGATGATGCGATTCGGTCAGCGATGTTAACTACGCAGTTTTTTGGCACAAAAGAAATCATCGTCATTAATCATACCGAATGTGGCATGATGACAGCATCAGGAGACTTTCTCAGTGAGGTATTGCAAAATCAAGGTATTGACGTGGATCAAGTTACTATCGATCCTGCTTTGCCAGAATTGAAGCTACCAAAAGGTGTTTTTTCCAAATGGATCAAAACGTTTACCGATGTAGATGAAATCTGCACACAGCAGGTGGAGTTACTGCGTAATTCTCCTTTAATTCCCCAGGATGTAGTTATTCATGGCTACATTTGGGAAGTTGAGAATATGAGTTTGCGCCGTCCCTACAAACGTCTGAGTGAGAAAGTCAACACAGCATCAGCTATGCAGACCAAAACCACAAAACATACTCAACCCGTTTTAGAAATTGGGAGTTTAATTGAATGACTAATATTCTTGCGATCGCTGGTAGTCCAACTCATCCATCTAGAACTTACGGTCTTGTCGAATACACTGCCAAGCTTTTACAACAAGAAGGCCTGCATGTAGACATTATTTCAGTTCGAGATTTGCCTGCTGAAGATTTAGTTTTTGGACGTTACGACAGCCCAGCTTTAGAACAGCCAAAAGCTTTATTAGCCAAGGCAGATGGTGTGATTATTGCCACCCCAATTTACAAAGCTGCTTATACAGGAGTGCTAAAAACATTTCTAGATTTGCTGCCGCAAAAATCATTAACAGGTAAACCCGTGTTACCAATTGCTTTGGGTGGAACGATCGCTCATTTATTGGCAATTGAATACGCCCTAAAACCTGTGTTATCTGAATTAGGAGCGCGGCATATCCTAGCTACAGTTTATGCGGTAGACAAACAAATTCAACGACAAGCTGATAATAGTGTCTTGTTAGATGAGGAAATTGAGCAAAGACTCAAAGACGTTCTCAAGGAATTTGTGAAAGCCGCAGCTTATGATGCCGCAGCGCCTCAAGAATTGGTTCATGCCAATTAAATAATCAAGTTTATACCTCCGTTTGCTTGTAGCAGAGGGGTAATTTTTACCCATCTGTTACTTTTTTTAAAAGTTAATCAGAGAAACATAAAACAATATAAATTTATTCTCAATAACTACACTTGATAGCGAGATTCATCGCTGAAATTTATTAATTTTTCCCATATAAGATATTGTAAATATCCAAGCTGTCTCCTAACTCTACCTGTAGTAGATGAGTAAATTTTACTTATCTACTACTTTTTTTCTAATATTTGAAAGCTTTAAAATATTATAGGTTGGATAAGACTAATATCTTACCCAACCGAAGTGCGATCGCTCTTAATAGAAGAGCATCACAACTTTATTCAGCTTTAATAAAGCTCAACTTTCGACCCGAATCGCTGCTAATTGTTAGCTTTTGACCGCTTAGATCATAAGACTTGGCTGAAGATAGTGTAGAAAAATATTCCTCTGGCTCTGGGCCCAAATATATAGGCGGTTTTACTACACCTTTTGCAAGTTCGATTGTATTGTCTGTTGATTTGTAAGAGCCAAAGTATGGGATGGGGCCTGCATTGCCTGTAATCACGCTTTCATCAGTATCAAATGCAGCTGTAATTTGCAACTGTTCAGGAACAAGAGAATTGTTTAAGGAGGTAAGTTTCCACTTTCCTTCTAAACCTGCTGCGTAGCTAGGGCTTTGAAGCGCCAAACTCAAACTAAATACGACCAAAGCAAAAACGATCGCCTTTTTGATGTACTTAAATATGTTCATGGTTTCATTTCACCTGAAATTCTAGTTTTAGAATCTATTGCCTAACCTTTCGGTTCAGCTTTATTGCATCAGTGAGAAAAAAGTTTACCTAACCCTTAAGTAGATTATGGAAATATATTTAGATTCGACTTAAGGGTTAAGTAAAATTTCTTGAGATTCAGATATATACTCTTACTCTTTTAATGTAAATGCAAGGACAGTTAAGACAGTTAAGACACTTAAGAAAGCATTTAATAAAATTTTAATAATTTCTTAGATAGCTCGCTGATTAGTTATAGCAACGGATAATTTAGATTAAATCAGGATCTATGCCAACGTTCAGGCCAAGCCATTGCCAAAAGCGCTTTGAGTAAACCGGGAATTAAATCTTGTAATTCGTTATCCACTGGGGTGTCATCAGAGTCAGGTAGCTCTTCAGATGAAGGCAAACAAGCTAATGGATCGTAATTTAGCATGATGGGCTTAATGTTTTCCGGTGGTTAGGTTAGTACATCTTTATTTTATTATTGACAACGCAAAGAGTTTCCCCAATTAAAAAAGCTACCGTCACTCTGGACAAGTAGCTATTTTGTAAGCACAGCAGGCAATGTTAGTAGTGAAACTGTTAGGCGATATATTGAAGACTCTAACCACGGATAATATAGAGAAAACCACGGGAATTGAAATCCCTTGTGTCGTTTCCCTCTCAGGGCTAGGCTCTATGAAAGCGCTGGTACTGCTTCCAAATTCTCGGCTTTCTTCTTCAAGATGGTTGGTAATTCGCTATTGAAGGCCTCACCTTCAACCACTTGCGATCGGAAACCATCAGGCCCAACTGGAACATCACCTGTGATGGTAGTGCGATAGAGTACACGCTCAACTTCCACATGATCCAAATCCTGAGGGGCTAAATGTGAGGTAGCGCGGTTATCCCAGAAGGCGATATCTCCGTTGTTCCAACGGAAGCGGGTGGTGTAGGCGGGCTTGGTGATCTGGTTGAAGAATAACTCAAGCAGCAAGTCGCTCTCTTGTCGTGATACGTCAAGAATGTGCGAGGTGAAGCCAGGGTTAACATACAATGCGCGCTCACCAGTCTCAGGATGAACCCGAACCACTGGATGGATTGAAACCAGCGGATTAGCTGCAATGCGCTGGGCAATCTTGCTGTTGCTGGGCAAATTCAAACGTGCATTGAAGCGATGTTCGGCTTTCAATGTGTCTGCAAGCGCCCGTAGGGGTGCTGACAGACCCTCGTAGGCTGCAACTAAATTTGTCCACTGTGTATCACCACCGAAGTTGGGCACGTTAACCGCACGCAAAATCGATGCCGCAGGTGGGTTGACAACTGCTGTCACATCGGTGTGCCAACGGCTTTCGTAGCTGGAACGACGTAGACCATTCCGCCGCTCGTAACGACTGCGGTCAATGGGTAGAATTTCTGAAAAGCCTTCAATCGGCTCATCTTCATGGGGATGTGCGTAAGTTACTTCGCCGAAACGAGCCGTGAATGCAATCTGTGCAGCATGATCGATGTTTTGACCACGAAAGAATACGACTTTCCACTTCAACAGTGCTTGACGAATTTCTTTGACTGCATCATCGTGCAAAGGGCGCGACAAATCTACGCCGCTAATTTCGGCACCGATGAAACCTGCTACTTGTTTGACTTCAATGTGTTTGTTGCTCATGTCAATTCTCCAGAGTTTGATCGATATGGACGGTGTTCGCACTCGTCGGTTTACTCTGATACGTTGCTTGTATTCAAATGGCTACATACCAAAGGAAGCGATCGCAGTTCCAACTACTATCATACGATAAATCTACCAATTTACCGTAGTATATAATTACCATATTTTAGCCTGCTAGAACAATAGTTGATTGCTGCAATCAAACTTTCCACAGTCCTGAGAACTTTTCTCTTTTAAGACACACTGCTTTTAATGCTCTCAACCGTGAACATTCCTACAAACGTAGTCTCCGTCAAAAAATGAAAAGCACCACGATGGACAATAACTATATGATTATTGCTGAAGTTAATACAAAAATTAGTGAAGCTTTAAATAAAAATAGGCGATCGCGATAAAAACAACAACTATGAAATTTGCCCAAAATCCCATCCCTCACCAAGGCTTACTGAAAGCCTTGACTCTAGCTTTCCTGCTATTAGCATCTGTAATGCCACCAACTGTTTTAGCCAACGAGAGCGAAAAAACGACACTCAACAGCACAACCACACTCCAAACCATACTCAACAGCAGTCATCGCTCAGAACAGAATCGCCTCCGAGACAAGTACCGCCACCCAGCCCAGACTCTCGAATTCTTCGGTCTGCGCCCAAATGTGACCGTAGTTGAATTGTGGCCAGGGAACGGCTGGTATACTGAAATATTAGCCCCATTTCTAGCTCCCAAGGGACAACTCATAGTTACTAACTTAGCTAATAGCGCCAGTAAACCCGCTTTGGCTTTCCAAGAAAAACTAGCAGCTAATCCAGAGATTTTTGGTAAGGTCAAAGTAGCTCAAATCAATCCCCCAAATGAACTTACCCTAGCCCCAGACAACTCTGTAGACATAGTTGTTACCTTCCGCAATATTCACAACTGGGTCAAAGCTGGCTATGCCGAGCAGGTTTACGCGGCGGCTTATAAAGCACTCAAGCCAGGGGGCATCTTGGGAGTAGAAGAACACCGCGCCCTTGCGGGGACTTCTTTAGAAGAAAGTATTAAAACTGGCTATATGTCTGAAGATGGGGTAATTGCTGCTGTGGAGAAAGCCGGCTTCAAATTGGTGGGTAAATCAGAGATTAACGCCAACCCAAAAGATACCAAAGACTATCCAGGCGGAGTTTGGACACTACCTCCAATCTTGAGCCAAGGTCTAAAGGATAGACAACGCTTCCTCAACATTGGAGAGAGCGATCGCATGACTCTTAAATTTGTCAAACCCAAATGACACTCATGTTAATAATTGCCTTCCTCACCACCATTCCATTAGATCAACGGTTAACAGTACTCATATCAGGGTAGCGCTCACCTGCGGCCACATTTTTTGGTGCAACTGCTTCAAGTCGATTCAAATCTTGTTCTGTCAGAGTAATTTCGATAGCTGCAATATTCTCCTCTAAGTAAGTACGGCGTTTTGTACCCGGAATTGGTACTATATCTTCGCCTTGAGCCAAAAGCCATGCTAGTGCAAGCTGACTAGAAGTTACTCCTTTTTCGGTGGCGATCGCCTTAACTTGCTCCACTAATTGCAAGTTCTTAGAGAAATTTTCACCTTGAAAGCGAGGTGAATTTCTTCGATAGTCATCAGGTGCAAGATCGTCAGGGCTGGTGATTGCACCTGATAAAAACCCTCTTCCTAATGGGCTATAGGGAACAAACCCAATTCCTAATTCCCGCACAGTAGGTAAAATTTCATCTTCTGGCTCTCGACTCCAAAGAGAGTATTCTGTTTGTAGTGCAGTAATGGGGTGAACTGCTTGCGCTCGTCGAATTGTAGCTGGCGCAGCTTCCGAAAGTCCTAAATAGCGCACTTTACCAAGCTTGACTAACTCTGCCATTGCCCCAACAGTATCTTCAATGGGTACAGTTGGATCTACCCGATGTTGATAATAGAGGTCAATAACTTCAACTCCCAGACGTTTTAGTGAGGCATCGCAAGCTTGATGGACATATTCTGGTCTGCCATTAACCCCTTTAAAACCACCATCTTCAGTGCGGACATTGCCAAATTTAGTTGCTAATACTACTTGATCTCGGCGATCTTTAATTGCTTTGCCTACTAATTGCTCGTTGGTAAAGGGCCCATACATATCAGCAGTGTCGAGAAAATTTACCCCAAGTTCTAATGCCCGATGAATTGTAGCGATCGCCTCAATTTCATCACGACCACTATAAAACTCAGACATTCCCATGCAACCAAGTCCAATAGTTGAAACTTCTAACCCTTGTTTGCCTAGTTTCCTGGTTGTCATAAAATAATACCCTAGTCAGTAATAGGTCTGTATCAGGTTAGGTCTTTTCTATTCACCAAGTCATCTATTCTTAGAAGTATTTACCGAGAGACTTTATCCAATCTTGTGCGGTGGACATCTTGTCCGCCCAAGGCTTAGGGCGCTCGTGTCCATTGGTGTCAACTTAAACTGAAGCTCCTTTAAAGCCCAATACGCTTGGGTTAGGTTTTCGAGACGCGATAAATCGCCGTCTCTACAAGTGTTTTGTTGCTCATTCTGAACTGTATTGCTTTAAAACTTTCCAGCCTCAGGCTGAAAATGCTGCTCCTGGCGACAGAGCCGCCAGCAAGGGAGGCGGAGCCTCTAGGACGGGATTCCCAGTCGGAGACTGGGAACGAGGAAAGTCTTTTTATGAAGAAGGGGAAGGGGGGAAGGTAAAAACCGTACTGCGTCCCGCTCCGCTAACGCCCGCAAGTGGCGCGACCTGTTCATCCCTTTCCCCTTTCCCCTTTAACCTTTTCCCTTTTATTAGAATTGGCACGCTTTTTGCACTTAAAGCTGCATAGCCCAACTTTATGAAGTTTTGTAGTAAGTGAAGATATGGTTACTCGTTCGGTGACGCATCAACAAAGCCTGAAAGCACTCGATTGGTTAAATGTATTTTTAGCAGATATTCAGGGCGGTGTCGGCCCGTTTTTAGTGGTTTACCTAACTTCAAGTCTGCAATGGAACCCTGCTCAGGTAGGATTGGTAATGACGATTTCAGGGTTAACAGGGGTAATTGCTCAAACACCCATTGGCGCATTAGTTGATCGGTTACGCCAGAAGCGATCGCTAATTACGATCGCTGCTGTGTTAATTGCCATCAGTTCAATTGCCACTGTGACTATTCCATCATTGCCCGTTATTACAATATCTCAATCCTTTAGTGCCATTGCTGGAGCATTTTTTGGCCCGACGATCGCGGCAATTTCTCTAGGATTAGTTGGACGAGGGGGGATTGAATATCGCCTTGGGCGCAATCAGACTCTCAGTTCTTCTGGAAATGTAATAGCAGCCATTGTGGCAGGATTAATCGGTCATTTTGTGAATCAGGCAGGTATTTTCTACTTTATTGCCCTGATGTCAGTTGCAGTGATTTTCTGTGCTTTAAAGATTCGCAAACAGGATATTAATTATCGACTAGCAAGAGGGGGTGACGATCCAGAAAGCAAGGAGAGATTGGAAGATCGGAAAGAAAAAGTTAACGTTTCTAAATTTACAACGCTATTGAGCGATCGCCGTCTACTGATTTTTGCCATCTGTGCAGTGCTGTTCCACTTTGCCAACGCTGCAATGCTACCCTTGGTAGGTGAGGTATTGGCTCACCATAAAGGCGGTAGTCCGCCGTTATTTATGTCTGCCTGTGTTGTCACTGCTCAATTGGTGATGATTCCTTTGGGAATTTTGGTTGGGCGACGAGCAAGTAAGGATCGACGTAAACCGATTTTTCTACTGGCGTTTCTAGTATTACCGATTCGCGGCGTACTGTATACCCTCAGCGATAATCCTTTTTTCCTAGTGTCAGTGCAATTATTAGATGGGGTAGGTGCAGGAATTTTTGGCGTAATGCAGCTTTTGGTGATTGCCGATTTGACTAAGGGAACCGGACATTTTAATTTGGCACAGGGAGCAATTGGAACTGCTGTGGGCATTGGGGCATCTCTGAGTAATTCCTTGGCTGGTTTTATAGCAAAATCTGCTGGCTACAACGCCAGCTTTTTAAGTATGGCAGCGATCGCAGCAGTTGCCTTGGCTTTCTTCTGGTTTTTCATGCCCGAAACTAAATCTACACCCTATCCGGTAAGCTCTAAGTCGGAGCTTGCGACATTTAGAGATTCTTAGCAATGGTAGTTCTGCGATATTTGATTATTATCCTTGCCTACATCGGCTTAGGACTAGGGTACTTACCCGGACTGCGGATGAATCGGGCAACGATCGCCATTGTTGGTGCTGCCTTTTTGATGGCATTGGGAGTATTAGATTTACCTGCGGCGTGGGGCGCAATTGACTACAAAACCCTAATTTTCCTGTTTGGCATGATGGTAATCAGCGCCAATCTCGCCGCTTCGGGATTTTTCCAGCTTGCCCTCGATTATACAATTCGTCGCATCCACAGCCCATTTGGGTTACTGGTGGTGTTAACTTTTGGCAGTGGCATTCTCTCGGCACTTTTTCTCAATGATACAATTGCTCTAATTTTGACACCTTTGGTAGTTGGTGTTACCCAGTTACTCAAGCTTAAACCTATTCCCTATTTGCTGGCGCTGGCAGGTGCAACTAATCTCGGTTCCGTTGCCACCTTGAGCGGTAATCCTCAGAATATTCTGATCGGTTCTTTCTCTGGCATTAGTTATTTAGACTTTGCCAAAGCCTTAACGCCACTTGCTTTGATATGTTTGGCAATTCAGGTAGCTTTGCTGTGGTGGTTATATCCAGAAGTGCGATCGCTTCGCCCTTACTTAAAAGTCAAACCACCTAGTTACCACATCTTCAAGCCACTGTTAGTTAAAAGTCTATTAATTACCACCGGATTATTAGTGGCATTTTTAATTGGAATTCCCACTGCTGAAGTTACCTTAATTGCTGCCGCACTATTACTGGTAACGCGTCGCCTCAAACCTGAGCGAATTTTACAAAAGGTAGATTGGGATTTGCTGTTAATGTTTTGTGGATTATTTATCCTTACTGAGGGTGTGCAAAAACTTGGTTCCTTGGGATGGCTTTCTCGTTTTGTTCACGATCCCTTGAGCATTTTGGGGATCACGGCGTTGCTATCAAATCTAGTGTCAAATGTGCCGGCTATTCTGCTACTACATCACCTAATTCCCCATCCCGACACGCGCACTTGGTTACTACTAGCGGCGGTTTCAACACTGGCAGGAAATCTTACCCTGTTGGGTTCGGTGGCAAACTTGATTGTGGCGGAGGCTGTTGCCAAACAGGGATATCGGCTCACTTTTGGAGAACATTTTCGATTTGGGCTACCGCTAACTGTTATTACTTTGGTGCTTACCTATTTTTGGATTTATTAAGTTTACGTGCGTGAGAAGATGCGATTCCTGCCAGTTTTCGGTATTTAACTACAGTCCGTCGAGCGATCGCTATTCCAAATTGTAGCTTTAATAGTTGGGCAAGTTGTTCGTCGCTGTAGGGTTGATTTGGCGGTTCTTGTTGAATTAGTTGAATAATCAATTGTTGAATTTGTATCGGTGTGCGTCCACCAACGCCAACAGAAGTACAGAAGGACTGCAAAGGCACAATTTGATTTTTCCCGCCGCTAATTAGCAAATAGCGATCGCGCACAATGCGGCTGATGGTAGCATTGGAAAGTCCGACTGATTGAGCAATTAGCTGTTGGGGCGTTGGTACTAAATCTAAACTGTCTTTACTTGTGAGAAAGGCTTGCTGGCGATTAACCAAAAATTGCCCGACTTTAAGTAAATTTTCCTGCCACTGGTTTAGTGCGGACAATAAATTTCGTGCTTGTTGCAGCAGGGTTTCTTGCATCTTCTGGTTTGATTCGGCTAGCATTGCGATCGCTTCTTCATCCAAACAAAACTCTTGACTCACTTCAGAAGTTAAAGAAACCTGCCACCCCTTGGCATTGAGTTCGGCTTGTAAATCTGGGGTGGCGATCGCTACTGGCTGATAATTAAAGTTCCTTCCTGGACGAGGTTCTAGAGTCTGAATTTCTTGAATTGCTGCTTTCAAAGTTTGCAGATTAAGCGATGATTCGATTACGGCAACCCTTTCTGTATGTAATTGCAACTTCTCCAACAACAATTGTTGATGTTCCTGGATCTCAGTTGAATTACCAATACAATCTGCAATATCTGCTAAGTAATCTTGCACCAGTAAAGCAGCCAAACTATTCGGACGATCTTGAAGCTGTAATTGCAGACATTCTTGGAGCGATCGCGCCCCAATCCCTGGTGGATCGAGGCTTTGTAAATGTGACACAACCGCTTCTAACTCCCTGGCGTTCCAACCGCTTCCTGTTGCCCAGATTTGGGGCGATTCTTCTAGATAGCCGGAGGGTGAAAGCCACTGCATGAGGTGTAATATTGCATCTTGCTGTTTGAGTGGCAAATCTAAAGCGGCAATTTGCCCACGCAGATGTTCTTGTAAGCTTGTTTCCATTGCCACTGGACTATACCAATTTGGTAAAATGTCTCCTAGCAATGCTTCCCGATGATTAGGGCTGCGATGCAGTAAAAATGGATTGTGTTTGGCTTCTGCTTGCAAATGTTCTCGAACTCGCTGATGATTCCAAGGTAAAAGTTGCACTAACTGGCGCAGCATTGGATAAAGAACTGCTTGCGTCTCTAAACGGGTTTCTACAGCAAGAGTTGAAGTTAATGCAGGTGTATCCATATCTATTAGACATCTCCAGAAATTAAAGATGCGTTACCCAGAACCCTTGTAGAGACGTAGCACTGCTACGTCTCTACATTATTTTTCACCAGATGTCTATTAGTGAGAGGTTAAGTCCCTAATCCCCATTCCCTTTTTCAATGCCATTAAAGCTAGCGGAGTCCACCCGCGATGTACAGTGTTTCGCCAGTAATCCAGGCGGAATCGGAGGACGCAAGAAAAACAACAGCAGGTGCAATGTCTTGCGGTTGTCCAATGCGACCAAGTGGGGTTTGTGCTTCAATCTGTTGGCGGCCTTGACTGTCGGCTGTGGATATTCCTGCTGTGTGCGTACCCTCCGTTTCCACCATGCCAGGATTGATGCAATTGACGCGGATGTGATGCGAACCCAATTCCTTGGCCAGGGACTTTGTTATAGCATCGACAGCAGCTTTAGTACCGCTGTAGACTGAGGCATTTGCAGGCGTGAGGGTACTAACAATCGAACTGATGTTAATAATGCTGCCACCCTCTGAACCGAAGTGCTTGACGGCTTGTTGTGAGGTGAGAATTAATCCCAGCACATTGAGATCAAAGTGCTTGTGGAAGTGTTCTTCGGTGATGCTTTCGAGCGGGGAAAACTCGTAAATGCCAGCATTATTGACCAAGATATCGAGCTTGCCGAATGTCTCCTGCGTCTTTGCAAACAGACGTTCGATTTCTGTCCTTTGGCTAACATTTGCTTGTACTGCGATCGCCTTACCGCCATCACTGAGAATCTTGTCAACCAAGCGATCTGCTCCCTCTTTACTAGAGGCGTAGTTGACAACAACGGCTGCACCTTCAGCTGCCAGATTCAAGGCGATCGCAGCACCAATTCCTTTGGAGGCACCTGTGACAATTGCGACTTTTCCTTCTAGTTTTTTCATGGTTATGAGTTTCCTATGATTGTTGAATTTGAAAAGCCATCCGTGGGCATCATCTCGAATGAGCAAAGATGTTGATGCGATCGCAACAACATCTTCAATTAAGCTAGTCCCAATGAAACGAGTTTCAAAAGCCTTGAATAAAAGAATGACTGGGAACTGGTATTTTTACTCAGCATGGGCTAAATCTTTAAGACTTATTTGAGTATTTTAACTGATTGACAAAAGACATTCGATTTTAGATTTATAGCAACGGACTAGGAGGTTAGGACATTAACTGGTGATAAAACTTATATACAAACAGACTTTCAACCCAGTCTCCAGTCCCCAGTTCCCTGCTATATCAGAAATGATTTATACTTAATCCTTCTGGCTAAAGACAAGATGTTCTGGCAAGATTGTGCGTCCACCGGAAAGGATCGCTGCTCGTTCTAAGGCGTTCTGCAACTCCCGCACATTACCAGGAAAAGCATAATCCCTCAGCTTTTTCATCGCCGACTCAGCCAGCGCCAACCGTTTGAATCCCCGTCGCAAAGCAGTGGTACTGAGAAAATGTTGGGTAAGTTGTTCTAAATCTTCTGGGCGATCGCGCAAGGGTGGTAACTCCAACCGCACGACGTTTAGACGATAAAAAAGGTCTTCCCGAAACTGGTTTTGCCGCACCATCAGCTCTAAATTGCGATTGGTTGCGGCAATAATCCGCACGTTGACTGTGTGTGTCTGATTGCTCCCCAGACGTTCAAAGGAACAATCTTGTAACACCCGCAGGAGTTTACCTTGAATAGTTAAACTAAGTTCGCCAATTTCATCTAAAAAAATTGTGCCGCTATTTGCTTGCTCAAACCGTCCAATTCGCAGGTGATTTGCGCCGGTAAATGCTCCTTTTTCGTGTCCAAATAATTCTGCTTCTAATAAATGTTCTGGTAATGCAGCACAGTTAACTTTCACTAATGGCGCTTTGCTGCGGGGACTGGCTGCATGAAGTGTGGAAGCAACCAATTCTTTACCAGTGCCAGATTCTCCAGTAATGAGAACGATTGTATCAGTGGGGGCAAGACGACCAATGAGCTTGAAGACTGATTGCATCGGTTGCGATCGCCCTAATAATTCCTCCTGTCCTCCTTGCAAGGTAGACTCACCAACCTGATACAATGGCTCTTGATGATGGGCTAATGCTTTTGTCGTTAAATTTACCAGTTCGTCTAAATCAAATGGTTTAGTCAAGTAATCGTAAGCGCCTAACTGCATAGCTTCGATTGCCGTGCGACTGGTTCCATAGGCTGTCATCACAATCACAGGCAACTCAAACCGCTTTTGCTCTAATTGCTTTAACACAGTCATCCCTTGAGTTTTGGGCATTTTCAAATCGAGAAATACTAAATCCAGATGAGTTTCAGGGTTTTGTAACAGCTTTAATCCCTGTTCTCCGTCAGCTGCTTCTAGCACCTCATGCCCTTCACTGTGCAAAATTTGGGCGATCGCCTGTCGCAATGCTTTTTCATCATCAATAACTAAAATTTTTGCCATTTCGCCTCATCTTTATTGTTGACAGGTAAGTAAATGCTAAAGCGAGTACACCCCGGTTCAGATTGCACATCGATATAACCTTGATTGCGTGTCACAATTTCGTGGCTAATGGCTAACCCTAGTCCTGTTCCTTCTGGCTTGGTAGAATAAAACGGCACAAAAATTTTCTCTTGAGCCTCAGCAGATAAACCCTTTCCCCGATCCTCCACCCAAGCCAGCAAAAAGGAATTATCCTTTTCTCCATTCTCGATCTGCTCAACTCCAACTTTCACCTGTTCACCTTCAGGACTGGCTTGAATTGCATTCAAAATCAAATTCACAAATACCTGTCCCAGTTCGTGACGACAAAGGAGCATTTGCGGTAAGGATGGGGTGGGAGGCAAATAAAGCAAATCAACGCCGCATTCTTCAGCTTTTAAGCGGAGTAACGCAATTGATTCTTGAGCGATCGCCTCTAAAGAAGTTACTGTAGGAATTTCCTGTTGATTATGGTCAAAATATAAAAGTCTTTGCACCAGATGTTCCAAACGCTCCACCTGTTCGAGCAAACTGGCAATCGGCAGATGGTTAATCGCCTGTTTTTGTAGTTGGCGTTCTGTATATTGCAAATTTAGCCGCATACTGGCGAGGGGATTACGAACTTCATGAGCAACACCTGCTACCAGTTGTCCTAATGAAGCCAATTTTTCTACTCGCCGCAAGCGTTGTTCCAAATCTTGACGGCGTAACTGCATTGTATTAATTGCACTTCCTAAAATTCCCATCTCAGCAGGTAAAGACGGTATCTGTTCTGCCGGATTTGTTGCCATCGCCTTGAGACTCTGCTGTAGTTTCTGCACGCCCCACTGGAGTTGCATGGCAATGGCAAATGTCCAGATACCGACAATTAAAATCCCCAATACGATCAACCCACTGAGAATTTTTTGCCCCCCATCCTCTGTACGTGGCATCCGTTTCATAGTCCACACCGATCCCCAAAGGGGTAATGGATCTACTCGCAGTACCAAAATATCGAGCTTTGGACGCAGTACAAGTTCTTGGGGTAAACCCTGACTAGTTGCCTGTCGTGCCAATTGTAAAATTAAGTCCTGTTCACTGGGGGGAATGTCTGTTTTTGGCACTGGCCCGCCATGAGTCGGGAAAGCGTATCCCAGCAGGCGATCGCGCTGTAGGAGATAAAAACCCCCTTCGACACGGGGAAAATTTACTAAAGCGTCTGTTGATAAATCTTGTAACGACTTATTTAAGCGATCGTCAGGGATTTCTGTATGATTGAGCCGAGATTCCCAGAACAATTTGATGAGGCGTGTATTAGCACTTGCCAATTCACCCTGATTACGGGAAATTACCGTCCCTTCCAAGCTTTCAAATAGTTGTATAACTAGCCATAGCGCTAATCCACTCAGGCTCAGAAACAGAACTGTCAAAATTGTAAGTTGTTGCCGCAGAGTCCAGCGTCGCAAGCGCATAAGACGTTGATTTTTAATTGTTAATTTTTAATTTTTAATTGTTAATATCTTCCTCAATTTGCTTTGACTTCACCTATATCTTTGGCACTATTTTTGCACTATCGTAATTTGCCCACACGAACTTTTGGTGATGCACTCTTACCAGCAGTACTCAATTTATCAGACAGTAAACAGTAATATGAAGGACTCTCACGATCGCATTACGAACCAAACAGCTACAGAACTATTTGCCTTAGCAGCACAACTCCAAGGGCAAAAATCCCATGACTACGCACCTTCAGAACTGGTTCAAGCTGCTACAGAGGCGGGCATTTCTCCAGACAATCTTCAGGAGGCATTACAACTTATGCGGATCAAACAGACTCGCCGCCGCAACTTACGGTTGATTTTGAGCAGTGGAGTCGCCGGAGTTGCGATCGCTTGTGCTGGTGTTTGGGCTTATTTTACCCTCAACCAGCAGTCAGCGATGAGAGGACAGATATTGCCTGGGGCGATCGCTAATTTAGAAAGTCCGGTTGTTCCTAATGCGCCTGCAACTGATGGCTACGCTGTAACCTACACTGGCATAGTGCAACAATATTTACTTAATCCCGAAGGCAGAGTAGATGGTTTACTACTCAAAAATGGACTTCAGGTAAAATTTCCGCCTCATGTCGGCGAACAACTAGTCATTATGATTCAAGGAAACGACAAAGTTCAAGTTCAAGGTTTTGGTAGCCGCAACAGCTATGGACAAGTCATCGAAGCAACGCAATTAACCATAAATGGACAGAATGTAGCGTTGACGCCGCCTGTCGTAAGCATCGCTCCACTACTTCCTAAAAAACCTTAGTTAGTCCCCAACTCCCAGATTAAGATGGAATTTTAAGGCTTAATGACAAAAGGCGATCGCTCATGACTACTGAAAATAATCCAGCAGCGATATTGCAACCTACAGCCGTTGTGGATTGGGAACCTCCCATGCCACCTACAGATTTAATATTTGATGATGGTGAACCCTTGGAATCTAATCGCCACCGGATTGCTATGAATGTCCTCATTCGGTCATTGCAGCAGGCTTGGAATGATCGCAATGATTATTTTACTGGGGGAAATATGTTTATTTACTACAGCAGTACCCAAGTTCGTAACCGTGACTTTCGCGGGCCAGATTTTTTTGCGGTGCTGAATGTTGACGGTAATAATTCCAGACAAGGTTGGGTAGTGTGGGAAGAAAATGGGCGTTATCCCGACGTAATTGTGGAATTAATGTCACCATCAACCGCAGCAATAGACAAAAGCATTAAGAAAAATCTTTACGAACAAACTTTTCATACCTCAGATTATTTTGTCTATGATCCCTTTGATCCTAATTCTTTGCAGGGATGGCATTTAGATGATAATCAACAATACCAGCCTTTGACTTCAAATGAGCGCAATTGGCTATGGTGTAGACGTTTAAATTTCTGGTTAGGAACTTGGGAAGGAACCATAGACAGAGAAACGGCGATCTGGTTGCGATTTTATGATGTAGCAGGCAATTTAGTTCTATTACCAGAAGAAGCTGCAAAAGCACGAGAGGAAGAAGCGAAAGCACGCGAGGAAGAAACAAAAGCAAGAGCCGAACGTTTAGCGGCTAAATTAAGAGAATTGGGTGAGAATCCAGATTTGTTGTGAAATTATAAAATCCCCAATCTTCAAGAGGAAAATCAATGCCGCCAGAAATTCCAGGTAGTCCAGGTAAATTCCAAAATCCAGATGCTCAAGTTAGAAGTGCTACAGATGCCTCTGGGCATACTAAGCCAGAGGTAACTGTTGATAAGCAAAGTAATACTTCTAGTAGCAACAGATACGATCCTTTGATTCAACGAGCTAATATAGCACTAGAAACCGAGCAAGAGCCACAGAAGAGACAACAGATTACACAGTATCTAGAACAGCTGCAAAACAACAAAGCGAATTTTGCACCAGAAAAACCTATTTCTTCCAATGACTTAAGTCCACAAACGATATAAGTCCATCTGATGAAACTCAAAACCCTGCGACAAAAAAAGTCTAGGTCTTGCCAAGGTTGATGATCTTACTTTAAAAACTCAAGATACAGAGAAAGAAAAGACTCAACTAAAAGGTAATTATGAGCAAAATCGAGATGGATCAAACTTATCTGAGAATACACCTAATGTAATATCTGAACCTTCTGATAAGTTTTTGCCCAATGAACAACCTAAGTTAAAAGGTAACTATGGACAAGATTCTCAACCTTCTGAATCTTCTCCCAGCACAAGTGACGGCAGTGGTGATAGTGGAGGCAGCTAATATATAAGCTTCTCATCATCTGTCTAATTAACCGCCCAATGATTAATCAACAAAAATATTTGGAATCTTGACGCGATCGCCCTACTTGGGTAAAGTCGAGAGATGGGAATATTTCTCGGTTAGGAATTAAGCAGTATTGAGAATTAAAAGTACTAGGCTTAGAGTAACTCAATTACCCTTGACAGAAGGGATGAGAAGAATCTAATGTATGCTTGCTGATAGCGTAATTTTCAATATCTTCTTCCGATTCCCACGTTCCACTTATGATTGCGAGAATGGTGATAAATCAATATGCTTGGGTTAAGGGCTACTAGCAACAATTTTGGGTTTTCGAGACGCGATAAATCGCCGTCTATGCAAGTGTTTTGTTGCTCATTCTGAACTGTATTGGGTTATAATTATCTTCCACATATCTCAGAAATAAAATTATCGTATAGACAGTATTTATATGGGACGTGTTCGTTCTAAATCTGACCTACCGACAAAAATCTGTCCGGTATGTCAACGTCCTTTTACATGGCGTAAAAAGTGGCAGGATTGCTGGGACGATGTGAAATACTGCTCAGAACGTTGTCGTCGTCGCCGTTCTGAAGCGCAAACTTAAAGGGACTGGGGACTGGGGACTGGGAACTAGGGAATGAATTCTTCCCAATACCCAATCCCCAATCCCTAATCCCCAGTCCCTAATGAAACTAACCGCAACACAGACGCAAATAGCGCAAGAGATTAATGGAGTTACAGGTGCAACCTAAATTAATTATTCATGGTGGGGCTGGTAGTTCTCTCCACGGTAAAGGAGGATTGGAGGCGGTGCGCCGATCGCTCCATACAGTAGTAGAAGAAGTCTATTCTCTGCTATTGTCAGGATCGCCTGCCTCTGAGGCAGTGGTGCAGGGTTGCCAAATGCTTGAAGATAACCCCCGCTTTAATGCTGGTACTGGTTCAGTATTGCAATCTGATGGTCAAATCCGTATGAGTGCTTCCCTGATGGATGGTGCATCAGGGCGGTTTAGTGGTGTTATTAATATCTCACGGGTGAAAAATCCCATTGATTTAGCACAGTTTTTACAAAGTTCACCAGACCGAGTGCTATCAGATTTTGGATCGGCTGAGTTGGCGCGGGAAATGCAAATTCCCAGCTATAACGCTTTAACCGATTTGCGATTACAAGAGTGGATACAAGAGCGCCAAGATAATTTTAAAAGTACAATGGCTGGCGTGGTAGCAGAACCCGAACTTTTAGAAACCAGCAATGCCGGACGCGGTACTATCGGTGTAGTAGCCTTAGATACTTATGGTAAGTTAGCTGCTGGCACTTCTACTGGTGGTAAGGGCTTTGAAAGGATTGGAAGGGTAAGTGATTCTGCCATGCCCGCAGGTAATTATGCTACTAGTAATGCTGGTGTAAGTTGTACTGGCATTGGCGAAGATATTATTGATGAGTGTTTAGCTGCACGGATTGTAGTGCGTGTCACTGATGGGATGTCTTTGAAGGATGCCATGCAGCGATCGCTTGCAGAAGCGCACCAGAACAAACGGGATTTAGGAGCGATCGCCTTAGATGCTAGTGGAGCGATCGCTTGGGGTAAAACTAGCGAAATCTTACTCGCCGCCTACCACAACGGCGAAAAAATTGGCGACACCTTGGAATGGAATGATAGTGAGTTGATTGGCTATTGTTAAATCAGTTCCAGCGCTGAGGCTAAAGTTTCTTGCTGGTAAGCCATTGCAACTAATTATTGGGTTTTATAACACCCTTACAAGCTCATAGTACCGCTCTTTTCAGTGCCACTTGCATATTGCAGAATATCCATTAATTCTGCAATATGCAAGTAAAAATCACCGGATTGGCGGCGCTTGTTTATTTTATTGATTTTACGCACAGTAATTTTTATATAAATAAACTACTAATTTTTTATCGATTTATCGTAGTATAAACTTCATTATCTGAAAAAAGCTTTTTTTGACGGTTGCCAGCCGTTGAAGGCTCTTTATAAGCAATCAGTAGTGCATTACGAGTAAAAACGAGGAAATCCATTAACATGACTGAGAAACTTGCACAAACGCAATATCCTGTTCATGACTTCATCCGTAGTCGCTGGAGTCCTAGAGCCTTTGCCGACCGTCCCGTAGAGCAAGATAAGCTTCTATCTCTGCTAGAAGCCGCTCGTTGGGCCCCTTCTTCCTACAATTATCAGCCTTGGAGTTTTATTGTTGCTACCAAAGACGAACCGACGGAATATAACCGTCTACTCAGTACTCTGGTTGAGTTTAATCAAGGGTGGGCGAAAAATGCTCCCATCTTAATCCTGGCTGTTGCTAAAGTCCGCTCTGAAGATGGCAAAGCAAATCGACACGCATTTCACGATGTTGGTTTAGCATTAGAAAACCTCATTCTTCAAGCAACTTCTTTCGGTTTGTTTGCCCATCAAATAGCTGGATTTAATGCAGACAGCGCCAGGGAACTATACCAAATTCCAGATGACTACGAACCTGCTACTGTCGTCACAGTTGGCTATCCTGGCGATCCAGAGACTCTTTCTGAGGGACTGCGCGAACGGGAACTAGCAGCCCGTGTCCGCAAACCTTTAAAGGAATTTGTCTTTACTGGACAGTGGGGAAATAGTTCACCTTTATTGAATAATTAATTAGGTTGTAGAGATGCGAAACTTCCTTGGGAAAAACTTTGCGTCTCTACGATTAACAAATTTATCAAAACAGAGTTCAGGAGTCAGGAGTCAGAACACCCTTTGAGGGTTTTAGCGTCTGTCTGCGACACGCCGTGCGAACGTAGAGAGCATCACATCTTGATTCTGACCGGAGGCGGAGCGTCTCCGGCTCCGCTCTTGAATTCTGATTTCTGATTTCTGAATTCTTCTTCAACCAATAGCTTAATTATTTTAGCTCCCTAAAATTATGAATAATAAATTCAGTAGGGGTCAGATTTTTGCTGGTTCGTTACTTAGTATATTGTTGCTAAGTGCTTGTTCTACGCCAAAGACTGAATCTCCAACTACCTCTACTCCAGCAGCGACAAGTAGTGCTGCTAGCGATACCTTACGGCTTCTTTATTGGCAAGCACCAACTATTCTCAATCCCCATTTGGCTCAAGGTAGCAAAGACTTTGAAGCCAGTCGAATTACTTATGAACCTCTAGCCAGCTTTGATAAAGATGGTAAGCTAGTTGCTTTTCTAGCAGCAGAAATCCCATCTTTAGAGAATGGTGGAGTCGCCAAAGATGGTAAATCAGTAACTTGGAAACTCAAACAAGGAGTCAAATGGTCTGATGGTAAACCTTTCACTGCTGCGGATGTGGTGTTTACTTACCAATTTGTTAGTAATCCAGCAGTAGGTGCAACTACTGCTGCAAATTATCAAGCTATCAAAAGCGTCGAAGCTATTGACGACTACACCGTTAAAATCAATTTCCAAAATCCTAACCCGGCTTGGTCGCTGCCGTTTATTGGTTCCAATGGACCAATCCTACCTCGTCATATCTTTGAGCCATACAGCGGTAGCAAAGCTAGGGAAGCTCCAGCTAATCTAATTCCTGTCGGTACTGGCCCTTATAAAGTCGTTGATTTCAAACCTGGTGACATTGTTATCTATGAAGCTAATTCCTTTTTCCGGGAAGCTAATAAACCTTTCTTTAAACGAGTAGAACTTAAAGGTGGTGGGGATGCTGTTTCTGCTGCTAGAGCCGTATTGCAGACTGGAGATGTAGATTTTGCTTGGAATCTCCAAGTAGAAGCTCCAATCCTTAAGCAGTTGGAGGCAGCAGGAAAAGGAAAATTAGATATCAGCTTCGGCTCTTTTTTAGAGCGGATTGCGATTAATCAGACTGATCCTAACAAGCAAACAAAAGATGGTGAACGTTCTAGCTTAGAGTTCCCCCATCCATTTTTTAAAGACTTGAAAGTGCGTCAGGCTCTTAATTATGCTATTGATCGTGATACTATTAACCAACAATTATATGGTCAAACTGGCCGTGCTGTGACAAATATCTTAGTAGCACCAGATATCTATAATTCGCCTAATAACAAATATGAATTTAATCTGAAAAAAGCTGCTGATTTGCTCGATGAAGCTGGATGGAAAGACACCAATGGCAACGGCATTCGGGATAAAAATGGTGTAGAACTGAAGGTTTTGTTTCAGACTTCTGCCAACCCAGTCCGCCAGAAAACGCAGGAAATCATTAAACAATCGCTAACCTCCATTGGCGTGGGGGTAGAACTCAAGAGTATCGATTCAAGTATTTTCTTTTCTAGTGACCCCGCTAACCCAGATACTCTTGCTCACTTTAACGCTGATTTGCAAATGTTTAGTAGTGGCAATAGTAATCCAGACCCAGGTACTTATCTAAAGGCGTGGACTTGTAATGAGATTCCCCAGAAGAAAAATAATTGGTCGAAACCGAATAGTTCTCGTTACTGCAACCCTGAATATGACAAGCTTTGGCAACAGTCTAATACAGAGCTAGACCCACAAAAACGTCGGCAATTATTTATTCAAATGAATGATTTGTTAATTAAAGAGCAAGCTGTGATTCCTCTAATTTCTCGCGCTAATGTTAATGGAGTAAGTAACAGACTCACTGGTATAGATGCAACACCTTGGGATGATCGTACTTGGAATATTAAGGATTGGCGGCTACAGTAAGTTTTGATAAAACAGAGAAATCTTTTATGAGGAGAATATCATGTCGCAAGTTGTAAAGTCAGATATAAAAGTACGCCGTTGTTTGCCATCAGATGCAGAGAGCGTCTTAAAGGTACATCGAGCAGCAATTCATGGAACTGCTTCATCGTATTATCCAAAGGAAATTATTCAAGATTGGGCATCTCCAATTACGCCTTCTAAAATTAAGGCTTTTGCAGATAATACTGTTGTTGGGGAAGAAACCCGAATCGTGGCAGAAATTAATAGCCAAATTGTGGGATTCGGTGCAATTGTTATTATAAATAGTGAATTACGTGCAGTGTATGTGTCTCCGAATTTTGGTCGTTCTGGAGTGGGAAGTGTAATACTTCAAGAGTTAGAACACTTAGCACGTGAGCAAGGATTGTCGGAATTACATTTGAACGCTTCGCTCAATGCTGAACCGTTTTATAAAGTTAATGGTTATGTAAATGAAGGTTTTGAAGAATATATCTTGCGTTCTGGTCTAAAAATGCCATCTGTTAAGATGAACAAAAAATTGTAATTGAAGGGGATACTATCGAGGAAGTGTTGACTAATTTAAAAGATGCTATTGAAGATTGGCTCAACATTAAATTTTAAGACAATCTAGGATCTAGCGCATCTCGTAAAGCATCACCTATATAGTTGATACTTAGCACGGTGAGAAATATTGCTGTACCAGGGAAAATAACCATGTGGGGAGCAAATTCTAAAAAATTTTGCGCTTCATAAAGCATTCTTCCCCAAGTTGGGACATCAGGGGGAAAACCTAGACCAAAAAAACTCAGGGTTGATTCAGTAACGATCGCAGTACTTACTGAAAGAGTAGCAGCAACTAGTACTGGACTAATCACGTTGGGCAAAATATGAATCCAAATCAATCGACTAGGGGAAGCACCAAGGGCGCGTGCTGCTGTGACAAATTCTAACTCCCGCACTGTCAAAAAACCGGCTCGGACTAATCTGGCTACAGACATCCAGTTAAGTCCACCAATTACTAGTACTATCAACACAAATATACCTAATTCTGGGCCTGCGATCGCTTTAATCGCATCCCGAAACAAAAATATTACCAGTAATAATAATGGTAGCCGTGGTAAAGCTAAACACAAATCTGTCAAACGCATTAAAGCAATATCCAGCCAGCCGCCATAAAAACCAGAGAGTGCGCCGATGAGTGTACCGAGAGTTATGGCTACTGACATCGAGAAAATTCCCACTGCGATCGATATTCGTCCGCCATACAATACTCTTGCTAATATATCTTGACCTAAATCATTAGTACCAAATGGATGCGCCCAACTGGGAGCAAGAGTAGATTTAGCAAAGTCAATTTTGTTGATGGGAATATTATAAATAAATGGCCCCAACAAAACACTTAACACTATAATCAGCAAGACTACAATACCAAACATCGCCTGACGATTACGACGAAACTTGCGCCATGCTTCTTTTGTGGGCGTTTCTGACTTGGAAACAATATTTGTTGATGCTGGATAAACTGAAAGTTTGGATAGTTCTGAACTTTGATTAGGCGATCGTTTCAACATAAGTATCTAGTTTTTCTTCATGTTTAATTTTTAATTGTTTAGCTACTTCGTGTATTTGACACGAGGATCGAGTAACCCATAAAGAATGTCTGCAACGAGATTAAAAATCACAATTAAAATTGCATATATAAAAGTAATTGCCATGACAACTGGTGTGTCATTCTTATAGATAGAGTCAATTAATAGAGCGCCAATTCCCGGAACACGAAAAACTTTTTCTGTAACTAAAGCACCTGTAAAAACACTGGGAATATCCAAGGCTACCAATGTAACTACAGGAATTAACGCATTCCGCAAAACATGACGATTGATAACTAAAAATTTGGGTAATCCTTTAGCATAAGCAGTACGCACATAGTCTTGATGGATATTTTCTAAAATCTCTGAACGCACAAAGCGCATCAGCATTGCTGTTTGCCAGAGTCCTAATACGCAAATCGGCATAATCGATTGTTTAACTTGAGTGATAAAACTCTGCCAATCTGTTACCTGTAATGTGCTGTTATAGATAAAAGGCAACCATTTCAATTGGATGCTGAAGATAATAATAAATAATAAGCCTGTAAAAAATGTTGGTAGAGAAAACCCAAAAAAAACTAAAGTAGTCAAAATTGTATCAATCAGAGAATGACGTTTGAGAGCCGAAATTACTCCCAAAGGAATAGCTAACAGTATGCCAAAAAAGTAAGCAGAACCAACCACCCATAGCGTTGTCGGTAAGCGTTGGAGAATTAAACCAATTACTGGACTACGACTAGTAAAAGAATAGCCCATATCTCCACTAACAAAAGCTGTAACCCATTTGATATAGCGGATATGGAGCGGTTGATCTAAACCTAAAGATATTTTAATATTTTCCCGAACTTCAGCTGTAATAGAGGGATTGAGTGCAAATTCTCCCATTGGATCGCCAGGTGCTAATGCCAGAATAGTAAATATAACAACACTGATGGCAATTAAGGTGGGAATAGCAATTAGTAGACGATTAATTAAGTATTTATTCATTAGCTATTACAAAATCTGCCTTACTCTTGAAAATGAGAGAACAACTGATAAGCTAAAAAACATCTAAATTGCATAATCGAATTAAATATAACTATTGTGGGATGAGCAACGTGAGCGCCCAGCTTATGCAATTTAAATATGGAACAGCTTAAAAATCAGGTTTATTGTTCAGTTTAGTAGATCAGAAACTTGCAAGATAGCATCACCGATACAAAAAATTTATCTTTAAAAACAACGGTAGATTAGTGGGATTTAAACAAAAAACAAAATAATTCGTAATTCTTCATAGGAATACGGCTCAGTTAAGGGTTATTGGTGTAGATAATTGGTCTAGAGAAGACGCGATAAATCGCCGTCTTTAAAAGTGTTTTGGGCTTGTCTGAACTGAATTATTATCAAGTGAAATGACAGGGAACCGTAGTTTGCCTGTCCAAAAACGTAGTATTCTCTCGAAGCTGAAGTGGAAAGAAGAATTGCATTTCTAACTTTTCTTCCGCCAAGCTGGTTTGATTACTTGACGACTACGGGCAATTACCAGGGAATCATCAGGTACATCTTCTGTGACTGTAGAACCAGCCGCAATATAGACATCATCTCCCAAGGTGAGTGGAGCCACTAAAACGCTATTGGCACCAGTTTTTGTGCGATCGCCTATTTTAGTACGATGTTTTTTCACGCCGTCATAATTGGCAGTAATTGTACCGGCACCAATATTTACCTGATTGCCGACAACGCTATCACCTATATATGACAAATGTGCTGCATTGGTGCGATCGCCTAATTGCGTATTTTTCAATTCCACAAAATTCCCCACACGACAACCAGCACCCACCTCTACATGACCGCGCAAATGAGCATAAGGGCCAATTCGACTTCCTTCTTGTACGGCGCTATTTGTTATCACTGAATATTGCACTGTGACATTTTCTGCTAACTGGCTATTTTCAATGAAACTTCCTGGCCCAATATGACTTCCTGTTTTAATCACAGTATTTCCCCGTAGATGAGTTTGGGGTTCAATAATTACATCAGGCTGTAATTCTACTGTTTCATCAATGGTAATACTTGTGGGGTCGATGAGCGTGACACCTGCCAGCATCCATTTTTCCTTGACTCGTTTTTGCAAAATTTCGGATGCTGTTGCTAGTTGTAGGCGATCGTTGATGCCGAGAATTTCTTGGTAATCTTCCACATCCACTGCCATCACTTTTCCGACTTGAGTCACGGCATCAGTGAGATAGTATTCTTTTTGGGCATTGTTTGCCTGTAGGTGGGGAAGCACCTTTGCCAAATCTGGCCAACCAAAGCAATAAACTCCAGCATTAATGCGGTTATTCTGTCTTTCGGCAGCAGTACAATCCTTGTGTTCGACCATTTGCTGCACAATATTTTCATCGTTACAAAAAACGCGCCCGTAGCCTGTGGGGTCGGGTAGGTGCGAGGTAAGAATGGTGGCAGCATTCTGATTTTGGGCATGAGTTTGTAACATCTGCTTGAGAGTTTCGCTGCGTATTAACGGTAAATCGCCGTTAAGTATCAGCAAATCTCCGGTGTAACCTTCCAAGTGAGGAAGTAATTGCTGGATAGCATGACCTGTCCCCAATTGCACAGTCTGTTCGACAAACTCCAAGTTGGGAATTGAATGCATGGCGGCTTGCACTTCTTCGGATTGATATCCCACAATCACGATTCGTCGTGAAGGTGCAAGTGGTTCTACACTTTCGAGAACTCTCTCTACTAGCGATCGCCCACCCAAAGAATGTAAAACCTTGGGTAAGCGTGATTTCATCCGTGTGCCGCGTCCTGCCGCTAGAATTGCTACAACTACCATAAATTAGCTATTAGCTATCAGTGAAATTATAATTAATGCTTTTGGTACTTGAAAATATAGGTTCAAATCATACCAGCTAATCATGGAAGAGTAAAATATCAAAGTAGTTAAGACAACTGCTTTGGTAAAATTTGGAGATAATAATACTTTTTTGCACTCATTACAGCAGCGACAAATTATTATCCCCTACTCCCTACTCTCTATTATTTTTCCTTGACAGGAGCGAATAAACTCTGCAAACTGCTGCATTAGTTTGGGATTACGCCAACCGGAATCAGTTTCTTTTTGCATGACCGAAAGTGCTTCTGCTGAAGGAAAAGCTCTTTTATAAGGTCGTTCGCTGGTTAGGGCATCGTAAATATCAATTAACTGAAATACTTGCGCCAGATAGGGAATATCATTCCCCTGGAGTCTATCAGGGTAGCCTGAGCCATCCCAACGTTCGTGGTGATGGCGAATAATGGGAATTACACCCCGCATACTGCGTAATGGCTGGCAAATTTTTTCTCCAATCAAAACGTGCTGCTGCATGATCTGCCAATCTTCAGAGGTGAGTTCGCCTTTTTTCAGCAGCACTGCATCGGGAATACCAACTTTACCGATATCGTGGAGATAACCACCCCATCTCAAATCTCGAATTTGGTAGCGTGACAGGCTGAGATATTCACCAAAAACTTGTCCGAGTTGTACTAGGCGTTCACAATGATTGCCTGTATTGGGATCGCGACTTTCAATAGACATAGCAATGGAAAATAGTACTTGTTCGGCATGGTCTAAATCTTCGTTTAGACGCTTCTGCCGTACTAAGGACTTTACACGCGCCGCTAGTTCCACACGATCAAAGGGTTTGGTGAGAAAATCATCTGCCCCAACTTCAATTCCCCGAATGCGTGATCGCCTATCATTTAAGGCTGTAATAAAAATTACCGGAATTAGCCTAGTTTGCTCATCCTGCTTGAGCAATTGGCACACTTCAAATCCATCCATTCCTGGCATCATCACATCCAGCAAAATCAAATCTGGTTGTTTTTGAGTTACCAATCCCACAACAATGGAACCACTGTCTGCCTCAATGACTTCGTATCCTTCCATCCCCAAGAGGGCAACGGCAGTCATCCGACTGGCGGCATGATCGTCAACGACTAAAACCTTCGGCGGATCTAAATCAAACCCATTCACCTTAGAACCTTTAGCTTGTAGTGTTCTAGAGACTAATAAACTATCACCACAATTAACATCAGCTTTTATCCAAGAAGACGCTGCTTGACTATCTTCAAATATCAGGTCTTCTTGAGATAAGCCTAAAGAACTCTCCGCATTTTGCGACCCTACGGCATGATTTGAACCGATACTCTTCACTATGCTAATGGGGTTTGACCCACTAACAATTTGTTCTGTAAAGCCTGTATGGTTGGATTTCCATTGAATCACAAAGGCACTCCAGGTTTTTGCACAAGTTAACAGTGTCAGATTTCAACAACAAACAAATTTAAGATTCGACTGTATCTGAGCCAGAGTTTTGATATGGATTATGCATGATGTCAAGCTGCCTATATAAGTTTTTCGCAGCATGTATCTTTTATGTTACGAACAAGGTGTATCTTGTTGTCACATTTTTTGCTTCTAATTCCAGTATGATGAATCGGCACAAATGTTAAATCAGGTTTTTTACGGAGATTTTTTAACCTAGTGGCGTCATAAAGCTTTATATTTGCCTGTTCTATGCCAGATATCGGGTTTTGAGCTTCAAATTTTTATGGTAATCATTAGGTATATATCTTTTACTTACTTATTTATAGCAATACTCAAGTACTGTTGAGCCAGATGTGATCTTGAATACTATCATACAATCAAGCTATTTGGCTTGTAAAAACTTGTTGCCTAAGTATCTGGAAACGAAATCAGACATTTTGGCAAAAAACATCTAACTTTTCTAGGATTAAGGACTGAGAATCTTAGTTAGAATTATGTAGGCGAAGCGTACCCTGTCGTAAACATCGCAACCAAACTACAAACTATTTCCCATAAAATCCCTGCTTTGTGTTCCCAACAACCACCTTTTTCGCCAACGGGAGGTAGGTTCCAGGCAAGAAGCTTGTTGCTCTTGTTGTCGTCGCATCACTATTACTTCAGTTGGATCGCTCAATTGAGGATCGCGATAAGGGATAGCAGCACGAGTTAGTAAGTGTTCTTTTTCGGCTTGCGAGAGAGTCGTGAGTGCTGAATGGTTTTTAGACTCAGCAACCTGATAATGTGTTGCCATAGTACCAGGCGATCGCCTTCCTACGGGTGGGGTAGAATATATCGCCAAGCCAGCCGACAAAAGTGCTGTGCGTACAGCAGCAGAACAAGAATAGGTGGCTAACAAACCATCTGGATGTAAACACAATGACACTTGTTTAATAAATTCAACAGTCCATAATTGAGGGCATTGAGGTGGTGAAAAGGGATCGAGGAAAATTGCATCTGCCCAGAAACCCGATTGATATACTATCGTATTTCTGGCATCGCCAATTAGTAGCTTTGCTTTCAGGTAAGGCGTTTGCACTTGATGCTCACAAGCTAGCTCTTTTAAAATTTCAATATAGTTACAGTTCCAATTATCGAACAAGTGATGAGCGATCGCCGCTTGTGGCACTGCTGGATTCACTTCTAAACCAATTACTTCAACACAACAACTAGGATTCACAGCCCAAATTGTCTGCAAAGCCGCAGCTGTGTTATATCCTAGACCATAACAAACATCCAATAGTCGCAAGACTGGTTTTTGAGCGGCTGTAGCTAGTTGAGTAGGTTCCACAAACTTGCAAAAACTCTCCTGCATAGCTCCATGATGGCTGTGAAAAGATTCACCAAACTCTTGAGAGACAAAGGTGAAAGAACCATCTGCTGTTAGCTTAGGTGTAAAATTTTCTAAGTCTGACATTTTACAAATAAAACTAAATAATGCCCCATGCCCAATTCCCAATTTGTTGTTTCACCAGCGTGGCTGTTTGAACATCTGGAAGATCCGCAAGTCGTTATTGTGGATTGTCGCTTTTCTTTAGCCGATCCACAATTAGGACAACAGCAGTATCAGACAAGTCATATAAAAGGTTCATATTACTTAGATTTGAATCAGGATCTTTCCAGTCCAGTGGGTAAGCATGGCGGGAGACATCCTTTACCTAACTCTAATAATATTGCGGATAAATTTGCGGCGATTGGGGTAAATTACCACAAAACTTTAGTTGTAGCTTATGATGATTCGCGCTTTGCTTTTGCGGCTCGTTTATGGTGGCTGTTGCGCTATCTCGGACATGAGCAAGTAGCAGTACTGGATGGCGGCTTTGCTGGATGGCAAAAAGCTGGGTATTCTGTTACAAATATTATTCCTCATCATCGAAAGGGTGAGTTTGTAGCTCAAGTACAAACAGAAAAGGTGGTAGATATTACAGCGGTGAAAAGCCGGAAAGACAGCGATGAGGTAGTATTAGTAGATTCAAGAGAGAGCGATCGCTACCGAGGAGAACGAGAACCAATTGATAAAATCGCCGGACATATTCCCGGTGCAGTCAATTATCCTTGGCAAGAAGTTACAGACTCTTCTGGCTACCTACTCCCTCAAGAAGAACAACGTCGTCGCTGGGAAAAGCTAGAAACAGCCGAAGAAATCTTAGTTTATTGCGGTTCTGGCGTTACTGCTTGTGTGAATTTACTTTCTCTAGAATTAGCTGGCATTAGCAAGGGTAAACTTTATGCTGGCAGTTGGAGTGATTGGATTTCTTATTTATAGTTAGGAGTTATGAGTTAAGAATTAAAACTCCAAACTCTTCTCAAAACTGGCCTAATTGTAAATTGTAATTAATACTAAAGAACCAGCCATCAAAATCAATGTTTTCGGCGGTTGAACTACCGAAACTTACTCCAGCCTGCATATTCATATTAACGGTATCGGATATTTGGTAATTTAAGTGGCCAAACAATCGATAAAATTCGTCTTCTCGATCGCGCTGGGTAAAGTCTGATAAGTTCATTTGGTAGTCAATACCAACCTGGAGAGGCTTTTGCAAGTAGTAGTTTAGAGAAACCCAAAAGGAATTGATGATCCGATTACGACTTTGGGGATCAGAAAAATTTACACTCAATTCGTAGAAGCTATCTAGGGTTAATCTTGGAGTTAAGGGATCTCGCCGTCCTAAAGACAGTTGTAGGGAATTCTCATTTAAAAAGCGATCGCCTGCTTTGAAGCTATCGAGGCGATCGCTGTTGTTAGCATAAAATAACTGTTGATTGCTCCAACTGATTTCTCCGTACATTCGCCGCGATAACTGCTGGTAAATACTGAGATTAAATCTTACTTGGTTGTAATGATATTGTGACTGATTTATGTAACGAATGATATTGCCATCAATTGAGCCGTTTAAATAAGTCTTAGATCCTAAAGGGAAATACGCTGAGGCTAGTGTCAGTCCAGAAAAAATTAAACCATCTTCGATGGGACTATCATTTGACGAAAAAATGTTACTTGTCTGGAAGTAGCCGACATGGGCCTGTAGATAGCCGATAGGTTTAAACTTAACTACGGGTTGTTCTTTCGGTGGTGGTGGCTGCTGTTCTAGGGGTAGTAACCGCACTCGTAACCCTAATTCGCGATCGCGATCGGACTTAGGTGGCCGTTTTGGCGATCGTAGCAGCTGCATTAGCCTCTCTAGCCTTTGAGACTGATTTATCTCTGGTGTATTTAATATTTGCTCTTTTGAGTCTGAAGTAGGTAAATTACTTGGCTGCGATTCTAGCGGTGGCGGATCATTTTGCTTTTGAGTATCTTCAGGTTCTTTGGTTTGGACTGGGGTTTGAGTAGTTTCTAGTTTTTGCTGTGCCAGATTTAACGTATTTGTAGATTCTGCCGCATCTACTCGAATGCAACAACAGCTTCCACCACTGGACGCTAACAAAATACAAAAAAACAAATTCTTCCAGTTCTTGAGTCGCATCTGGTTTGATCGCATTTGGCAAATGTAGGCCTACAAGCTGCATCAGAAGTTCCGACTCAAAAGATACAATTGAGTGCATCTATCTGAGCTTTGTAGGTATATACTTAATTTACAAACTAAAATTGCTGCTTTTCAGATTTTCTCCCGGATTTTCTCTACCAAACTGAGATGTTCCGAGGAAGTTCTTGATGGAGTTTAATGGAATACGATTAGTGAGTAATTTCACAACATATCTGTGGCAACTTCTTGTCCTAAATAACTAATGACTCTGTGGCTGATCTAATTAGAAAAAATTATCTGTAAGCTACTCCTGATTTGATTGTTTATATCAATTACTAGCTTTTAAAGCTTCCACAGACTTTAATACACACAATGTCAGTTTCGGAGTAAAAACTTTAAGAAACTAAACACATAGTTTATTTATGATTGATTTTATGCATTAAATATAGACTCAAATCCAGATAAGTTTACCTAAAAAAACTTTCTATAAGACTTCTATTTGATTTTTGAAAAAATTCCGTGTAACTCAAAAAGCCTGATTCCCTACTCCCTATCTACACAAATAAGTTCAAAAATAAAATCGGATTGCTACATAACAATTTAGCACTAGCTTAAACCTTTAACTGTTTTGGTACTAGTTGAAGTTCGCAAATTATCAAACTATGTTTCATAAATCGTTTCCACTATTAGTGATTGCTTTATGGGTAGTTGTAGTATTGCCTTTGCCAAATCAGGTAAATGCCATAACTCCTCTGACGCGAGCAGAGATTCAGAGCCTCCGTAACTTGGTACAACTGATACCTAGAAATAGAGAGAAGAAACGTCCTGCGCGCAAATCAGATGCAATGACTCCTGGTGATGGTTTGTCAACCGGTCGGGCTTCTTTAGCAGACTTGCGCTTTAACGACGGCTCTTTAGCACGAGTTGGGGAACAGGCTATATTTCAATTTTTACCAAAGACTCGCAGCTTTAGACTGTCAAACGGAACTGCATTACTGCTGATTCCACCTGGAAGGGGACAAACACTTATACAAACGCCAAGTGCAGCAGCAGCAATTCGTGGTTCAGCATTATTTGTACGCTACAACCAAGAAACAGATACCACAATTGTGGGGGCGCTGACCAATAGCGGCATTGAAGTTTCTAATAAGGAAGCTTCTCAAACTCAAGTGCTGCAAGCAGGACAGATGATAGTTATAGTTAAAGGCAAATTTCAGGGTTTATACGATTTTGATCTCAGAAATTTTTATGAAACCAGTGAGATGGTGCGGGGGCTTGATTTAACTAAGCAAAATCTTACACCTACAGCCGACCCGGCGATCGCTAGTGTTCAAGCTGAAACTGTTGCGGCTTTAAACGCACAGACGCCGATAAAAGGTGAGGGAGTAGTTGAAAACCCATCTTTTGCAGAGCTAACTACTAATACTTCAACTTCCTCTACCGACGACATTCCTACAGACAATTCCTCAGTAGACCTAATTAAAGATGATTCACTATTAAATTTATTTGGGGATATAGGACAAGTCCTATCAAATACTGAGCAGCGGCGATCTGGGAGAAATAGTAACAATAATAATCTAAGCACCCAGAATCATAACGTAGTTCCTACACCAACTCCCATAGTTTCTACACCAACTCCTGTAGTTTCTACACCAACTCCTGTAGTTCCTACACCAACTCCTATAGTTCCTATACCAACTCCTGTAGTTACTACACCAACTCCTATAGTTTCTACACCAACTCCTGTAGAACCAACAACACCTCCTGTAGTTCCTACACCACCTCCAGTAGAACCAACAACACCTCCTGTAGTTCCTACACCACCTCCAGTAGAACCAACAACACCTCCTGTAGTTCCTACACCACCTCCAGTAGAACCAACAACACCTCCTGTAGTTCCTACACCACCTCCAGTAGAACCAACAACACCCCCTGTAGTTCCTACACCACCTCCAGTAGAACCGACACCGAAAAGACCAACCACATAAACGCGCTAGGGACAGAATTATAACAAGTGTTAGCTACTGTCTCTACAGCCACTAAAGCAAAAAGTGATATTCCCTACGACCAGATAGCATCTGCTAACGCTAGATTAAATCAAGGACAGGACTTACACAGGATTCACCAGATATCCTTATATAGTTCCATTAGATTCTGTGTGTAAGCTCCCAGGAACTAACTTTTTGCTAGAGAGAACATAAATTTATGACTTTTGATTACGACCTGTTTGTAATTGGTGCGGGTTCGGGAGGTTTAGCGGCTTCCAAACGAGCGGCTAGCTACGGCGCAAAAGTAGCGATCGCTGAATATGATTTAGTTGGTGGCACTTGTGTGATTCGCGGTTGCGTTCCCAAAAAACTCATGGTCTATGGTTCTCACTTTCCTGCACTATTCAGTGAAGCTTCAGGCTATGGCTGGAAAGTGGGCAATGTAGAGTTTGACTGGGAATATTTCATTACATCTATAGATAAGGAAGTTCGGCGACTGTCGCAACTACATATCAGCTTCTTAGAAAAAGCCGGAGTGGCACTAATTTCTGGTCGCGCCACATTAGTAGACCCCCACACAGTAGAAGTTGATGGCCGCAAAATTACAGCAGACAAAATTTTAATTGCTGTTGGTGGACGTCCCATCAAGCCAGATTTAGCAGGGATGGAACATGGCATTACTTCTAACGAAATCTTTCATCTCAAAGAACAACCAAAACACATCGTCATTATTGGCGCTGGTTATATCGGCACGGAATTTGCTTGTATTATGCGCGGTTTGGGTTCGGAGGTGACACAAATTACCAGAGGTGAAAAGATTTTGAAGGGATTTGATGAGGATATCCGTACAGAAATTGAAGAGGGTATGACAAACCACGGAATTCGCTTGATTAAGAATAATGTGGTGAAAGCAATTGAACGTGTCCCAGAAGGGTTGAAACTGACTTTATCAGGAGATGACCAAGAACCACTAATTGCCGATGTATTTTTAGTAGCTACCGGTCGAACTCCCAATGTAGATGGATTAGGTTTAGAAAATGCTGGGGTTGATGTTGTCCCTAGTTCTATCGAAGGGCCTGGATACCTTACCACAAATGCGATCGCAGTTAATGAATATAGTCAAACTAGTCAACCGAATATTTTTGCTGTTGGCGATGTCACCGACCGAATCAGTTTAACTCCCGTGGCCATTGGCGAAGGTCGCGCCTTTGCCGATAGCGAGTTCGGGAATAACCGCCGCGAATTCAGTCACGCAACTGTTCCCACAGCCATATTTTCTAGCCCAGAAGCCGCGACAGTCGGCTTGACAGAAGCCGAAGCACGGGAAAAACTCGGTGATGCCGTAAAAGTTTTTCGCACTCGTTTTCGCCCCATGTACTATAGTTTGACTGGTAAGCAAGAAAAGACAATGATGAAGTTGGTGGTTGATAGCAACACCGATAAAGTTATAGGCGCTCACATGGTAGGTGAAAGTTCAGCTGAAATTATCCAAGGTGTAGCGATCGCGGTCAAGATGGGCGCAACCAAAAAAGACTTTGATGCCACCGTGGGTATCCATCCCTCATCCGCAGAGGAATTTGTCACAATGCGGTAAGTATGTCATCTGTCCTTTGTCATTAGTCCTTTGTCTAAAACCAATGACCAATGACTAAGGATGATCCTAATGTGAAAATTTGAATGCCTACTCAATATATATATCTTCACGGCTTTGCTTCTAGCCCTCATTCTGCCAAAGCGCGGAATATAAGCGATCGCTTTACCCAAATTCACACAAAGCTGAAAATTCCCGATCTCAATGCAGGCGATTTTTCCCAGTTGACAATCACTCGTCAAATCGCTCAAGTTACCGCAGAATTCAACAATGATTCTACACCAGTAACGCTCATTGGCTCAAGTTTGGGTGGTTTGACTGCCGCCCACTTGGGACAGCAAAATTTACAAGTGCAACGCTTAGTTTTGCTAGCACCAGCTTTTGGGTTTTTATCCCATTGGTTGCCCAAGTTAGGGGATGAAGAAGTACAGCGCTGGCTGCAAGAAAAATATATCATGGTCTATCACTACGGGGAAGAGCGATTAATTCCTTTAAGTTACGATTTCGTCATAGATGCTGCTCAATACCAAGAAAAGCTTTTGCAACGCCCTATCTCCACGCTAATTTTGCACGGCAAAAATGATGAAGTCATTCCAATCGAAGCTAGTCGTGACTTTGCGCGTTCTCGTCCTTGGGTGCAGTTAATCGAACTCGACAGTGACCACGCCTTGGGTAATGTCATGGAAGAAATTTGGCAGGCAATTCACCTCTTTTGCCAATTACCTTAAAGTTGTAAAATATTAGACTCATATATAACTAATATTCTGAGTCATTTGTCCTTTGTTAGTTACTAATGACCAATGACTAATGACCCTTACGGGTGACGCTCGTTCCTCGCTAACGCCAGTTACTCATGGGGGAAACCCCCAGACGCTCACGGACTCGCTAACGCTGCGCTATCGCTCTTAGCGTCTCCCCTTCTCCCAAAGGGAGAGGCTAGCGCCAAGGGAGAAGACCGTGCTGGCTCACCTATGACTAATGACTAAAACTATGCTTCCCTTCATCCGGTCAGATTTAGCCCAATTCACCGCCTATAAACCTCACCCCAGCAGCGATACAGCCAATTCTGTCACCACACAGTTTGATCGGCTAGATACAAATGAAAGCCCCTACGATTTACCACCTGAGTTAAAAGAGAAGCTGGCGTGGACATATCAGCAAGTAATTGAAACAAATCGTTATCCCGATGGTGGACATGAAACACTTAAAGATGCGATCGCAAAGTATGTCAATGAATCAGCCGCTCTCTCATCATCCTTGTTTACGGCTGCCAATATTTCTGTTGGCAATGGCTCAGATGAAATTATCCGCTCTTTATTAATCGCCACCTGTCTAGGAGGAGAAGGTTCAATTCTCGTTGCCAATCCCACTTTCTCGATGTACGGGATTTTGGCACAAACTTTGGGCATTCCTGTTGTGGCAGTGGGTAGAAATGAAACAAATTTTGAAATTGACTTAAAAGCTGCACAGTCTGCGATCGAACAAACTCAAAATCCCCCCATTCGGGTAGTTTTCGTAGTGCATCCCAATTCACCGACTGCCAACAGCTTAACTGCGGCAGAGTTGACATGGTTAAGAAGTTTGCCAGAGCATATTTTGGTAGTAATTGATGAAGCTTATTTTGAATTCAGCCAAACTACCTTAGTCGGTGAATTAGCACAGCATCCTAATTGGATAATATTACGTACTTTTTCTAAAGCCTTCCGGTTAGCATCTCTCCGTGTTGGTTATTGCGTTGCTCATACAGAAGCGATCGCCATCTTAGAAAAAGTTCGCTTACCTTACAATCTCCCCAGCTTTTCCATCGCAGCAGCATTAGTTGCTTTACAAAACCGCACACTCTTGCTGGAATCAATTCCTCAAACCCTGAGCGAACGAGCCAAACTCATCGAAATTCTATCCCAGCAGCCAGAACTACAAATTACCCCAAGTGCTGCTAACTTTATTTACCTGCGTCTTCAAGCAAATAGCTTTAGTTCACAAAACGCTGCATTAAAAACTTTCCACCAGCAACTTAGGACGCTGGGTACTCTTGTAAGACACATTAGCGGAGGATTGCGAATTACCGTTGGAACTATAGAGGAAAACGCCCGCACCATAAATCGAGTCCAAGCTGTTTTGGTAAATTTGGAATCTTCGCAATTCACTCAGTAATTAAACTTGCTGTTCATATCACTGCCCAAACGGCGTACTATTCCTACTGTTTGTGGCAGCACACCCACCAAAAGAGCAAAGGCAACATCCGGTAAAAGAGCCACTATTTCTGGTGGAAAGTATTGTTCAAATTGATCGAGAATCTTCTGAACACGCTGCCCAGGCAGTGGATTTTCAGTGATTTGTTTGATTAATCGAATCCACTGTCGCCTAATCAAGTAAGCTTTCTGACGTTCTTCATTAGATTCGGGAATTAATAAAGACAGATTACCTATAGGCAGTGCCCTTTGGCAATCACAATCGTAATCCCCACCCACAGCAGCCCCAGGCCCAGCAAACTCTGCATGGTAGCGTTTAAAGAGTAGTAACCCATTTCTCCTACGACTATTGACAATAAAAACTTCTCCGCTGTGCAAACGCGTAAGGATATCCGAGCCTTGTGACTGCTCAGTTCCATCTGACATGACAATAGAATCAAGGAAACTTGTTTCAGGATAATAAGTTGATACCATAGAGGTCTGATAGCGTTGATGCTGTTCGCTATCCATGTTTTTTAAAGTTTCAACGAATGTGGTAGTAGTATGCACTTCAAAACTTAAATTAAGTGTTGTGTTAAATCAGGTTTTTGAATGTCTTTTATTATCAAGAGTTTTTTAGTCAAATGAACTAAAACAGCAGTATGTAGACGTTGTTTCAGCAATTGAGTGATTATATTTTATGGGATATAACTAGATTTGTCTGTAAACTCTAGGAGTGTTTTCTTAAAGTTTTTATAAAGATGAATATCTTAATTACAAAGTTATTATGATGAACCGATGACTTTTTTAAGCGTATTTTCGCGCATACCCCCATTCTAATCCATTTATTTGTCTATATCGAATACTTCAAAATATTTGTTAACGATAAATCCCAAAAGGCAAAACTTAATATTTTATAATGTTAAAAATCTTTGCCAAAAAGAGACTTTATTTTTTCAATAATCAATAATATTTTTCGGAACCAGTCTGATGAGAATATTCTTCCTAAAAAGAATTAGAAAAGCTATTTATTCGATTTATAAATTCATGCTTCTGAGTTTTTATTTAGTACCTTATGGCAGAAATTTGTCTACCATTAACCAATTGCTTGAGTAACTAGCTATCTGTTTTATTGAGATAGTGAATGGATTCCGGGCGTGTTGTACTAGATATTTAGCCTAGTTATCTTGTCTTTAATTACTGCTATGAGTTACAGATTTTATCCGAATTAATTGCAACACAAAACTTGACAATTACCAAAACAAAATTTAGATGCTGGAGTCAGCACTCAAGTGCTTGTGCAAAAGCATCTGATTTGAGCGTCTTAGGAAAAATGTATTCCAATTAGATTCGACTTTATGCACCCGATATCCCAGCTTGAAATAAAGCTGTCTTGCTTGATGGTTATTTTCTAAAACATGGAGATATAAGTCTTTAAATCCCCACTCGCGAGAGACTTTTTCACAGCTAGTAAGTAATCCTGAAGCCACACCATGTCTACGGTATTTTGGGTGAACCGCTAAATTAGATAAGTAAGGAAAACCTACGCCAACCTGGCTCCAGGAATCACTGTACCGTACACCCAGTTCCACACTTCCCACTAAATTATTAGACTCACCAGTAGTAGCTTCAAAAGCGACTAAACAAACATGACGAGGCGGAGGTGATGCCATACGATGCCTTAAATCTTCGTAAATACCCAGACGTAACAATGGAAAAGCCCATCCCCATATACCCTTGTGGGAGTGAAAGCTTTCAGTAATAATTTGGGCAACACCAATCAAATCAGCAGGTGTAGCCGTCCGAATTTGGAATTGGTAGGAAGCTGGATCGATTGGCTGTTGGTGGTATGGGTGAAAAAACCGATATTTCAAGGCTAGTTTAGTATTGATTTTATTCTAAGAAAATTTCTCAAATATCCGAAAACACCATTTTAACTAAATGAAAACTTAATTGCTGCTCAGGAGCTTGAAGTGACACAACATCGCTAATTAGCTTTTGCTTGTGGATCAAACAAAGTTTTATACTTTAGTTTGAGGTTTTTTCAGGAGGCAAGAGCAAAGCACGCTTAAAAGCGTAAAACTTAGGTTGTGGAAGCTTTATCTTACTGCACTTTCTGCGACGCTCCTACGTCGCTAACGCAAGGCTTACGATACAATTCAATTCTTCTTTTTGAGCTTGTCGTTGACGCAGCCTCTAGTAGAGAAGGAGAGTTTTCATTTCATTCACTTCTTTCCTCCAATAATCACTGTCCTCTGTAGTTCGACTGAGCGATCGCCAAACATATTCTTGCTTTCTCTTATAACCTGCATTTTGAAAGAGTCTTAGGAATTAGAGCTTCATAAATCTATAAACTTAAATTCAGTAGGTTCTGGTGCATCCCTTGCTTTAGGTAGGTAGGATATCAGACTGATTACCACAAAAAAATCTGTAAAGTGATATAGCCTGGGCTGAGTGAGTAGAGAAATAGCATAACTTGCCCGTAGGCAGCACCTACAAAATTGTTAAGTAAGTACACCATCGCCAAACTCTGGTTTCAAATCACCCTTGATTGCAGTACTGAACTTTTTTGGCACTTGCTGCTACACTGACACTACTTTGCTACGAAATTATATGAATGGGCTATACATATACTGGTACAAGAATCTTAAGCTTCCCTAATCCCTAATCTCTAGCTCTCCAACCACTATAACTTGTCTGAATGATAGTTCTGATTGCTAAATTAGAAAGAGGTATTTGTCTAATAGTATACTTTGGTTTTCAATCTTATTTTGTTGATTTTGCTGACTCGACCATGACTATCATAAATAAAATTTACCTGCAAGTGTTAGTACAACTGCTGCGGAGGGAAAACTTAATATGCAGCTTCATCTGGATTTTCAAGCTAGCTATGAGCGCTGTGTGTGGTAGTCAGACATTGCTCACAGGAGGTGAAGGAACATTTGGCAAGCAAGCATCGACTCTGTAACACTAAAACAGACTATGAAAGCAATTACACTGCACCAAAGCAAACAGTAATCGGCACAAGCCATTGAGACGAATTACTGTGAGCAAATGCTCCTACACTCAGCAGTCATGTAGCCAACCAGCCTTATTGGTCGAAATGCTCTGCTCTCACCTGACTCAGAAAAATCCTTACCTGATCAGATTATTCTTTATCCGACTGCCGTTGCAGCAGGAAAGCGGTGCATGAAATCCCAAGCAAACAGTAAGCCTAAAATTTTGGTTGTCGATGATGAACCAGACAACCTTGACTTGCTTTACCGCACTTTCTATCGCGACTATAAGGTGCTAAGGGCAACCTCTGGCCCCGCGGCCCTTGATCTGCTGGCTCAAGAGGGAGAGGTCGCGGTGATCATCTCCGATCAGCGGATGCCGATGATGAGCGGTACAGAATTTTTAAGCCTCACAGCAACTCAATATCCAGATATTATTCGGATTATTTTAACTGGCTACACCGATGTTGAAGACTTGGTGGAAGCAATCAACGCTGGTAAGGTATTCAAATATGTCACTAAACCCTGGGAAGCTGAAGAACTTAAAGCAGTGGTACGCCAAGCTTTGGATACCCACAATGTTCTCAAAGCCAGAACCCGCGAACTTACCCGCACACTCCGTCAAGAATCGCTGCTGAATACCGTTACAAATACGATTCGCAGTGCTTTAGACTACAGACAAATTTTGCAAGCAATTGTAGACACAGTGGGTCACATGTTGGAGGTGGATGTCTGTCTGTTGCGTCCTTTCCAAGATGACCAGTTGGCGGATAAAGGATTTATTTATCAGAAGCCTCTTTCTGAAGAAGCAGAGGAGCAGGGGATCGGAGGGGAAGTAGCACTAAATCTTTCTCCTCTGCCCCCCATCTCTTCTGTTCCTCATCCTCTTGTTTCCCCTCAGCCTCTTTTGGCTCAGACGGTGTGGGAAACCCGCGAAGTCCAAGTAATTCACGATGCCATCGATGATGAGCGGATTCACGGTAATACTGCCGAACTACACGAGCGTGGGGAAGCTTTTGCTGCTGCTAATATTCGTTCTAGTTTAATTGTGCCACTGATCTGCCAACAAGAACTGATGGCAGTATTAGCACTGCACCAGTGTTTTCAGCCTCGCCTCTGGGGGGATGATGAGGTGCAGTTAGTTTTGATGGTAGCGGATCAGGCAGCCTTAGCTTTATCTCAAGCTTATGCTTACGAACAAGTACGTGCCCTTGCCAAGCGAGAAGCCCTAATTAATACGATTACAAGCGCGATTCGCTCTAGCCTAGATCCGCAAGATATCTTTGCGGCGATCACCCAGCAATTGGGGCAAGCTTTACAAGTCGATGGCTGTGTCCTGTCTTTGTGGACTGAGGAAGATGAGTTTGTCGAGTGTGTAGCCTTGTATGACAGTTTTCAACATCTAGAAAATTCACGCTTGCCAGCCCCAGATAATCATTTAAATGGCAATAATCACGTACCAACTCAGAGATTACCCTATTCTCAAGCATCTATACAGGAGAATCCCATCCTCCAACAAATGCTACAGACTCATGAACCTGTGGTAATTGGTAATGTGAGCCATTCTCCCTCAGATGTGCGGGGTTTTGATTTGCCTTTAAAAATGCCTGCGCGATCGCTAATGTTTGTACCATTGTTGGCTGACGGTAAATGTATCGGTAGTATTACGCTACATGAAGGTAAAAAAGTACGCCAATGGCTACCGTCTGATATCGATTTGGCCAAAGCAGTAGCAGCACAAGCAGCGATCGCTGTCCAACAGTCACACTTATATGAAAAAACTCGCCAACAAGCTGAACGCTTACTGGAATTAGACAAACAAAAAACCGAATTTTTCCAAAATATTTCCCATGAGTTTCGCACACCCATCACCTTGATTCAAGGGCCTTTAGAGTCTGCGGTGGCGGCTGGTGAAGGATTATCTTACTCCCAAAGTGCGATCGCTCTGCGTAATTCCCGCCGCCTGCTGCGGCTGGTAAACCAACTCCTGGATTTACAACGCCTGAATGCAGGGAGAATGCAGCCTAGCTTCCATCCTTGCGATTTAGTCGAGTTTGTCAGCCAAATTGTGGAATCTTTTCGTCCCTACTGCGAGAAAAAGAGACTGCATCTCGTCACCCAGTTGGATGAATGTTCTACGGTGTACTTGGACATGGAGAAATTTGACAAGGTGGTTTATAACCTCCTGTCAAATGCCATGAAGTTTACTCCCGAAGGTGGCACGATTAGTGTCAGACTAAAATCTGAGCGCGATCGCTGCGTCTTGCAAGTACAAGATACTGGAATTGGCATTGTTAAAGAACAAATTCCCCACCTATTTGAGCGCTTCCGCCAAGCAGAAGGTTCAGCAAACCGCTCCTATGAAGGCAGTGGTTTAGGTTTAGCTTTAGTTAAAGAATTGGTCGAATTACATGGTGGTCAAGTCACTGTGGAATCAGTTTACGGCCAAGGCACTACCTTTAGTTTATGGCTTGTGAGTGGAAATGCTCATTTACCGCCACAACAAGTACTAGAAACGCCTACCGAACTTAATACCAGCCGCGCTAGCGTAGAATTGGCTGATTTAGAACTAGTAGAGTCAACAACAGACAATATTGAAGATATTACAATAAACTCCCCCACTAGTATTGATACTCAAGACTCAGCACATAAGACTCAGCACTCAATTTTAGTTGTAGATGACAACCCAGATTTGCGAACCTATGTATCTGAGATTTTCCGTCGCAACGGTTATCGCGTACAGACGGCTCGTAACGGTTATGAAGGGCACCGTCTAGCTCAGGAAATTCTACCCAGCTTGATTGTAACTGACTTAATGATGCCCTTGGTCAGCGGACTTGAGATGATTCAGTTGATCCGCAATGAGGAGAAATTGAAAGGAACACCAATCATTCTGCTGACAGCCAAAGTAGACGAGGAAACCCGCATTGAAGGTACAGAACATGGGGCGGATGCTTATTTAGCAAAACCATTCAACGATCGGGAACTTTTGGCGGAAGTTCGGAACCTTTTGGCGTTGAAAGAAAATGAGCGGCGAATCGTGGAGTTAAATACTTATCTCACAGAATCGGTGCTAAAGCGCTTTTTACCGGCTGTATTGGTGCAAAAAGCCGCAACTGGAGATTTGACGTTAGATTTGCGCCCAGAACCACGCTTAATTACAGTTTTGTTTAGTGACATCGTGGGTTTTACACAGCTATCAAATACTCTCAGATCCCGACGAGTCGCAGAGTTGCTAAATGAATATTTAGAAGCTATGACCAAGGTTGTATTTGGTAATGGCGGCACTGTCGATAAATTTATGGGAGATGCGATCTTAGCTTTATACGGAGCGCCCGAAGAACTAACCCCCAATGAACAGGTGCGTCGTGCTATTAATACAGCAAGAGCAATGCACCGTTCACTGGCTGTATTAAACGAACGCTGGCGAGAGCAAGGTGTATTCGATGGCGACAGACTTACTAGCGTCCAGTTTCGGTGTGGTATCCACCAAGGTACTGCTGTTGTGGGGATGTTTGGTAGCGCGGAACGTGCCGATTATACTGCTATTGGCCCAAGTGTAAATATCGCTGCCAGGTTGCAAGCTGCCGCTGTTCCCGGTACGATCCTGGTTTCTGCTGCTGTGGCAGATTATTTGCAGGAAGAAGAAATTACTAAAGGTAGTCCGCTAGAACTTAAAGGAGTAGATGAAACAGTTTTGACTTTCGCTGTTACACCAGAGGTAATGGTTAATCGCTAAAATTTAGACTGGTATTTGAAAGCATTATCAATGAGTAAGAGTGCCTAATCATATCCAGTTTATATAATATGACACCATCGGTTGCAGACAAAACTCCAATTCCAGCCAAGGTCTGGAGACGACACACCGATCCACCAGGTTTGTGGATTTCTGTTGTTGTCGGTTCAGTCTCTCTGCACTTACTGGTGTTCTGGCTGATGCGCTCATCTAATGTATTTAGTCTGTGGTTTCCCCAACAAAGTCAATCTGCTGTTCCCATTGAATTGATAGACATTGCTCCCAAAACAAAATCAATAATCAAATCAAAATCAACAGCCAAAACAGTTTCATCAAAGCCACTATCTTTACCTCAAAAGTCTGTACCAGTAGCACGTCCACTACAGACAGGACGAACTACGCCCAGAAATCAAGATTTTGGCGTCATAAATTCTACGGATAATCCCCAGAAAAAGAGCCGAACTGACGCTTCTCAAACTAATCGCAAACTCTTTAGACGACAGATAATTCCCACGCCAAAACCAACGCCTACAGCCATACCAAAACCAACGCCTACAGCCACGCCAAAACCAAAACCTACAGCCACGCCAAAACCAAAACCTACAGCCACGCCAAAACCAACGCCTACAGCCACGCCAAAACCAACACCTACAGTTCCAGTTGGTAATTTACCTTGGAAGCGCCGTCAAGAAATCAAACTGGGAAAGGGAAGACCACTAACAGCAGGTATTCCATCAAATCGACCAGTTTTAGAACCTGAAAATAGGGAAACTCCAGCAACTCCGACTAGAGAAACTCCACCAGCTTCTACTAGAGAAACTCCAGCAACTCCGACTAGGGAAACTCCACCAGCTTCTACTGGGGGAGCATCGGTAGCAATAGTAGCTCCTTTATCTAGAGATGAAATGATTAGCTTGATACAATCAAGAGGATTTCGACAAGATGTTTTACCCGACGTTATCGCTTTATACAAGGGAAGCAACACAAAACAATTAGACTCAAGTTTTCTTGTCCAGAATTCTGGACTTAAACCAGCACAGCTCTTGGCTAGCTTAATAATTGATAGCAAGGGTAACTCTATAGAGGCTGTAGTTCTAGAAATACAACCAGTAGCACTGCAAAGTGAAAAAAGCACATACGAGCAAGTCCTCAAGGAAGTTTTCAAAACAGAAAACTTTCTTCCTGCTCACAATAACGATGGCAAAAAACCAGACTTGAGCAATCTGTATATCAGAGTCACAATCCAAACTGCCAATTAAAACTAAATGCTTGATTTTTCACCTAAGCTATGTTAAATTCATAGGGTTGGAAATACGCGGGCGTAGTTTAGTGGTAAAACTATAGCCTTCCAAGCTATTAATGCGGGTTCGATTCCCGCCGCCCGCTTAGAAAAAACCCTCAAATATACTAACTAGTGCCATAAATAAGGTTAGGGAGACGCGATAAATTGCCGTCTCTACAAGAGATTTATCCGTCAATTGGTTTTGAAAGACTCAGAGCAGCAAAATTTCAGGCAAGGTGATAAATGCAGGTGTGGGAGTCACCCAATGCTTCTTGATTTTCTGAATTTAGAATTGCTGCTACGCTAATTGAGGTTTTCTAGGCGAATGCGTGGATCGGCTGCTTTGAGCATCAAGTCGGCGATTAAATTGCCAACAATCAGCAATACTGCGCCCATTAATAAGCTTGCCATTAATAAATATAAATCTTGAGCTTGTAAAGCCTGTAAAGCTAATCTCCCTAAACCGGGCCAGTTGAAGAAAAATTCGGCGATGAAAGCACCATTTAATAAACCAGCTAACTCAAAACCCAATAAGGTAATTAAGGGATTTATAGCGTTGCGGAGTGCATGAACGTAGATGACGCGGTTTTCTGGCAGACCTTTCGCACGAGCCGTTTGGATGTAATCTTGACGCAGCACATCCAATAATTCGCCGCGAGTGATGCGTTGCAAACCAGCAAAACTTGTAATTGAGAGTGCGATTGTGGGTAAAATCATGTGCCAGCCGATATCTAAGATTCTGCCAAACCATGATAGTTCTGAGTGATTAATGCTAGTCATACTACCCACTGGGAATAGCGGCGAGGTGATTTGGGCTAAAACCAGCAGCGCTAAGGCAGTGATGAAACTGGGAAAGCCTTGTCCAGCGTAACTGATCACCTGTAGAATCCGGTCTGCTGGTTTATTTTGTTTAACAGCGGCAAAAATCCCCAGTGGGATGGCGATCGCCCATGTGACAATTAAAGATGCGATCGCTAATAACAAAGTTGCTGGTACTCGTTCCCACAACAGCGATGCCACTGAACGCTGATAAATAAAACTTGTGCCAAAATCCCCTTTGGTCAAAATTCGCCATAGCCATAGCCAAAATTGCTCTGGCCAAGACTTATCTAAGCCAAACTGCCGCTTGATTTCCGCAATTCTTTCTGGAGATATCTTCGGATTTTGCCGTAGCGTATCTACATAATCACCGGGAGCGAGTTGAATGATAAAAAACGACAAAGCTGACGCCAACAACAAAGTCAGGAGTGCCTGCAATAGCCGCTTTCCTACATAAACAAAAGTTTCGCTCGTGACTAGCCTGATTAGCCAATCCCGACCTGTCTCCAAGGAAAGTTTTGTAGATGTCATTTATCTTTTGTCCTTTGTCCTTTGTCACTTTTCCTTTGTCACTTGTCCTTTGTCCTTTGTCACTTGTTTTTCTATTGACCAATGACCAATGACCAATGACTAATATTCAATTAAAGAGATAATTGGCACATCCGGCAAATGTGTACGCCCTTGTAAATCCCGTAGCTCGATAATAAACCCAAATCCTACTAGTTCGCAGCCAATTTTCTGCACCAACTTTGCTGTAGCACTTGCAGTTCCACCTGTGGCAATCAAATCGTCCACGATCAAAACTCGGCTACCTTGGTGTAAAGCGTCTTGATGCACTTCTAAGCAGTCTGTACCATACTCTAGTTCATATTCAATTGAGTGAACGACTGCCGGTAACTTACCTCTTTTGCGAATGGGAATAAAACCAGCTCCTAACTTATAAGCCAGAGGTGAACCAAAAATGAATCCCCTCGACTCTATGCCAATGACATAATCTACAGCTATTCCAGTTTCGCTGCATTTTTGTGTTAAAAAGTCAATAGTGTAGCGCAGTCCTTCGGGATCGCGCAGTAACGTAGTAATATCCCGAAATAAAATTCCGGGTTTCGGGAAATCTGGGATGTCACGAACGAGAGACTTTAAATCCATAACATGGGGAATGGGGAGTAGGGAATGGGGAATGGGGAAAGTTAGGAGTGAGGAGTGAGGAGTTATTAATTTAAATTCATAACTATCCCAGTCTCCAGTCTCCAATCTCCAATCCCTAATTTCAGATACCTGAAAAATCGTACACTATAATGTCATACGCTGGGGGTCGAGGCTGAAGTTTCGCCATTTATTGACGATAATTAGAATCTAAACCAAGCTAGAAAAGGTCTTGCATTAATAAATGGGGTGAATTTAGTGATGTTTTAAAATTTTGATTTCAATATAGGGAAAACTTTCAATAGAAAGAGTTAAGTAATGTATATATCAGGTAGTCATGATACTGCTACAAGTCTAACGCTCAAGTCTTGACTACCGACCTTAAATTTGTTTTATCTAGTCTGTTGGAACCGCATAAGGTATTTATAGAATGAATGTCTCAGCAAGTTTAACGCCGTTCAACAGTCCAACCCAAGACTCAGTGCCGATGATTTTGGACACTTTACCAGATCCGGCGATCGCTTCCAAAACCTGTCCTCGGAGAACCAGGCTGCAAATTGACCTGATTTTACTGGCAATTGAAGCTTTAGAGCTTGGTGGTTCAGAAGCAATCCTGGCTTTTGCTCAAGAGTTGGATCTTAAAGGAATTGTTAAAGACAGGGTAAATTTATGGCGGATGCGTAGCTCTAACCCGCTACGAAGAGCGCATATACGCCGTCCCTTAACTATTATGGAAGCCAAAGCTCTGGTGGTCATTGCTTGCTACATAGCGCGGCGTTTAACTGTTGTCATCCGCCAGTTATTAATGATATGTCAACAAATGGAAGAGAAGCAGATTCCATTAGAACAGAATTTGCGTCTATCTAATTATCTAGAGCGGTTTAGAGCGCATTTTAAAAGCCGGATGAATGCTCGGCGTTCTGGTGTACTAGCATTAACTTCTGATGAGAAATTAGATGCACTAGCGATAAATTTGTTAGGACAATTACTATTTTGTACTGGTACGGCTGGAATGCAGCGGTTCTGGATTAGTCTTTTTGACGGTGAAGTGGAATGAATATTCAACGTAAGTATAGTCTACCTAATTGTACACTTCTTTTAGAAGGGTTAAGTGATGTCACTAGGGCTACACAGTTCCAGGAAATGCGCCCGGAATTGTCAATATTGGTAAATGCAGAATGTTATTTATCTGGTTACAATCAACCCTTAACGGGAGGACGGGAATTTTTTGAAAGTTTGGTAAGGGCTGTTAGTGGCTACGCCCAAGAATTTTTAAGTAGTGTACCGAATCCGCAAGCACACAATCAGGAATCGGAGCTAGTAGAGTTTCAGAAAATCGACAGCAACCGACATCGGTTAATCATACATTCAGAAGGCGCTCCAGAGGGATTTGAGTCTCACTCTAAAAATTCCAAACGTCCGCCGATTGAAATAGATTTGAATACAGTGCAGTTGTTTGATTTAGTAGAAGCAGTAGATCAGTTTTTTGCTGATAGCCAGACTTTACCAGAATTATCTCTAGAACTACAACCGGTTACTAGACGCTATGGCGGTGCTAGTCAGGCTTTGATCAGGCAGGCTGTTCCTGCGGCTGTGGGAGTATCAAGTTTAGCAGTAGCAGCGATCGCATTTAACTTGATTCCACCTCCCCAAATTCGTCCACCACAGCCTAAGGCAGATGAGCAAACTAGCTCTACAACAAAAAGCCTCACTCCTCCAGTATCAGCGAATACAACTCCTATTGCCGCTGCAACGCCTACACCAACACCCGCAGCCAATACAACAAAGCCAGTAGTTAAAGATTTAGAAGCACTTTTAAATACAGTTCCAGAAATTACCGATCCATCCCAGCTGCGTGCATTAAATCGTCAAGTGTATAACCAAATTCATCCAGCTTGGACTAAGCGTTCAGGATTGCAACAGGATTTGGTCTATCGTTTGGGTGTAGCTGCCGATGGAGCGATCGTTGGTTATAAGGCGGTGAATAAGGAGGCTAATCAAGGAGTTGGGCAAACTCCTCTGCCTAATTTACTTTACAATCCTGCTAACCGCGCTCCCATTTCCAATGAACCGATCGCCCAATTCCGAATAGTATTTACTACAAGTGGTGTGCTGCAAGTTAGCCCTTGGCGGGGATATGCGAGGACACCAGAAGTAATCGGTGCAAAAATTACTGATTCTAAAATAACGAAAGGTTTAAATCAAAAGCTTTATAATACAGTTCGCCAAAGCTGGAGTGGTACTCCCACCTTTACGCGAGATTTGAAATATCGGGTAGCAGTCAACAAAGATGGTGTGATTGCTGACTATGAACCACTCAACCAAGTTGCCTTTGACTATTTTCGGGAAACACCTCTTCCCAAGATGTTTAACGCTATCTACGGTTCAAATGTAGCTGCTCCCAATGCCAAAGAACCTCTGGCTCACTTCCAAGTGATATTCAAGCCTAGTGGCACATTAGAAGTTACTCCTTGGCAGGGATATCAATAATTGGGCATTGGGCATCCCTTCGGCTTCGCTCAGGGAAAGTGGGCATTGGGCATTGGGAAGAGAATTAAGTTGCTATTCCCTATTCCTTATTCCCTACTCCCTACTCCCCTTTACCTTGTAATCCGCCGCATGTAATTCCCCCACAACTGAGCTGCTTGAGCGCTGCTACCAGATGTCGGGGAATTATTGTCGTTTCCCAACCAAACGCCGGTTACAAGTCGCTGACTGGGGATAAAACCAATGAACCACAAGTCAACGTTTTTGTCAGTCGTGCCAGTTTTACCAGCTTCCCCTAGTCCAATGGCGGCACTACGTCCAGTACCTCTGGCGATGACACCGCGCATTAAAGTAGTCATTTCATCGGCGACACCATTTGTCAGCACTTGTTTGTTAGCAGCCGGATCTTGGTCGAAAGAGTAGATTACCCGACAGGTTTTGATATCATTGCGATCGCTGCAATCACCACTGTCTAAAATTCGGCTAATGGCATGGGGAGGATTGGATACACCGCGATTACCAATAGCACCAAAAGCACCAGTCATTTCCAAAACATTGACCACGCTTTGACCTAGTACTAAGCCAGGAACCGGATCGAGGTTTGATTTGATCCCTAAACGCCGCGCCATTGCCACCACTTTATCTAGCCCAATTTCTTTAGCAACTCCCAAAGCAATGGGATTTTCTGAAAGCGCTAGCCCAGTGGCAATATCTAAACTCCCAGCACTTGAACGACAGGGTTTATAAGTAAAGCCTTGCCAAGTTAAAGGAGCGCAGGAATAACTCTTTGATGGTGAAATTCCCTGTTGAATAGCGGCAGTGTAAGCAAAGATTTTGAAGGTGGAACCTGGTTGTCTTTTGGCTTGAACAGCACGATTGAACTGACTTTTTTTGTAATCAGTTCCACCTACCATTGCGAGGATGCTCCCTGTACTGGAGTCAAGAGTAACTAACGCCCCTTGAGAAAAATTAAAATTTCTACCAGAGTTGTTCACCGAATTACTCAACGCGGCTTCTGCTTGTTTCTGTATGGCTGGATCGAGCTTGGTTTCAATGATATAATTGCCCTCTCTTGCGGCTCCCTCCCCCAAGATTGATTCGAGTTCAGAAAAGACGTAACTGTAAAAATAAGGTGCGATCGTTTTAGCTTGTTGTTCGCAGACTTTAGGACTAATTTGGACGGTGGAGCGTCTAGCTCGGTTGGCATCCTCTGGTTTAATTTTGCCCATCTCCAGCAATCGCTTAATCACGCGATTCCGGTATTCAGCCGCTTCTAGCTTATTTGGCCCATTTCCACAAAAATCGAAGGCGTTAGGAGCAGGTAAAATTCCTACCAATGTTGCTGCTTCTGCCAAAGTTAATTCTTTAGCCGATTTATCAAAGTAATACCGGGCTGCATCCTCAAAGCCAGAGGTATCTCCCCCCAAAAAAACCCGATTTAAGTACATCAGCAAAATATCATCTTTGCTGTAAAAGGTTTCGAGTTTTAGGGCGACAACGGCCTCTCGCAATTTGCGTCCAAGGGTATCTTGTCTGCCTACATACTCACGGAACAAACTGCGGGCAACTTGCTGGGTAACAGTACTGGCTCCTTGTTGGACATCTCCACTGCGGCTATTGATTAACACGGCTCGTAAAATACCCAGAGGGTCAACTCCAAAGTGCCAATAATAACGAGTATCCTCTGAAGCTACTACGGCAGCGGGCAAATAAGGGCCAAATTCCTCTAATCGCTTCATGTCTACATGAGAGATTGTTCGGGGCTCTCTCAAGGGAGTGGCTCCATCACGGGCGTAAACAACTACTGGGGCACGTGTCGCTGTCGGTAGAGGTTTAACTTTAAATTTCAGCCATTCGACGCCAATGACTAGCATTAATAGGGCAGTTACACCACCGACACCATAAGCTGTCCAAGTTGCAGCTTTGACATACCATGCTGGTGGATCGACGTATTGCAACCGCACAGAAGCGGCGAGTTCTGGGGGCCCCAGAGTTAGAATATCGCCGTGACGCAGTTCTAAGGAGCTAACACGACGCTTGCCACGATAAATACCATTGGTGGAGTTTTCATCTTTGATGATAAAAACTGGTGTGCTATGAGTAGAATTTCGCGATAGCGACAGGTGAATTTGGCTGACAACAGGGTTACGGATGACGATATCGCTGGATTTGGAGCTACGGCCTAGAATATAGCGATCGCCCAACAGTGGATATACCTCTGCTTTATCCGCCCCCGCATCCTGCACCCAAAGTTCCGGTACTTTGGCATTAGGCTTGAGCGCCAATTTAGAAAAATCGACTCTAGCTTGAATCGTATGTACTGCTTGAGTCAGTTGACCTATTAACGTTTGTGGCTTGTGAGGGGGTTGGGGAGAACTCATCGGCTATTCACATCACAGTTTTTAGTGAAGAATCGGGCGAATTACAATCAATTTTAGATGTTAGTCTTTCATCATTTTACTCATAAGCCAAAGCATAAATTAGCTATACGGAACTTTTTGATTTAATTTATACTTAAATTTACATTGCAAACAGTATGGATTTGTGATTTTCATCACTTATTTATAGCAGCATAAATTTTTTTCCTATTCTCAAAGGCCTATTTAGGCTCCTCTTATAAGCTCAATAACTACAGGCACAGTTTTGATTATTGTATTTTTAAACACTAGTTAGCAGCAAATAACAGGTTTCATTTTTACCAATTTTATATATCCACATACTCTGAAACCAACTTAAACATCTTCATTTAGGAAGATTTTCTAAATCTCATTGTCTGTTTTAATGGGCCGAGTGTTCCGTTGAGGTTAATTTCAGAATGATGGGAAAATCTCTGAGCCTGATTGGTGCAGCTTTATCTTTGGCACTTACCACTAATATTGCTGTAGCCGAATCCAGTAAATCCCCCATAGCTCAATCTACTAGTACCGAATCTACTAGCGCACCAACGGAAATCAAGATGTCGCCAGAAGGTATGAAAATTCTGTGCGAGTATTTTCCGCTCAACTCCCGCTGTCCCAATGGCACAGCAGCTACTCCTAGCGCTCCTAGTAGCACTACAGTACCAGCCGAAACCACAACACCTGATAGCACAACTGCACCAGGAACCGTTACCCCAGCGACACCTGGCGCTCCCGAAAGCACTCCAGCACCAGGCGCTCCTAGCAAATTAACCCCAGCACCAGGTAGCATTACCCCACCAGCACCCGGCGCTCCCGAAAGCACTCCAGCACCAGGTAGCATTACCCCACCAGCACCCGGCGCTCCTAGTAACTTAACTCCAGCGCCAGGTAGCTCAACACCTGAACAACCTAGCACTCCTGGCAGCACTACCGAACCAGGTAGCTCAACTCCACCTGAACAACCTGGTACTCCTGGCACTCCTGGCAGTAGTATCGAACCAACTCCCAGTACTCCTGGCTCTAGTGTGCCAAAAACTCCTACCACAGGTAATTAAATTAAAAGCTGGTGCATAATCTAAATACTAGTTTGCCATCAGCGATCGCCTGTGCGTCTTTTTTAACCTCTTGCACCAGTTATTCAAACTGGTGTCAGGTAAAAAATAAAAATCGCTGAAACCTTATAGATAAAGTCTTCGCATATAAGACTGAGCAAGGGTTTCACTAATTAAAAGCCTGGGATGATTAATCCCAGGCTTAATAGTTTAATGCAATCTGCCAGTTGAAGTAGGTGTTTTTTGCAAGGAAGCAATTAACAGGCAAACAATACCAATACTGATAAATGAATCTGCCACATTAAATACAGCAAAGTTAATCAGGCGAAAATCAAGAAAATCAACGACATAGCCTAAAACAAAACGATCGATACCGTTGCCCATAGCTCCACCTAAAATCAAGCCATAGCCTAACTGATCCCACAAATTTAACGTTGGGCCAACCAGCGCCAATGCTATCAATACTAAACTCACTCCTAAAGATAACCAGCGCAACCACTCTACTTTCCCACTTAACAGACTAAACGCAGCACCAGTGTTAGTGACATAGGTAAAGTGAAATATCCCAGGTAAGAGTGGTAGTGTCTGCCCCAAGCTAAAGCTTTGTACTATCCAGTACTTTGTTATTTGGTCTAAGAAAAAAGCGATGAAGGCAGCGATCCAGAAAAGACGATTTTTTAAATGCATGGTGAATTAGTCATTGGTCATTGGTCATTGGTCATTAGTCATTGGTCGTTGGTCATGAGCTTTTGACAAATGACAAAGGACAAATAACATGAACTAATAAAACATTAAGTGACGCAATATATATGCTATTACACTAACTGCACAGACCACAGTTAGTTGACCTGGTAGCGCAAACCAGGAGTATCTGAGGATTGCTTGCATTAAGGGTAGATTTTCTGTACCTTTCCACTGAAAAAGATAGCTAATAATCAAATAAGTAATACCGCAGATGTGGAGAGTTAACAAGCCACAGATGCAGCTAAAGGCAAGAGTTTCTAGTCGAGGTCTAGCTTTAAAGGCGAACAAACCACAAATCCAAGCTCCAGGAATGAAGCCTAGTAGATAGCCAAACTGAGATAGCTTGATATAACCAATACCGCCACCATCGGCAAATACTGGTAGTAAGGTTAACCCCATGACTAAATAGGCGATTTGTGAGAGCGCACCGGCATTTTTGCCCCCTAAACAACCCACCAACAACACTGCGCCAATTTGAAAAGTGACACCTAAAGAAAAAGTCTGAATTCCGTGCTGACTCCAAGTCCAAGGAAAGGTAATGCCATAAACTTCTAGGAAAGTACCACCCATTGTCAGGAGTAAGCCAATCATAGACCATAGTAATTGATTGGAAGCAGCAAACATTTATCAGGCAATTAAGGAAAAGCAAAAGGGAAAACTAGCAGCAAATAGTATGTTCATTAATATTGAAATGAAATCTGTGCTGACATCTTAAGAACTAGCATATTTTCTTTTGCCTTTTCAGTATGTATGTAATTTTTCAGTTCTGCGAATTGTGGCTGAGGTGTCTATTATCTGATTTTATTGACTGAGGTGTATTCTAAATATGGTATTTTACTTAGAGTGCCGTAAAATAAATATTATTTTTTATAGTGTTTATACTCTTGTTTTCGAGTATTATCTAAATTTAGATACAAAATACTTAGCAAGTATAGTGATTCCAGTTTAGTTCAATACAGACAGAAAATTGCATACAGGCAAAAAATACTACTAAAGCTTGGAGCAAGAGATAAGTATATCTGATTTGGAGTCCCGTATTTTGTACCTCATTTACTTGCAAGCTGCTAAACCTCGTCTACCTTGAGAACCGTAGTTTTGTAGGTTGGGTGCAGCGATAGCCGAACCCAACATAAAATTTGGTGGTAATGTTGGGTTGCGTTTCACTCCACCCAACCTACATAAATATATCTTTTACAAAACTCTAGGTTTCAACATACATGAGGTTTATATAAACTTTTTTCATGACTTGACCAACGAACTTACTCTAATGATAAAGTTTTGTAAATACGTATAATCAACTTAATATAGTACTATCTGTAAGTTAAATTTCAAGCAAGAGTATAAAATTTAGCAAGAGAAACTAGGAATAAGCGTTTGTTCTTCATCAAAAAAAAACAAGTATTTTTTGTTCTGTTAACCTATCGTTAATCTTTATTGTTGTGCTTTAGGAGTATCTTAGAAACGCTTACCTGAAAACTTACTAAAAAATTGATAGCGATGCTCTTACGTCTTAGTGCAATAAAAACTCATCGCCTCACAGGTTCAATTTCAGTGTTAGCACTGACAATCAGCCTAGCAGCTTGTGGCGGACAGCAAACACCAGATAGTACAGCCACCAAGGAAACGCCTTCTGGCACTGCTACAGATACTACTGCCTCTAGCCCAGCTAAATTAGACCTTGGCGGAACCGTAAAGTTAACTGGGGCTGGTGCGTCTTTCCCTGCACCACTATACGATACCTGGTTTACAGATTTAAATAAAAAATATCCAAATCTGCAAGTTGACTATGCATCAGTTGGTAGCGGTGCTGGAGTTGAGCAATTTATCAAAGGCACTGTAGACTTTGGTGCTAGTGATGTGGCGATGAAGGATGAAGAAATCCAGAAAGTACCAGCAGATAAGGGCGTAATTTTACTGCCTGTGACTGCTGGTAGCATCGTGCTAAGTTACAACTTGCCTGATGTTCCAGAACTCAAGCTTCCACGAGCCGTTTACGCTGATATTTTACTAGGCAAAATCAAATCTTGGGATGATGCCCAAATTGCCAAGGCTAACCCAGGTGCAAAACTTCCGAAGGAAGCCATCACAGTTGTTTATCGTTCCGATGGTAGCGGAACTACAGGCGTGTTTACCAAACACCTCAGCGCTATTAGCCCGGAGTGGAAGAGTAAAGTTGGTGAGGGCAAAACTGTCAACTGGCCTGTGGGAGTTGGTGCTAAGGGTAATGAGGGTGTTACCGCCCAAATTCAACAAACTCAAGGTTCTATTGGTTATGTCGAGTACGGCTATGCCAAACAAAATAGTCTCAAGTTTGCTGCTTTAGAAAACAAGGCTGGTAAGTTTATTGTACCTAGTGAAGAGTCAGCCTCTAAAACTCTGGAATCAGTAACTTTACCTCCAGACCTCCGCGCCTTCATTTCTGATCCCGAAGGGGCTGATTCCTATCCAATCGTTACTTACACCTGGATTTTGGCTTACAAGAAATATCCTAATGCCGCAAAAGCTAAGGCGATCGAAGCTGCGATCGAATACGCTTTAACTGATGGTCAGAAACAGGCTACTGCACTAGGGTATGTTCCTCTACCTGCAAACGTCATCACAAAGGTAGCGGCGGCGGCTGACCAAATTAGTCCAGAGTATAAAATTTCTGTCGCCAGTGGTAGTAGCGCTAGCAAGTAAGCAATCAAACACAGATATCCAGTAGTAACTTTGAATACGGAGTTACTATTGTATTTAGTTTAAATAGATGATGAGGCGACAATTTTACTCAATATGTTTGCCTCCCATATTTTTCTCTGATTTAATTGTGAAAGTCGGTATTCATGACTACAAATTCTCAAAATCTGTCATCAGCGATGAAAAATCGCTCTGGCGCAGAAAAGTCCCTAGATCAGGGTTTTATTTGGCTGACTAAAATTTTCGCCTTTGGCGTTGCTGGTACTTTATTATGGATCGGGTCACAGGTTGCAATTGGCTCTTGGCCTGCTATTCAAAAGTTTGGTGCTGGCTTTTTAGTCAACACTACTTGGAACCCGGTTAATGATAGCTATGGGGTGCTACCTCAAATCTATGGAACTCTCTTGAGTTCTTTTATTGGCCTGCTGATTGCAGTACCAATTGGGGTTGGTACTGCGATTGTCCTAAGTGAAGATTTTTTACCTGCGAAAGTGAAGCTGGTACTGGTTTTCGCAGTAGAACTACTTGCAGCTATTCCCAGCGTTGTCTACGGCGTGTGGGGGATTTTTGTTTTGGTACCAATCTTAACCAACTTGGGAAAATGGCTTAATGGTTACTTTGGCTGGCTGCCATTTTTTAGCACTTCTCCTACAGGCCCAGGGATGTTACCCGCGGGAGTCATTTTAGCGATTATGACTTTGCCTATTATCACAGCTTTATCCCGCGATGCCCTGATTTCTGTACCTCCTAGTTTGCGGCAAGCCTCTATAGGGCTCGGAGCAACCCGCTGGGAAACAATTTTGCAAGTTCTGATCCCAGCAGCCTTTTCGGGGATAGTTAGTGCTGTGATGCTAGGACTCGGCCGGGCAATGGGGGAAACAATGGCTGTCACGATGTTAATTGGCAACTCCAACAACATCAGTCTCTCTCTTTTAGCACCAGCCAATACGATTTCTTCTCTACTGGCAAATCAATTCTCAGAAGCTAGTGGCTTGCAAGTTGCGGCTTTAATGTACGCGGCTTTAGTTCTATTTTTCTTGACACTGGTAGTCAATATTCTGGCAGAGTTGATCGTTATGAGAGTCAAGCGAATATAGCTTAGTTTTTGGTTAAATTATGACTTCTAATTTTCCAGAGCGCAGTTTAACTCGCTCCCCCATGTCTCAAAGGACACTGTTTAATACAGTGATGACCGTAGTTGCATTTACCTGCGGAGTATTGGCTCTTTTACCTTTGCTAGCAGTACTTTCTTACGTTATTATTAAAGGCTTTAGCAGTCTGAATCTGGCCGTGTTTGTCGAACTCCCACCCAAAGCTCTACAAAAGGGAGGAGGCTTTGGTAATGCAATTTTAGGCACACTAGTAATGGTAGGAATTGCTGCCTTGATTAGCATCCCCTTTGGAGTTTTGGGGGCGATTTACATTACAGAATTTAGTTCAGCGAGAGTTGCTAGATGGGTACGTTTTGCAGCTAACGTATTGAGTGGAGTCCCCTCGATTATTGCTGGGGTATTTGCTTATGGGATTGTAGTTTTAACACTGGTAAAATTGAACTTAGGATCGTATTCAGCTCTTGGTGGAGGGTTTGCACTGGCAATTTTGATGTTGCCCATTATTCTGAGAACGACTGATGAAGCGTTGCAGTTAGTATCGCAAGATTTGCGACAAGCTTCTGTAGGGTTGGGAGCGACTAACTTTCAAACGGTAAGTCAAGTAGTTTTACCAGCAGCCTTACCAGCTATTGTAACTGGGGCAACGCTAGCGATCGCCAGAGCATCTGGAGAAACCGCACCATTGCTATTTACTGCTTTATTTTCTAACTTTTGGCCAGATAGCTTATTCCAACCAACAGCTTCTCTGGCTGTCTTGGTTTACAAATATGCTATTTCCCCATTTAAAAATTGGCAATCTCTAGCTTGGGCAGCATCTTTGATTTTGGTATTGATGGTTCTAATCACAAGTATCATTGCTCGCTGGGCAACTCGCAAAAAAGCTTAGTAAACAACCATCCACAGTGCAAATCCCCATCGCTAAAATCAACACTAAATTTAATTTATGGCTACCAACACTAGGACAGTGAATGACACTGAAACCGTTTTACGCACTGAAAATCTCAATATTTACTACGGCAAGTTTTTAGCCTTACAGAATATTTGGCTAGATATACCAAAAAATCAGGTGACAGCTTTTATCGGCCCTTCTGGTTGTGGTAAAAGTACATTGTTGCGATGCTATAACCGCCTCAATGACTTGATTGAGTCATTTCGGGCAGAAGGTAAGATACTTTTTTACGATAAAAATTTGTATGCACCCGATATCGACCCTGTAGAAGTGCGTCGGAGAATTGGGATGGTGTTTCAAAGACCAAACCCATTTCCCAAGTCAATTCATGACAATATTACTTTTGGAGCTAAAATCAACGGCTACAAAGGTGATTTCGATGAATTGGTAGAAAGCAGTCTCAAAAAAGCAGCTTTGTGGGATGAAGTCAAGGATAAACTACATCAAAGTGGCTCGTCTTTATCTGGTGGACAACAACAGAGATTATGTATTGCTCGTGCGATCGCAGTCCAACCTGAAATTATACTCATGGATGAGCCTTGCTCCGCTCTTGACCCCATTTCCACTTTACGTGTTGAAGAACTGATTCACGAACTTAAAGAGCAATATACGATCGTCATTGTCACCCATAACATGCAGCAAGCAGCACGTGTTTCTGATAAGACAGCCTTTTTTAATGTTCGGACTTCAGAGAAAGGAACCCGTAGCGGCTATATGGTAGAGTATGATGCAACAGAATTAATTTTCAACAATCCTAAGCAAGAAGAAACCAGAGATTACGTCAGTGGCAAATTTGGATAAATATTTATTTTACATTGTTGATATTAAAGCAATGAGGGATACTCGGAAATTAAAGATGTTCGATATTCCTCTATGTTTTTTTATTTGAAGACTTTTTTCTTCGTAAACGAACCTCATCTCCATGCAGTCCGAAGTCTATTACTTGGTGCGCTCAAAAACTGACGGTAATTATCTCATCGCTCGTCCTGATGCCAAAACTTCGGGTTATTTATTGCTGTTTCAGGAAAACTTTGACGCTCTCAGCTATCTCAACACCCATGCAGCAGAAGTGGCAAATCGCTTTGCTGTAGAATCTATTGCGCGTACACAGTTGGGAAATTTGCTTAAACGTTGGGGTTTTAACGGTGTGGGTATTGTAACTGACCCGCTATTACCCAAAGTTGAGTTTTTACAGCACAATTAACTAATTCGTAATTTTTATTATTTAAATACTTGTGCGATCGCACAAGTAAAATTAGGTAATATGGGTGAACTCAATTGATCGCCATTGAATAACGTAGCAACTAATTTTAAACTCGCTTGTTCGCGTCGATATACTTCCACCTGTTGCTTACGCCAATCTACAATCCAATATTCTCTGACTCCTCGTGATGAGTAGAGCTTAAGTTTTAGTTCTCTGTCCCGTTTTTCGTTTTCACTACCAGCAGATAGCACCTCTACAACCAGTTCTGGCGCACCAGTCAAATGCCCCGCTTCGTCTAAAAGTAGGGGTAATCTCTCGTTGCTAGCCCAGACAACATCGGGAATAACATTATCATTGTCGCCAAAAATTATTCCTGGAGCCGTCACAACTTCTCCCAGACCAGTAGTTTGTGACCAGTTATCCAAGGAAGTACTAATTCTGACACAAGTTTTTTGATGCTTCCAGTGGGGCGCTTTAGTCACAAACAATTCTCCGTCAATAATTTCATAGCGATTCCCGTTATCTGGAAACAACTCTAAATCGGCGGTAGTCCAGCGCACTCTCTCAGATATCGGCTGGTTCATAAATCATCTCTGTTAGGGGATTTACCTATTTTAGCCTGAGTGGAAATTGAACATTTTAGTTGCATTCCCATAATCTATGCGATATTCCTTATAAAGAATAATATATTGACATTCCTTATAAGGAATACTATAGTTTGAGGTAGGAAGTGAATTGGACTTGGGAACTTTATCAAGATGTCAATGGAGAAATCCCCAAAGATTTGCTTGCTTTTTTCATTAGGATGATTCCTGAAGAGGAGCAACCAGAAAATCCACCAAAGCCATTACTGAGTCCTTCAGAAACTAGGCGTTTGCAAGTTAACCTTGGCTACCTGTGTAATAAAGGACTCGCATCACTCACCAGTGGCATCTTTGAGAAACTCGAAGATGACCTGTATGAGTTACGTATGACCAAGAGCGAACATAATCCACGGTTTATATTAACGGCTGCTACTCCTCAACGGTTTGTAGTGCTGCGCGCTTTTATGAAGAAATATGACAACGCTATTAAAGATAGAGACAAAGAGCCTGCAAGAGTAAGATTACGTGAATTGCAGCAGAGGGAAAATTGATGAAAAAACCTAATTTTCAAACTTGGTTGCAGCAGAAGGTAAGCGACGATCCAGAAGTGATTCTGGCGGGAAAGTTAGAGTATCTGCGTCTATATCTTACTGATGCGATGCGGGAAATACGTAATAAAGCAGGATTGACTCAGGCACAGTTAGCCCAAAAACTGGGAGTGAAGCAAGCGGCTGTGTCCAAGTTGGAGTCGGCATTAAAGGAACATGAGTTGGAATCAGTGTTGCACTATTTACATACCTTGGGTGCAGATTTGCTGGTAGCCGTCAAACAAGGTGATGACTTATATCAAGCTAGTGATAACGAAGGTGTGTTGCTGGTAGATGTACCAGATGTAGTTTTCCAAAAAGCATTGGCGGCAAACATGAGCGTGCGGGAATATGTGCGTGTCGCTGTTGAGAAGTTTTCTGGTGAGGATGATGGACTGAGAACAGCTTTGGTAAAACTACTTGAAAGTGACGATTTGGTGGCGGTGAAAGTAAGAGCGCGTTTAGGTTCAAGAACAATCCAAGAAGTTGCTGTAGAGTTGAAAAAATGTTTGAGTCTATCTGAAGAAGATAGGATTTTTGCTGTGAAAAATGTTTTGGCTGCTAATGTGGCGTGTGGAGAAAGTAATCGTGGAAGTAGTGATGAAGTTGATGAGATTGAGTTGTTGGATTTGGCTGAAGAATTACTAGAAAAGTTGGCAGATATTTAGGATGATACAGACTACAGTCTACCTTGGTGTTACATCTCTAATCTAAAGATAGAGAGTTTTCTACTTATCACTTAGACTGATAAAATAATTTTAAAATTTTAGCGACTTACTCCAGATTTGAGGTTTACCATTATTTGCAAGCCAAAGAAATTAAAACACAATTAACATTACTAATAGAGGAAGCATCTATTATAGATCCTGGTTTAGCGAAAAGGTTAGAAGAGATTAATCGCTGGGTGAAAGATATCAAACCGGGTTCGCTGACTGCTAAAAGATTTGTCATCTTGTTTTTGCAACAAATGATTCAAGACGCTGAAGTTTGGCTGAAACTTAAATCATTACCATCTGAAGAAGAGCAGCAATCAGCGTTAAGAGTACTGAATCCAACTTTAAAATATTGGTATGGCTACTTGTTTCCTAAATGGTTGAGTGGAAACGACCCTAAATTTTATATCTGGAGACGAAAACTGATGGCGGGGGAGTTCAATCAGGAGGATGCCAAATTAATTGGCTCTATTGCTAATAATATTAAAAGTTGTGGCGGTACGACTGTATTACGATATGTTGCAGACCTGTCTATGGCAACTGATATAATTGTTAGCAGTACGCAAAAGAGTCCACTATGTATTCAACTCACTAGCGTCTCAGAAGAATTTTCTCAAGAAAAGTTTGATCATTGGGAAAATACACTAATTTTTTGGGCAATAGATAGAGGATTATTTTTAAGTTACAATCCCCGTGCAACTGATTTTGTCAATCAGATAGTCAACATATTATTATATAACAGCGATAATCTCAGTATAGGTAGTTATTTAAAATTTAATTTATAGTTGTCGGTCAATTGCATTTACTGGATTTGTATAACCACGTTATTACTTAACAAAGTGAGTCCTTATGGTTCAGGAAAAACAATCTGACAGGCAACAGAGATTAGACAACTTTTTACAAGCTGTAGAAGCGGCGCAAAAAGTGCAGGATGACATCATGAAGTATGGGCTTGAAGCTGCTCATTTATATTGTGATGATGTTGATGAAGATTGGCTAGAAACATGGGGAGAAGACGAAAATGGGCAGCAAAATTTTGTAGAATTAGTGACTAATTTCCTGCAAAGTGATGACTTAGTAGCGGTGAGAGTAAGAAAGCTGCTAAAAGATAAATCGCTCCAAGAGATTGCTGTTGAGTTGGAAAGGTGTTTGAGGGTCTCGAAAGAAGAAGATCGAATTTTTGGGGTTAAAAATGTATTAGCAGGTAATGTGGCGGTTGCAGAAAGTAATCGCGGAACTAGTGATGAAATTGATGAAATTGAGTTATTGGATTTAGCTGAAGAATTGCTAGAGAAGTTGGCAGAAATGTTTGATAACTATAAATAGAAAATAGCTGAATTAAGATGGCAAAAGGATTCGGTACTCAAAAACAAAAAAAAGGAAGACAAAACCACAAATACTATCTCGATTTCTTGCTTGAGGTATTGCAGGTAACACACAACAGCAACGGGAACTTCCAGGCAATCTCTTCATTACTGCAAACTAACCTGAACAAACTGGATGATAAGCTGATTAAAGTCTGGCGAAGTTGGGCATTAAATACTCTGTCTAGAGTAGATACAGAAAAAGCATATGCAATGGCAGTAGATATTGTCAACTTCAGCAATTTTATTCAGGATTTTTCCTTGGGGTTTCCAGCTATTAATTTGGAAATTGCTATCGTTGGCTACCAAATGGTTGAAAGTGTTTTCAGCCACAAAGTATATCAAGAAGAATGGGCTACTGCCCAAAACAGTCTGGGCAATGCATACTGTAGAAGGCTACGTGGAGAACGAGCCAAAAATTTGGAGACAGCGATTATTTGCTATCAGAATGCCTTACAAGTGTATAACCATAAAAAATTTCCGGAAAGGTGGGCAGATATACAAAGTAATTTAGGAAATGCCTATCTTGACAGAATTCGTGGTGATCGATTCGATAATTTAGAAACTGCTATCATTTGCTATCAAAATGCCTTGCAAGTGTACAACCGGGAAAAATTTCCGGAAAGGTGGGCAGATACACAGAGTAATTTGGGAAATGCCTATCTTGAAAGAAGTTACGGCGATCAATTCGAGAATTTGGGTATGTCGATTATTTGCTATCAAAATGCTTTGGAAATATATAATCAGCATACATTTCCTCAAAGATGGGCCGGAATTAAAATCAATCTGGGCAATGCCTACTGCAAGATGATTGGTATTGATAGAGCGGATAATATTGAACAAGCTATCAAAAGTTACGAATTAGCATTGCAAGTATTTACACGATATTTCTTTCCCCAATATTGGGCGAAAATCCAAGATAATTTGGGCAATGCTTACTGTAATCGGATTTATGGCGATAAGGTACAAAATCTAGAATCAGCTATCTGCTATTATGAACAAGCGTTGGAAGTTCGTACAATAGAAGATTTTCCCGAAGAATGGGCAAGCACGCAAAATAATTTAGGTGCTGCCTACCGTGATAAAGGACAAATTGATGAGGCAATAGAGCAGTTTAAGTCAGCACTAAAAGTCTACACACATACTGCATTTCCGATTATGTGCGTCAACTCTGCATCTAATCTAGCTAATATGACCTTTAACGCGGAATTATGGTCAGAAGCTATGCAGGGCTATAGTATTGCCATTGAAGCCGTAGAAACCAGCCGTACTTGGGCAAAATCTGAATTACACCGTCAAGAAATTCTGGCGAAATCTATTGGTATCTACCAAAACATGGTGCAAGCTTGCATCAATGCTGGACAAATAGAAAAAGCTTTTGAATACTCCGAGCGATCGCGTTCCAAACGCCTGGTAGACTTAATGGCAAGCTACAACCTCTCTCAAGGCGAAGAAATTCCCCCAAAAGTCCAAGAATTATTGCAGCAGTATGAAGAACTGCAACAGCAAATTGACCAAGAACGCCAAAGCCATAAATCTGAAAATAGCCGTAGTGAAACACGTGCTGCTTGGGAAGCTTATAATGAAGCGATCGCATCTTTAGAAACCCAAAAACAACAAGTTTGGGAAAATCTCAGACGCGAAGATCCCGTATTAGCTGGCGAAATTCAAGTTAACCCCCTCAGTTTGTCAGAAATTCAAAGGCTAATTGATCAACCAAATACAGCTATCCTCAGTTTCTACACTACCAACAGCGACACCCATATTTTTGTCGTCCAGCAAAACCAGATTGCTCTCCACACCTGCACAGGACAAGGCTTAAATACGTTGCAAGGGTGGATTAACCAGAATTGGTTATTGCCTTATATGAATGATTCCCAAAAATGGGAAACTCAAATTAATAGTATTCTCCACGAACTAGCTGAACGCCTACAAATATCTGAACTCATATCTGAACATCTTCAAGGAATAGAAGAATTAATTTTAGTCCCTCATCTGTTACTACATCAGATTCCCTTCGCCGCTTTGCCTACAGGAGAATATCAGGAATATTTAGGAGATAAATTTCTCATTCGTTATACCCCAAGCTGCCAAATTTTAGAATTTTGTCAACAACGTGATATTGTAGGTACATTTAATGATATATCTCTACAATATGGAACTGTGGAAGATGCCGAAGATAACCTTCCCTGTGCCAGATTTGAAGGCGAAAAACTCGCCAAAATGTATAACATTCCACCAGAAAATAGATTAATTGGCAGCAGTCAAGCTACCTCTAACAACTATCGACAATTAGCACAACAAGTTCAAGTACTTCATTCCTGCCATCATGCCCAATCTCGCCTCGATAATCCCTTAGAATCACAGTTAAAATTAGCTGATGGTAGCATCACCTTGGGGCAGTTGATGACACCAAACTGGCGTTTACCTCAACTTGTAGAAGTGTTTCTGTCTTGCTGCGAAACTAATTTGGGTATTCCTTCTCTAACTGATGATATTTTTACTCTCTCCACAGGCTTTTTGTGTGCGGGTGCTAGAAGCGTAGTTAGTACTTTGTGGTCAGTCAATGATTTAGCTACAGCATTATTTTCCATTTTTTATTATCAGCAGCGACAAGAAGGTAGAAACCGTCCTGAAGCATTACAGAAAGCACAAATCAAACTGCGTGAACTTAAAAAAGAAGAATTCTTGAGGTGGGAGGATATTAAAAAACTATACAATCACGCAAAAACTGAATATGAAGAAGCGCAGAATAAAAGAAGCCAATACAAACGAGGTTCCGCAGAGTGGTTAAAATGGACTCAGAAATTTATAAACTACCGGAAGCTTAAAAATCAGATTGAGGTGCTAGAAAATTCCATAGAGCAATTCCCCTTTTCACATCCTCACTACTGGGCTGCTTTTATTTGCTACGGTTTACGGTGATAAATATAAATAAATATTGGGTGGAGCGATGCCTACTGCGGCAAGCTACGCCCCACCCAACCTAAAATAATCTTAAAATCTCAGAACTAATTCGCTACCTCAGCTACCTCAATAACCCGCCCTTCATAGTCCTTGACTAAAAAATTCAGGGGTTTGTGGTTACGAATCTTCAATTTCAAACCGCGCGTTTCGACTCGCATTAAAATCATTTCCAGGCAGTCGTGGTCAAAACAAACGTGGCGTTGCTGATTTTTGCTACCTAAGCTTGCGCCAGTAATAACGTGTAGCTGGGTGTTTTTCTTCAATTGATACCACAGCCCATCGTTGGCATTATTCATCATTTTACCAGACAAGCTCGGCCCAGTAGACATATATAGCGGATCGATGCCAGTTGCGCCTATAGTTTGTTCGTAGTTGTAGTAGTAGTGCAATGGCACTTCAGCTGCCGGCAAATCTAGCAGCCCTTCATACAACTGTCGGGCAATTTCCAAATCTGACACCATTACAGTGTGTACTTTTGGCGCACTGGTGAGAAACATCCACATTGCACCAGCGTAAGCTGCTAGCAGCATTACCATAATGCCTTGGGTGGAAAATAGGCTATCCAAGGGCAGGGAAGGCAGAAAGGAGCCTAAAGTAAGGGGACTGACCAGAAACGATATCACACTAGCTGCTATAACCATGAACAAATAAGGATTCTATAAGGTAGTTGATTTTATGACTGTCGATTAAGACTAAAATTAAGTCCTTGTTTCTAGTTTATCAATACTCAAGTAGTCTGAGTCTCATCTACAAACTGAACAACACCAAGATATTATGCGATTAACTAGGGGAGTGCAATTCCCAAAACTATTTTAACAATTATCAATCGCAAGGCTCATGCAAATTCCTCATTTTACGGAAGCTAATCACCCGCTAGTGAAGTCGCTCTTCCATCACAGTGACCATGAACTACTGACTCTGTTTCAGCGCTATCCAGATGCCGGAAAGTACTTTACGGTAATTTTTTGCCGCTATAGCCCTATAGTCTATACCTTAATTCGGCATTCGGCGCGATCGCCTGTGCAAGCAGATTATCTGTTTGCCCTCACTTGGCGACATATCTATTACGAACTCGGTGGACTTAAATTAACTGACTCTGAATCCGGCGAGGAAGCCTTAACCATGCAAAATTGGTTAATTAATATGACAGCTTTCTGTATTAACGAGATTAAATTACCACCCACAGAAGCAATTCATTATTCTCTGCAAGCGACTTCGCCACCGCTATGGTGCTATGTAGAACAGGCGTTAGACCAACTACCACCAATTTTACGATTAATCGTGTTAATGTCTCAAACTTTCCACTGGAGCGAAACTAGAATCGCTGCCTATCTCCAAGCCGAAGGAGAAGCGATCGCTCCGAGTGTTGTAGCCAATTTTCTTCAGGAAGGCTATCGTATGCTAGAGGACAAATTACCCGCAGATATCCGCGCTATCTACTTTGGGGAAGATTTCGCTTAATCATAGCTTAAGTACAAATGCGTATACTGAATGTCTTCAATTTAAAAACTTAAAACTTCTTCTTAGACCTTCTACTTAAACCCGCAACTTTACGGGCAATTTTTATGAAACAACAGCTTGTATTTTCCTGGCAAAAGGTAGGCTTAATTTGTGTAGGTACTGTTTCTCGTCCCCAGGTACTTTTACACAGCTTTTTACTGTTTACTTTTTTGCTGAGTCCTGTAGCTGCGAGTGTGGTTGATATTACGCAACAACTCCATCGACCTTTAAATAGTTCCGTTGGGCGACAATCAAGAGATGAAGCAGATAGTTTGCTGCGTATCGGTGAACAACAATACACTTCAGGATATGCCGACAAAACAGTTGCGTCTTGTTTGCGGGCACTAGAACTATATCACTCAATTGGCGACCTGAAAGCACAAGGTCTCGCGTACAATTTGCTTGCAAAGGCTTATATCCAGCTTGGTAGTTCAAAAGAGGCTGAAGATGCTTTAAGAAGAGAATTAGCGATTGCTCGTGATACTAAAGACTTCCAATCTCAAATTTTTGCACTGAATAATATCGGTACATTTCTGCTGCAACAAGGCGAATCTGCTATTGCTGGTAAAACAGTTGCAGAGGCGCTCGCAATTGCTCATGGTGTGAAAAATATTGAAGGTGAAGGACTATCTTTGAGTAATTTGGGTTTGGTAACTGCTAGGTTAGGAGATTACAACAAAGCAATTAAGCTTTACGAAAATGCTTTAACTTTCCGCCGTCAGACTGGTGATGCTATCGGTGAAGCAAATACCCTGAATAATTTAGGTGATGCCTATTTAGCATCGGGAAATTATCAAGATACTATTGCTACTTATGGTGAAGCAATGCGGATAGCTAAAACTAACCGCGATCGCACTAATGAATTACGAGCAATTGACGGTTTAGTTACGGCTCACACTGCTGTCGGACGTTACGAACGGGCCTTTGACTTACTAGAGCAACGTTTAGCACTTGCTAAGGAATTGCAAAATTTGCGAGAAGAATTAAAGTCTTTTGAATCTTATGCTCAGTTATATAAGCAACAAGGTAATTACTTAACTGCCCGTAATTTTTACGAAAGGGCGATTACACTGGCGCGGACATTGGAAGATAGCAAGCAAGAAGTGCAATTGCAGGATCAGCTAACTAAAATGCTTCAGCGGAAATAGTTAAAAGGGTTTTTATTTGTGTAGCCGTGAATGACTTTCGCCCTTCCCGCAGGTGCGCCTTCCTTGGAGACTCACGTTAATTTTTAATGCGATCGCTCTCAAAATTACCAGATGCGATCGCTTACGACGGGCTACGTCTACGCATTTTTCTCTTAACTGGGTTTATCAGACTCAAACGGATTCCACAATCTCACCTGTGTAATCCAACGGAAATCATCTGTATTTCTTGTTATCAAAGTTAGTCTATACACCAAAGCAGTGCCGGCAATAATTGCATCACCTAAAGTCATTCGTTTCTGTTGTCGCAGAATTACCGCTTGATTTAACACATCTTGAGAGATTGCTAAAACCTGAGCAACTTGAAAAAACTCCTCAAAATACTGGCGTTGTTCCTCTTGAAGCAGATGATAGCCTAACACTTCCAAATAACTGAGTGCTGATACCGCAGGCGCATATTCAGCAATTAAATCTCTCAATTGGGCGTTTTCTGGTTGAGCAGAATATATAATAATATTGCTATCGATCAGCACATTTTATCGTCCCGGAAGTGAACGGTCTTGACGAGTTTCTTGCTGCCAAATAACTGGATCAACATCAGTCAAAGCTTGACTCACAGCAAGTTTTTCTAATATTTCAGCCATTCTTCGTCCCCGTGCTTGTTTATCTATGACTGATTCATTTTCGAGCAATGTAACATGAACCGGGATTTGTTGCTCTCCCAATGTTGGTACATCATCAATCCACTCTAAACAACTTCCTTTCAACCAAGCTCTGAATGTTTTTAGCATTATTTTGCTCTCTACTTTCTATCTATCTTGGCATGACTCTTAAAATTACCAGATGCGATCGCTTTGCTGGTATCGCTTAGGCTGTCACCATTTCCGGGACTGAATCAGGGGATACTCGCTCAAAATGTAACACCATAATTTGCTCTGGGCGTAAACCGACAGATTCATAAGTGCGGCCATTGCGATCGCTAAATTCAACCTCAAACGCAGCACCACCAGCTAATAATTCTACTACTGTGCCAACTTGACCACGGTACAGGTTGTATTCAGGTAAATCAACTGTCAGTGCTACTACATCCAGGAACAAGGCTGATTTCTGCTGTGAAACCTTTGTTAGATGCTCTAATTAATCAAGCAGGATTCTGGGTGGCGGAACCTTTATATAAGAGGGTTTTGCAGCTTGTTGATGAAAATTAAATGTCGCATAGACTTTCTAACTGAGCAGCAGTAGGCATTCTAAAATTTTTTCACCTATTAACTATCCTAGCAAGTGTTTGGGGTTAATTTGTCAGTGACACTTCGCCCATCAATAGACTTATCCTTAATATAAACAAAGTGGGATAATAAAAAACGGAGTAAAAATTATATGTAGATAATATGACAAACCCTTTAGCAAGAATTGAATCACATCCCCACGAAGCAAAACGATTAATAGGGATTAATTATGACCAGTTTTTAGCATTGGTATCCTTAGCGGAAAAAAGGCATAGAGAGAAACAAGCAGAAATTGAAAAAAATAAAGTTCGGATTATTGCCAAGGGAGGCGGACGCAAACCAGAGATGTCACCGAAAGAAGGAATATGCTTGTGTCTAGTTTACATCAGACAAAAACCAATTTTTGAAATTTTAGGGTTACTCTTTGATATTTCCAAAACAAAAGCGAATGATGCTTTTAACTATTGGGTAGATATTTTGAGAGAAATTTTACCAGCATCTCAAATAGAAGAAGCGTCAGTAGATAGTCAAAAATATCAAGAATTGCAGCAAATGCTGTCCGAGTATGAATTAATTGTTGATAGTGCAGAACAGGCTACAGCGAGACCTGTAGACTATCAAGAACAAAAAAGATATTACTCTGGTAAGAAAAAAAATGCATACTCTAAAAAACCAGTTTATTGTCTTACCAGGTGGTGAAGATATTGTAGATATCTGTGTGGGAATGCTGGGAAAAACAAGTGATATTAATTTATTTCGAGATACTCGGAATAAATTTGCTGACTCACAAAGGTTTATAGGTGATAAGGCCTATATTGGAGATGATGCCATTACCACACCTCATAAGAAACGAAAGAATACAGAAATTTCGGAATTCCAAAAACAAGAGAATAAACAACTTTCGTCTCGCAGAATTGCCGTTGAACACATGATATGTCGGGTAAAAATATTTCGAGTAGCCTCGGAAAAATTCCGTCTCGCTCGTCATCGATATAGTCAGGTAATTCTGGCAGTTTGTGGGCTGATTAGGTTAAGACTTAATCGCTTAGTATCCTTAACCATTAATACTTAATTTTTTATCCTGAAATTGATTTCATCGTTTTGTACTTTTTACTCTAATTTTAATTTTTTGTCTCAGAATGCCGCCAAACACCTATTTTCTCGTAGAGTAAGATAGCGATCGCCTATTCAATCTGAATTGCTCAAACCCATTCACAGTGAGCATTTACATTTTGCGGATAAGTCTAATAACCTCGCCGCCACTCTACTGAGTTTCCTTTTACTCTGATTCAGATTTTTGTAACAAGTCTATTGACTTCAGACAAATATATTGAGAAGCTAATAGTTAGCTTAACTAATTAATGGAAGTGCATCAAACTTGTGACAATACTGACGGGAAAAATAAATCGGTCAGAACCTCCTAGCGAGCCAAAACCGCTGATTTTGGAAACTCAGGGACTCACGCGCCGTTTTGGTAAGTTAACGGCTGTTAATAACCTCAGCATATCTGTGGAACAGGGTGAAGTATTTGGCTTGCTTGGCCCCAATGGAGCCGGGAAAAGTACAGTTATTAAGATGTTGACAACATTACTGCCTCCCAGTGCAGGAACAGCAACTCTGGCTGGCTATGATGTGACTCGCCAATCTAATCCTGTGAGAAGGGCTATCGGCTATGTACCCCAGGCGCTCTCTGCTGATGGTAGTCTTACGGGTTACGAAAATCTCTTAATCTTTGCCAAGCTGTATGGCATACCTGCCAAAGGACGCGATCGCCGCATCTATGAAATTCTAGAATACATGGGTTTGCAAGATGCAGCAAAACGCTTGGTAAGAAACTACTCTGGCGGAATGATCCGCAAGCTGGAAATCGCCGTCTCAGTTTTACATCAACCCCAAATTCTGTTTCTTGATGAGCCGACTGTCGGCTTAGATCCCATTGCTAGAACTCAAGTATGGCAGCTTGTGCAGCAACTCTGTGTTGATTACGGCACAACTATATTTTTAACAACCCACTTTTTAGAAGAAGCAGATAGCCTGTGTAACCGAGTGGCAATTATGCAGCAAGGTGAAGTCGTTACCACAGGCACACCAAGCGACTTAAAAGCTTCTTTAGATAAACCAAACGCAACTTTGGATGATGTCTTTATTTACTATACAGGCGACCAGTTAACATCAGGAGTCAACTACCGTGACACAGCAAGAACCAGACGTACTGCTCAACGGTTGGGTTAAATCACCACCCACTCACCGAGCCAATGTGATCTCTGCAATTAAAGAGCTAGTTACGAAAACCCTGGCGATCGCAGAATTGGAAGTGCGTAAACTCCGCCACGATCCCACTGATTTAGTAGTCAGATCGGTACAACCATCATTATGGTTGCTGATTTTTGGGCAAGTGTTCTCCAAAATTCGGGAAATTCCCACCGGGAACTTACCATATTTAGACTTCATGGCTGCTGGCATTCTCGCTCAAAGCGTGTTGTATGTGGCCATTTTTACCGGGGGAATGACACTAATTTGGGAGCGAGATTTAGGGATTGTACATAAATTTCTTGCTAGTCCTACCCCCCGTGTAGCAATGGTCTTGGGTAAAGCTCTCGCGTGTGGAGTCCGATGCTTATCACAGGTAGCAGTAATTTATGTGTTGTCTTTTATCTTAGGTGTAAAATTAAATCTCCATCCTCTAGCTTTTCTACAAGTGCTAGTGATCGTAATGCTGGGGGCGGCTTGCTTTTGTCTTTTTTCCTTAATTATTGGCTGTTTGGCAAAAACCAGAGAGCGGATGACCGGAATTGGACAAATGTTAACCATGCCGTTATTTTTTGCCAGCAATGCTATTTATCCAATCTCAATGATGCCTGACTGGTTAAAGTTTATTTCCCACTTGAATCCCTTAACTTATCAGGTTGATGCCTTACGTAGCGCCATGCTAGTGGATGGAGTCAGCGTTTATGGTTTTGGTTGGGATTTGGCAATTCTCTTACTAACGTTAGTCATCTTAGCTACTATCGGTGGACGACTTTATCCACGGGTAGCAATGTAATCCCCAATGGAACTAGCGGCTATCCCTTTGGTCTGGATTGTACAATTCTCTTATTAACACTAATAATCTTAGCCATCATTGGTAGACGACTCAATCCACTGGTGGCGATGTAATCAGGAGAACAACAAGCCCATGACCTTGGATAAACCTACTCAAGGTGCAACTTCCGAAGAATGTGCCGCTAGAGTAATGGAAACAGTTCCATTAATGATGCGGTTTATCCGAGCGGATATGCGTGCCCATAGTGCCGCTTTTTTATCTATACCTCAGTTGCGATCGCTAGCATTTATCAACCGGAATCCTGGCGCTTCATTATCTGACCTGGCAGAGCATTTAGGTGTTACCTCTGCTACCGCATCAGCAACCATAGAACGCTTGGTACAACGCGACTTCGTAAAACGCTGCGATCATCCTCAAGAGCGGCGGCGGGTGCTGCTCAGTTTAACTGAAGATGGAAAGCATCATCTGAAGCAATCTCAAGACCAAACGCGCGCTCATATTACCGATTTGCTAAAAGGTCTGACAGAAGAGCAAATTTCCAATATTGAAGAAGGCTTAACTCTACTAAAAAATGTCTTCGAGAAAACAGAACTCAAAGCCCCATAACTCTGAGGTTGCACAGCACGATCCCTTTGCAGCCTTTAAGTTTCGAGACTATCGGCTATTTACCATCGGACGGTTGGTGCTGTTCGTGGGATCGCAAATGCAAACTGTAGCTATCGGCTGGGAACTCTATGAGCGAACTAACTCAGCGATCGCTTTAGGTGGTGTTGGGTTGGCGCAAGTCCTACCGATGATTATTCTCACCTTAATTGCTGGAGATGTTGCCGATCGCCGCGATCGCAAACTTACTATGTTACTGTCAGTGATGTTGCTAGCTCTCTGCTCGCTAGCTTTGGCAGTCCTTTCCTATACTCAGGGTGCAATTTTTCTCATTTACGCTTGCTTAGTATTAACAGGTGTCGCTAGGGCATTCCTCAAACCTGCTAGTGATGCTTTGATGTGGCAATTAATACCTGTTACTGCCTTTACCAATGCAGCTACTTGGAATAGTAGTAGCTTTCAATTGGCTGCTGTTATTGGCCCAGCCTTCGGGGGATTCGGGATTGCGCTGCTGGGAAGTGCTACAGGAGTGTATGTATTAGCTGCGATCGCAGCCTTGCTGTGTTTTATTTTAACTTTGGCAATCAAAGAGCAAAAAGCCATCCGTGCAAAGGAACCAATCTCATTTCAAGCACTTGCAGCCGGTGCTAAATTTGTTTGGCAGAATCAGTTAATTTTAGCAGCGATTACATTGGATATGTTTGCTGTCTTGTTGGGTGGTGCGATCGCCTTGCTACCCATCTTTGCTAAAGATATTTTACACGTGGGGCCAGTGGAGTTGGGATATCTACAAGCAGCCCATTCCATCGGTGCTTTGACTATGGCCATTACTCTGGCGTATTTACCACCATTACGCAAAGCAGGGCCAGCTTTATTATGGTCAGTGGTTGGCTTTGGAATTGTCACAATTATCTTTGGACTTTCTCATTCCTTTTGGTTGTCTATGTTGATGCTAATCCTTGGTGGCGCACTAGATAGTATTAGCGTTGTAATTCGCCATACATTAGTTCAAATCAGAACACCAGATCATTTACGTGGTCGGGTTGCTGCAATTAATAGCGTATTTATTAGTGCCTCCAATGAATTAGGAGGCTTTGAGTCAGGCTTAACTGCGGCTTTATTTGGCCCGGTGATTTCCGTTGTGGGTGGTGGAATTGGGACAATTTTGGTAGTAATTGCTACAGCCACGATTTGGCCGGGAATTCGCAAGTTAGGGGCTTTGCAGGAGTACAAGTAGAAGTACGTATCAATTATTTTAAAAGACTCAGATCCCCGACTTCTCTAAGAAGTCGGGGATCTCGTTGTTAATTCTTTTAGGATGTTAGAGATTTTTTAATTTGCACTTATATACAAATCTTCTCAATTAAGTTATTATTCTCATGATGAATTGATAGTAATTATAATTAATAAGGTTATCCATGCTTTTTCCCTTCTTGATCATGTTCAGAGAGGGCGTTGAAGCTGCGCTTGTCGTGGGGATAATTGCCAGTTATCTCAAGCAAACTGGACGTACCCATTTGATGAAGTCAGTCTGGATTGGCATTGCACTAGCGACTTTTTTTTGTCTAGTTGCTGCAATTATATTGCAAATAACCAGTCAGGATTTCCCTCAACAAGAACAGGAATTATTTGCAGCAGTAATTTCTATTGTTGCAGTTGGGGTTCTCACCTGGATGGTTTTCTGGATGCGCCGCGCGGCTCGTTCTCTTAAAGGTGAGTTACAGTCTCAAATTGAAACTGCCATTCAATCGGGCGATCAATGGGGACTAGCACTGGTGGGGATGGCATTTTTTGCTGTGCTGCGGGAAGGTTTGGAAACAGTAGTATTTCTACTAGCAACATTCCAGCAAAATTTGGGAATTAAAGCTCCTGTGGGGGCATTGTTTGGATATGCAGCCGCAGTAGCCGTTGGTATAGGCATCTATCAGGGTGGTATCCGCATCAACTTAAAGCGATTTTTTAAATGGACAGGAGCCTTTATTATTCTGGTTGCTGCGGGACTCTTAGCAAGTGGGGTGAGAGCTTTCCATGAAGCGGGAGTGTGGAATTTACTGCAAACAGTGGTATTTGATGCTAGTGGGATACTTCCCAATAATGGATTTTTAGGTTCACTTTTGGCGGGATTTTTTGGATATAACGATGCTCCTACTGTCAGCGAGGCGATCGCTTATTTTGGCTATCTAATTCCTACCATGTTGCTGTTCTTCTTGGGAGAGAAGGCTGGACAAAACAATACAGCAAGACATTCTTAGCTACTTCCATAATTTTTAGGAAAATATAACAATGAAAAAATTTTTAAAGCAGTCAACTATTATCTGTTTAATTGCCTTGACAGTAGCGGCTTGTGAATCTAACAAATCAAGCGATACTTTAGGGAGTAATTCTCCGGTCGCTAAAGTAGCCAGTGATACTTCTAGCAGCAATTCTGCCGAAACGGCTTTGACTGTGACAGATAAAGGTTGCGAACCCAATCAGCTGACACTGACATCTGGACAAAACAGCTTTGTAATTACCAATAAAAGCAGCCAACCTTTGGAATGGGAAATTTTGTCTGGGGTAAAAGTTATCGAAGAACGAGAAAATATTGCTCCTGGATTCGTTCAGAAACTTAAAACCAATCTAGAACCAGGTGAGTATGACATGGCTTGCGGTTTACGCAGCAATCCCAAAGGGAAACTCACCGTGAAAACAGGAGTTGGAGATTCGCAAGCCAAAGGGACTGTAGATCAGGGTAAATTAGTCGGGGCGATCGCAGAATACAAAGTCTACGTCATCAAAGAAACTGACCAACTAGTGGCAGACAACAAGACTTTCACCGATGCTGTGATTGCTGGCAACCTTGTTAAAGCTCAGAAACTCTATGCCTCTACCCATGTTCATTGGGAACGTGCAGAACCCATAGCTGAACTATTCTCCGATCTCGATAAAACGATGGATTCCCGTGCTGATGACTTTGCGAAAAAAGAGGCTGACCCACAATTCACTGGATACCATCGCATAGAAAAAGCTTTATTCCAAGACAAAACTACAAAAGGGATGAAACCCTTTGCCCAAAAGCTACAGAAAGATGGACAAGAGTTACAAAAACGCATTGCTACTTTGACTATTGAACCAAAAAATATGGTAGGCGGTGCTGCTGGCTTGATTGAAGAAGTGGCTGCTACCAAAATTTCTGGAGAAGAAGACCGTTACAGCCATACTGACCTCTGGGACTTCAGCGCTAATGTCGAAGGTTCCCAAAAGATTGTAGAGTTATTGCGCCCCGTCATCCAAAAAGCCAACCCCGATTTACTAGCGCGTGTGGATGCAAATTTTACCAAAGTTAACCAAGGACTTGCTAAATATAAAACCCCTGATGGTGGTTTTGCTACCTACGACAAAGTGAGTGAAACAGACAAGAAAGAGATGAAAACTGCGATCGCCGCTCTTTCGGAAGACCTCTCTCAGCTGCGTGGCACTCTAGGCGTTAACTAATTTATCAATAATTCCCAGAGGAGTAAACTATGTCTAGTTCAGAGCAACCAAGGTTACGCATTACTCCCCGAATCAGCCGTCGTGACTTGCTCCTTGGTATGGCCGCAGCAGGTGGAGTAGCAGCTTTGACCAGTTTGGGTTATCGCACTCTTTCAGAAACTACTGAAGACCCATCTGAAGAGGCTGTACCGTTTTTTGGTATTCACCAAGCAGGTATTCTCACCCCTGCGCCGGCTTCTGCTCTGATGGTGGCATTTGATACAACTGCTAAAACTAAAGGGGATTTAGTGCGCTTGTTTCAAACTTTGAGCGATCGCATTCAGTTTCTCATGGCAGGGGGAACACCCAAGTCACGCGACCCGAAATTTCCGCCCAGTGATTCGGGAATTCTTGGGCCTGTAGTGGTTCCAGATAACCTCACCATCACCCTAGCAGTAGGTGACTCGCTGTTCGATAACCGTTTTGGACTTGGCAAATTAAAACCCAAGCGGTTAAATACCATGCCAGGTTTCCCCAATGACCAACTCGACCCAAATTTGTGTCATGGGGACATACTGCTGCAATTTTGTGCCAACACAGAGGAAGCAAACATCCACGCTTTACGGGATATTATCAAGAATCTGCCTGACTTAATAACTCTGCGCTGGCAAATAGAAGGTTTTCTACCGCCGAATACTCATAAAAAGCTCGGCAAAACCACAGTGCGGAACCTACTTGGTTTCAAAGATGGTACAGCAAATCTAGATGCTAGCAATGAAAAGTTGATTAACCGGATTGTCTGGGTACAGCCAAACAGCGACGAACCAGCTTGGACAGTAGGGGGAAGCTATCAAGTGGTGCGCGTGATCCGTAACTTAGTTGAACGCTGGGATCGTACACCACTACAGGAGCAAGAAACAATTATTGGGCGCAGTAAAGACTCTGGCGCACCTTTGGGGATGAAGCACGAGAAAGATATTCCCAATTATGCTCAAGATCCTAAAGGTAAACAAATCCCCCTAGATGCTCATATCCGCCTTGCTAATCCACGCAAATCAGAATTGGGTTTGATTCTGCGGCGTGGTTTCAACTATTCACGCGGGTTTGATAAAGCTGGACAATTAGATATGGGTTTGTTGTTTGTCTGTTTTCAAGCTGATTTAGAAAGGGGCTTTGTAACAGTGCAAAATCGCTTGATTGGCGAACCTTTAGAGGAGTATATTCGCCCCATTGGCGGTGGATATTTCTTTGCTTTGCCTGGCGTTAAAGATAAAGGCAGTTATTTAGGTCAGTCATTACTAGAAACATAAGCATCATCGCATCCCAAAGCTTGTAGAAGGCGCTAATTTACTCAACCAATCAATAACTGATGCTGATGCTTCTTTAGAATGTCGTAATCCTCGGAGAATAAACTGTATTCGGTCTGCTTGCGGTAGGCTCATTAAATTTAAGGTAATTTGATTCCATCTGATCAGTTTTTCTTCATCACTGGTTTCAATTTCCCTTAATACCCAAAACTCCATCATTGAGGAAGTAAATTGATAATCAGTTGTTCCTAGTTGTATAGTACGCTTAATTAAGCCCATCTCTTCTAAATTAGCGAGTTTCCGCTCATTTTGACTGATAATTAATTCCAGATCGATAAATTCGTACTGTCGCTGTCGAAGACGACTTTGTAACCGAGATATAGCGATAAAAATTAACAAGCTTTGTTCTGCTTCATCACAAGATAACCACCAAACTTGAAAGATGTGTTCAATAGCTTTAAGAAACTCTCCTGTAAAGTTTTCAATAGTTAAATTTTGACCATTGCGCCAAAAATCGTAAATTAAATAGCAAGCATTTTGAAGTAGAACTGGATATCCTCCAGATACTTCTTGAATCACTTGTCTTAACTCTGTTGTTAGCTTCAACTCCTCAGGCATACCACCAAGTAATTCACTTATTTCTTGCTCATCGAATAGTCGTAGTTGCCGGAATAGATAGTGGTTATACCAAGGTGTTTGGTTAGGATTGAGAGGTGGACTAAGTTCATTTAGGGTTTTTTTAGAAGTTACAATAACTGAAAGATTATATTGTTCTCTACTATAAACAGCAAGACTACGAAAATCGGATAGGAAACTCTGCATTTCATCTTCAGTATAGTTTTCGCTAGGATAGAGAGCAGTATCATAGTCATCTAACAACAATAAAAGAAACTTTCTTTGTTGTCCAATTTTTCTTAGAATAAAGCGAATATCATCATTTCTGACTATAGATGTTGAATGCAATATTTGCTCAATATCTTTATGCAAAGGATCATTTTTACTAATTTCATTTTGGATAACGCTGACAATTTCTCTCCAAAAAGCATCAGGGGTAAAAGGTACAATATCAGCACAATTAAGAGTAACAATAATTGCTTGTGTGCGGTGAAGCCCATGTTGTTGCCAAACTTCAGTAGAAGCTAAAAATTGCAGCAACGAAGATTTTCCCACACCTGTATTACCCCAAATTGCAAGATGAGAGCGATTTTGTATTTGATCGAATGCTGCTGCAATTACAGACCGTCGCCCAACAAAATATTCTGGTGGAACGGGAGCGCCAACAAAAAAAGGATTGCGTAATGTTTGTAAACTTGCCCTAATTTGTTCTTGTTGTTGTTCTAATTGACCTTCTACTTCCGAAAGTCGCTGCTGTGCCCGCTTATTTTCTGGTTCTAGTTCTATAGCTGTTGAAAATTGGGTTTTAGCTTGTACAAAATTGCCTGTTTGCATGAAATCGCGCCCATTACCCAACAGAGATTTCACAAACGCTTCTTTGTAACGTAAACTGAGGTTATCTACTTTGCAAATTCTGGTATAAAGCTCAACAGCTTGGTTAAATTGCTCGTCTTCTAAACAAGCAGATGCCATCCCTAATAAAGCTTGAAAGTGGTTAGGATTAATTTGTAATACTTGCTCATACAATGCGATCGCTTCAATTACATCCCCTTGTTCGTGTAACTCCTTTGCTTGTTCATACAAAGGTAAAACTTCTGGATGTAGCCGGTCTAATTCCAAAATTTCTGTACGTAGAGAGTGCCTTCTAATAAACCAGCGACGTACTAATTCCACTATAACTGCATGAGAATATGGGCGATCGCGCGATAATTCAGAAAGTTCTCTTTCTTGAATAAACCCGCCTGTTTTCAGAGTTTCCAATGCCTCATGTAGTTCATTTGTCAAAACCACACCGTTATCTGTTAACAGTTTCCAAGGATCGGGGTGGAAACGTTCTTGCATTTCGGCGATGGCTGCAAACACTACTCTCTCAGCAATTGGTAATCCTTGGCGAAACCATGCTAAACCATTGTCTGCTCTTTCGATCGCTTCATTAATATTCTTTTTGACATCTTCTTCAGTAATTTTTTGCCAGTCTTGTACTCGATCTTCTTGTTTATCTCTGGCTTTTTCAAACAGAACACTACATAGCACTTGAATAAAATAGGGGTGTCCGGCGCAGAGTTGCCAAATTGCCTCAATGGCTGACGGTTGATATTCTAAAATGCCTTCAGATGGTTTGGTAATTAGCTGTCTGGTATGAGTTTCATCTAGTAAACTAACTTCCTTACGCGGTGCTTGGCGAAACAAACTGACTAGGATTTTCACATCATCCAACCGTCGTCCAACAACTGGTATCAGACAAAATCTTGCTGGTTGGTTGGTAATCATTGATTGGAGATGGCGAAAAAAGTCCTCAGTAGTTGTTTGGTCGGTGCGATCGCCAATGGTATCAAATTCATCTAATAATAGAACTGGTTTGCGATCGCCTAAGACTTGGTAAAGCTGGATAAAAAAACCAACACTAAAGATTGTGGGATCTGATTCTAGTGCATCTTTCGTTGGGATTTTCACTTGGTCTTCTGATAGATTCAGGCGTCTGACAATTCCCGTTGCCAGATGATGTAAGATATCCGCCAGTGAACCATGACTTTGACCCTCCAATGAAAGCGGAATGAAAACAAATTGCCTCAGATGGCTCAAAAAGTTCGGAATTTGAGCCAATAAAGAAGATTTACCTATCCGTCGCTGACCATGCAGCAGAATTACAGATGTACCCTGAACTAAATTATCTTCAATAAACCTAAACAGATCATCTCGCCCAAAAAACTTTTCCTTGTTGTTGATTGGAGTGCCAGTAATATAAGGATTGTTTAGACCTGCTGCCATAAATACTACCTATTGATTTCTAGCTTTTAAGGTTTAGCGTTACCTAAAAATCCTTTAAAAGAAACCTCCCAATTTTCCCACCCATCCTATTACCGATTGAGCCGTATCTTTATACTGCCATACCTGCTTGGTGATATTTTTCATCTGCTCAACCTGCTTACTACTTAGATTCAGGAAAATTAACTCACGTTCTGCCAATTCTGGTTGATTTTGACTATTTTCCAATTCCTTAACGACCCACCATTCCATAATGGATGAGGCAAACTCATAGTTAATTTTTTCATCGTTATCGTAGCGTCGGAGAATACCACGTTCTTCTAATTCACGCAATTCTCTATCTTTTTGACTCAGGATAGTATCTACATTATCTAATGTATACTTACGTTTACGATTTACGCGCCCCTCTAAGCGTGATAGGGCAAGGAATTTCAGCAAACTTTTTTCGTCATCAGTTGACTGATTCCAAGCTGCGCGAAAGTATGGCCGATTTGCTCTTTCAAATTCTATAGCAAAATCTAAGACTGTTTTGATATCTTTATCTTGCCAAGCTCTATAAAGGATAAAACCAGCATTCTGAATTAGTGCTGGATTTCCTCCAGAAATTTTTTGGATTTCTGCTTGTAAATTTAGTAGCCAGTCAATAGAAGATTTTTGAGCTAAATCTTGAAACCACCGTGATACTTCTTCCTCTCTGAATAACTTCAGGTATCTATAAGTATAATGATTGTTCCAAGGAGAAGTACCTTGTTCAATTTTTGGCCCCATTTCTGAGAGACGTTTTGGGGAAGTAACAATCACCGAAAGGTAATCTTTCTCTTCACCATGAGTTGCTAAAGAACGAAAGTTACTCAAAAATGAACGCATTTCATCTTCTGTATAAGAAGCATTCGGGTACAAAGCGGCATCAAAATCATCAAGCAACAATAACAGAAACTTATTGTTTTTGCCAATCTCAGCTAACAATAAGCGTAACTGATGAATATTGTAAGTTCCTGCTCCTAAAGTTTGCTCAAAGACAGGCTGCAATGCTAAATTATCTTTTGCTTTCTGTTGTAATGAACTAAGTACTAGCTCCCAAAAGCCAATAGCAGTAAAAGGCGTAATTTCCCAACAATTGATAAAGACGATCAACGCTTGAGAATAATCGATTCCTCTATTTCTCCACGGTTCTTGTGATGAGGCAATATATTGTAGCAGTGAAGATTTACCCATACCACTACTGCCCTGAATTGCTAAACACGAGCGATTGCCGATTACATCAAGTGCAGTATTAATATCAGAGCGGCGTCCGCTAAATTTATCTGGAGAAACTGCACCGCCAACATAGAAGGGATTTATCTCAGGTCTATCGGGGATTAGAGCGTTTTCTGTATTCATTGGGAATAACTTTGAAGATGGAGCAAGAAAGTCAAGTGATATTAATTGTTCATCTGCTGATAGATATTTTACAGCTAACTACCCTGAAATCTAGGAAAAATATCTGCCTTGTTATTACCAATAACTGAAGTTCTGGGCGGGATGTCTTGTCTGGCTTTCACCTTGTCAGGTTAATTCTCCTCTTGGTGTAGATGGTTAACAGCTTGCAATCACAGGGATTCTGCAAAAGCGATCGCGTCATTGCTTGAGATTGGCTGAAAGTAATCTTAGTTATGATTGTTGATACAAGCCCAGTTTGTAAGCCACAATATTAAATACCAAGATCGTTTTTATAGGTTAGCATTATGAGCAATAACCTTTCATTAGATGCTATAGAAGGTTTCAACTTAGGAGACTTCGATGAGTAAGGAATCGCCTTTTGTAGAAACCAACGGATTGCTCTTGTATAAACAAGAATGCAAAACTCCAGAATTTTTAAACTCATCCTTTTGTATACATCTATTTGGTGAACTAGTTGTCGTAGATCATTATGTACTGTTGTTTCCTGATTCAGGAACTCTCACAGACTACGCTAAAACTCTGGTCAACTATGATGCCAAAATCACGGAAGGGCCAGGAAAATGGCCTGATGATTTTTGTCCAGAGCAAAACCTCTTGCCCGAAGATGCTGGCATGTACTTTCTCTCAGCCTTAATGCCGTCAGGCATGATTTTGGTACTGCTTGCACCGAACGCACCAGATGAACAGATCGCTAGCTTATGCCAGCAGCAAGGTTTTAATACTGTCCATCATGTTGCCATTCTTGTTGATGATATCTATACAGCAGCAGAGGTTTGGCAGAACAAAGGCTTTATTCCTCTATCTATGACTCCTCAAGAAGATGGCTCTTTATGCCAATGGTTTTTCCGCAACTGGGCAGGCCAAATTATAGAGCTAATCTGCCGCAAATGGACGGGTAAAGAAACTTTCTCCTGCGAGAATATCGCTGGTTTACGCCTTTCAGAATTGGCAGCGTGAAGGGGGTAGGAGGCAGGAGGCAGAGTAGTTAATTGAAAAGAATAAGGGACTTCCAAATAAAAAATAATCAATCGCTTTGGGGAGACAAGGGAGAAATATTGCTAGCTTATCCACCTTGTCCTCCTGCTCCCTGCTCCCTGCCCTCTGCTCCCTCCTCAAGTATGCTCTCCACGACGGTGGTTAGCAGCTTGTAATAACAGAGATTCAGCAAAAGCGATCGCGTCACTTGCAGATTTACCACCAGCTAACTGTGCTAGTTCTTCCCGGCGTGTGGTTAAATTATCCAAAGTAGTAACTCTGACAACGGTACGCTGTTCAGCATTGATATTGTTAGCTTTTTTACTCTTGCCTTGATTAATAGTTTGCTTATCTACGCGGAAATGGCGATCGGCCATTGCTGCAACTAAAGGCTGGTGGGTAACACATAATACTTGGTTGCGCTGACTTAGCTGGTGTAATTTTTCTGCGATCGCTTGGGCTACCCTTCCTGAAACCCCAACATCAATTTCATCAAAAACCATTGTTCCAGCTACATCAACCTGAGAAAAACAAGCTTTCAGCGCCAATAAAAAGCGGCTCATTTCCCCACCAGAGGCAATTTCCGTTAATGGTTGCAGTGGTTCTCCAGGGTTAGAACTAAATGTAAAGGTAATTTTATCTGCTCCCATCGCAGTTGGAAAAGCTGGTAATATTTCAACCAGAAACTTCACCTTTTCCATCGCTAGGGGCTTGAGTTCAGCGATCAAACGCGATTCTAAATTAGCAGCCGCTTTACTCCGCAATTGAGTTAACTGATTAGTTGCTTGGGTGAGTTTTTCAAAACACGCTTTTTCTTGCTGTTCCAAATTTTCGATAGATTGTTCGCTGTCGTTAAGTTGGGCTAATTCCCCTTGAATACGTTGGTAATATGCGATCGCTTCTGTCAGTGTTGGCCCATATTTGCGGCAAATTTGCTTTAATTCCTGAATCCGTTCTTCCACCTCTTCCAACCGCTGCGGATCGGCTTCCAATCCGTCCCCATAAGCATTAATCTGCCTTCCCACTTCCATTACCGCAGCTTGCGCGTCCCGCACTAATTCCAACAGGTGTTGTAGTTGGGTATCATATTCCACCATGTCATTTAATATCGCCTCACTGTCTCCCAATAAATCTCCGGCGGCGGGAGTTTCAGTATCGTTTTGATACAAAGCCTGATAAACCTTATAACTCATCTGCTGCAAATCGACGACATGATTCAGGCGTTCTCGTTCTTGTCCCAACTGTTCCAATTCATTAGGTTCGCCCAGATTAGCTGCTCCCAATTCTTGTACTTGATAAGCGAGCAAATCTAGCTGTTGCAACCTTTCTCGTTCTGATGTCCGGCGTTTCTCTAGGGCTAAATGCGCCTGTTGGTAAGTACTAAAACTCGTAGCAACTTTATGACGCTGCTGCATCAAGGAGTCGCCGCCATATAAATCTAACCAGTCTCGGACTTGGGCAGATTGTCCCACTTGTACAGTTTGACCTTGGGCTGTGATTTCCACCAAGCGATCGCGCATTCCTGCCATAATCTGCCGATTTACCAACACACCATTCACCCGCGATCGACTACGGATATTACTAGCAGTCGCCGTGATTTCTCGGCTAATGACTACAGAATTTTCATCAAGCAAATCTATTTCTTGTTCAGTCAACCAAGCCGCTAGGGGTGCATTTGAGGTAAAAGTCGCTTCTACCATCGCCCGACTTGTCCCCGTGCGAATGACTCGACTAGAGACTTTACCGCCCAAAGCAGCATCAATGGCATCCAAGATAATCGATTTTCCCGCGCCGGTTTCACCTGTCAACACATTTAGTCCCGCGCCAAATTCTAATTCCAGTTGGTCAATTAGGGCAAAGTTTTCAATTCGTAGGCAGAGCAACATCAAGCCAAATTCTCCATGAGGGCAGATGCCGGATAATTCCAATTTACAGGACAATAAGTATAATCTTTCAGCAACTAGCAATACCTACTACTATTGGACTAGTATGCCCATTTCAGTGTAACAAACTACTGGGGAATAGAGATTAGGGGAGCAAGGAAGAAATAACCAATGCCCAATTCCCCATTCCCAATCCCCAATTTCTAAACATATTGTTACAATACTTAATGTGATCGTTCTGACTGGTGGCCTTTTTCATGATTGTTAAGACACTTCCCCCTAGTTCCCGACCGATTCAGGAGGACAGTCACAACGGCACAAATCGCCGGGGTGAACTGGACGTTATTGATATAGTGCCAGAAAAAAATGGTAGACAAAGCTTAGTTGTGACGCAGATAGACTCGTCGCAGACATCGCCAAGACTCTTAAGCGCCCAAAAGGTAAGGATAACAGCCGAACCTGAAACGCTTTACGATCCCGTGACCATAGCGGCGCATTACCAAAACAGACCGCTGCAAGTTGTACAGCGAATTTTTGCTGTGTTGGGGCCGACTCTATCCTTTGCCTTTGGGTTGTGGTCGGATGGTAAACGGGGAATTGTCGTCAAAAATGACCGCCGCCGAGCCACTCAGCTACGAGTATTGCTGACTCAATTGGGGCCTGCTTACATCAAAATTGGACAAGCTTTGTCCACCAGACCGGATTTAGTTCCTCCAGTCTTCTTAGAAGAATTAACTAAGCTACAAGACCAATTACCACCCTTTCCCAACGAAATTGCTTACCAGTTTATCAAAGAAGAATTAGGCGCACCTCCAGAAGATGTTTACGCCGAACTCTCGGCGGAGCCAATTGCTGCGGCTTCCTTGGGCCAAGTCTATAAAGGTAAGCTCAAAACTGGCGAAGAAGTCGCCGTAAAAATCCAACGCCCTGACTTAAGAGAGCGAATTACCATTGACTTGTATATTTTGCGTAACCTTGCGGCTTGGGTGCAGAAAAAGGTCAAACGGGTAAGAAGTGACTTAGTTGGGATTCTTGATGAATTAGGCGATCGCATTTTTGAAGAGATGGACTACATCCACGAAGGTGAAAATGCTGAACGATTCTTCGAGCTATACGGTCACATAAAAGACATATACGTACCGAAAATTTACTGGGAATATACCAATCGTCGCGTTTTGACGATGGAGTGGATTAATGGTACAAAACTAACCCAGACAGCAGAAATTAGTGCCCAAGGCATAAATGCTCGTTACCTCATTGAAGTGGGAGTGCAGTGTTCTCTGCGTCAGTTGCTAGAACACGGATTTTTCCACGCCGATCCCCACCCTGGTAATTTGTTAGCAACACCAGATGGTAAGCTAGCTTATCTCGACTTTGGGATGATGAGTGAGATTAAGCCACCACAGCGTTATGGTTTAATTGAAGCGATCGTCCACGTTGTCAACCGCGACTTTGAAGGATTAGCAAAAGACTACGTTAAATTAGATTTCTTATCACCAGAAACCGATTTAACACCAATTATCCCAGCTTTTGCGAGAGTCTTTGCTGATGCCGAAGGAGCCAGTGTTGCCGATCTTAATATTAAAAGCATCACCGATGAACTATCGGCTTTGATGTACGAATATCCTTTCCGCGTACCACCCTACTACGCCTTAATTATTCGTTCCCTCGTAACGCTGGAAGGCATTGCAATATTCATAGATCCTAACTTTAAAGTCCTCAGCGAAGCTTATCCCTACGTTTCTAAACGCCTATTAACAGATCCAGCACCACAATTAAGAGCATCATTGCAAGATTTGCTATTTAAAGATGGCAGATTTCGCTGGAATCGCTTAGAAAACTTGTTAAAAAATGCGCGTAACAGTCAAGACTACGACTTTAACTTAGTGCTGAATCAGGGCATAGAATTTCTATCATCTGAACGCGGTGCTTTCATTCGTGACAAACTAGTAGATGAATCTGTTAACGGACTCGATGCTTTAAGTAAAAATGTTTTGCATAACTTTACTTCCCTGTTGCGGGAACGGGTAGGATTGACAGCAGTTAATGAAACTCCAGCGGCGACAGTTGAGCAACAACAAACCTTAGAGCATATCAAACGTATATTAGGTATTCTCCGAGAAACACAAGGCTTTGATCCAATTCAACTAGCATCTCAAATTGCTCAGTTATTGGTAAATTCAGATGTACAACGTTTAGGTCAACAAATTGCCAACCGCTTCACGCAAAAGGCTGTAGCTAGATTAATTCGGCAATTATTAGCATCGTAGTAAAAGTTATGAGTTAAAAACTTTCTTTACAGCTATTTTCAGGTAAATAGACCACGTGGTAGGGGTACAGCATTGCTCATACGTGTCAACTTAACGTCAAAGCAAGTCTAGAACTAGCTTTTAGATTACCTCGTTTACTTCGTTCCCAGTCTCCGACTGGAAATGCTTGTCTTTGAGGCTCCGCCTCACTTTACTGGCGGCAGCCTCTTTTGAGTTGCATTTCCAGCCAGAGGCTAGAAACGAGGTTTTAAAGGAGTTTCAGCTTAAGTTGACATCAATGAGCATTGCTATGCCCCTACGAGAGATATGGTTCAAATATATGAAAACTGCTGTAATTCATAAATCAATTAGCAACTACATAACCCAACTCTTGCAGCTTTTCCAACACCTTAGTTGCACTTCCAGCAACACTTTCTTGGTTAGTTTGGCATTCGACTTCAGGATAGAGCGGTATTTCATAAGGATCATCAATACCAGTGAAGTGCTTAATTTCCCCGGCTCTTGCTTTTTTATATAACCCTTTTACGTCTCGCCGCTCACAAACCTCTAATGATGCATTGACGTAAACTTCAACAAAAGATGGAATACTTTGGCGCACTTCTTCCCGAATTTCGCGGTACGGTGAAATTGCCGAAACCAAAACAATTACATTATTTCTGGTAAGAAGGTGAGCGACAAAGCCAATGCGCCGAATATTCTCTTCTCGATCCTCTTTGCTGAAACCCAACCCCTTGCATAGGTTTTGACGTACTGTATCGCCATCCAGAACTTCAACTCTGTATCCCTGTATCCGCAATTCCTTCTCCACGAATTTACAGATAGTAGTTTTACCTGCACCACTCAAACCAGTGAACCATACCGTCACACCAGAATTTTGTTGTATCATCTTACCTCCGCCTTATACTTCAAATGGCACACCCAAAAAAGCTTTTTTAGGTAATTTTTCAGATTCAGATAGCAATTTTATTTTTATAATCTTTTTTTAGCAGTAATTTTAGGCGATACCAATGGCTTTGCTCGCAATCACGGGAGCATCCCAAATGTCTAAAAATATAATTTGTCATTGCGTACTCCTTCGGAGAACCCGTAGGTATAGAACGCATTGAAGCAAAGCAATCGCAAACTACAGATGTTGCGATTGCTTTATTTTGCAACTCTTGGAGACGCTACCGCGTAGCAATATCTGCGTAGGGGTACGCTTCATTTGCAATGACAAGTAACGATTTTGGTAAATTGATACAATTGGGATGTTCCCGCAATCACAACATCATTTATTTTGTCGAACACTCTTTGACTCATTGTAAGTGAGTAACTACGTAACTGCACTTAGCTCTACTTTACTTTTTAATACATTTAATAGCAATGTTTGTGATGAGCTACACATCTACGCACTTTCTTAAAAATAACGACAAAACTCGCTTCTATACAAAGAAAATCTACTGATCCATCTCGCAAATTATTAAAGTTTTAAGCAAATTATATGTTCAGTATATATACAGATTTTATTTAAATAAATAGTCTCTAATATAACAATAGTTTACAAAATTAGATTTAGGGCTAAGAAATTATAAAAACTGAATTCCAACTGTCTGCAAAGTTAGATACAGTGCAGCTTTATCGTGGTGTGACCTGTTATCTGGGGGCGATCTCTTTTGGGTTCTTTCTCTGGTGCAGGTTTGTTTATTGACAATGATGGCACGCCTGATCGTCTTTGTCCTTAATTCTGAGAGATTCGTAACGAGCGATTTATCATTCAATTTCAACAAAGCTAAAGCCACTAACTATTTTTGTACTCAACTAAGTCCAAATTTCCCCAACAAAATTTGAAATTTAATTCAACTTATTTATGTTAGCCACCTCTACCACTACTGCACCAGAAGAGAATAACTTAATTCAGTGTGATGCAGATCAGGGATTTATCTCCTGGCTTAGTCAAGCCGGAGGCTCAGTCGCCATCACCACCTACCAAGCTGGAAAACTGGCAGTTGCGGGCTGGAATGGTCAACAGATAACTATGCTGTTACGCCAATTTTCCAAACCAATGGGGTTAGCAGTTCATGGTTCACGTTTGGCACTGGCTAGCCAGCATGAAGTCTGTTTACTAGCCAATGCTCCCGCATTAGCTTATGAGTTTTTAGAAGACCAGCCCGGACGCTATGATGCCCTTTATCTGCCACGGATGACATATTTTACAGGCGACCTGAACATTCACGACCTGGAATTTGGCAGAGAAGGGCTGTGGATTGTCAACACCCGTTTTTCGTGTCTTTCCACCTTGAGTCCAGATTTTAGCTTTGTACCGCGCTGGCATCCCAAATTTATTTCCCAAGTAGTGCCAGAAGACCGCTGCCATCTGAATGGGTTAGCGATGGTGGATGGCAAACCCAAGTATGTGACTGCTCTCGGTGCGACAGATAGCGTCGGGGGGTGGCGACCAGGTAAAGCCAACGGTGGGGTCGTGGTGGAAGTGGAGAGTAATGAAATTATTGTAGATGGATTATCAATGCCCCATTCCCCAATCTGGCATGACGGATTTTTATGGTTACTAAACTCTGGTGCTGGAGAAATCTGGCGTATTCACCCAGAATCAGGAGACAAACAGGTAGTCTGTGTGCTACCTGGATTTCTGCGTGGGTTGTGCTGTGTGGGCTATTACGCCCTAGTGGGACTATGCCAAATTCGGGAACGGCATATTTTTGGGGGGTTGCCCATTACTCAACGGTTTGAGCGGTTACTCTGTGGTGTGGCAGTCGTGGATTTGCGAAATGGGCAGCAAGTGGGGATGCTGAAGTTCACTACAGGCTGTCAAGAACTTTATGATGTGCAGTTTCTTGCTGGTGTACAGCGTCCGATGGTTTTGAATCAGGAACGAAAAGAAATCCGCCAAGCATTTACAGCACCAGAGTTGAACTACTGGCTGCGACCAAGTGCGGTGATTCCTAATGACTAAGGAATCTGTTTAATCAGTGCGTAATTGTTGAAATCAAATTTTTAGTTTTTAAGAGAGGTTTTTTCATGACTGAATTTCAAGTTAATAATTACATCAGCAATAGTCAATCTAATTCCACAGTAGCGATAGATCCAAATGGGAATTTTGTTATTTCCTGGCAAAGCTTTGGCCAGGATGGGGATAAGAATGGGATATATGCCCAACGCTACAACAGCGCTGGGGTAGCTCAAGGGAGCGAATTCAGAGTCAATAGCACCACTAGCGGCGATCAAAATAACCCCAGAGTAGCCATAGATGCAGATGGGGATTTTGTCATCTCCTGGACTGGTCAGGACGGCTCTGGAAATGGGATATATGCCCAACGCTACAACAGTGCTGGGGTAGCTCAAGGGAGCGAATTCAGAGTCAATAGCACCACCAGCGGCGATCAAATTAACCCCAGAGTAGCCATAGATGCAGTTGGGGATTTTGTCATCTCCTGGACTGGTCAGGACGGCTCTGGAAATGGGATATATGCCCAACGCTACAACAGTGCTGGGGTAGCTCAAGGGAGCGAATTCAGAGTTAATAGCACCACTAGCGGCGATCAAAATAGCTCGACAGTAGCGGTAGATGCAAATGGGGACTTTGTAGTTTCTTGGCAAAGCTATGGTCAGGACGGGGATTACTATGGGATATATGCCCAACGCTACAACAGTGCTGGAGTAGCTCAAGGGAGCGAATTTAAAGTCAATAACACCACCACCACCACGCGTTATCAACTTAGCCCCACAATAGCGATAGATGCAGGTGGGGACTTTGTTATTTCCTGGCAAAGCCTTGGTCAGGATGGGTCTGGTTATGGAATATATGCCCAACGCTACAACAGTTCTGGGGTAGCTCAAGGGAGCGAATTCCAAGTCAATAATAATACCATAGCCGACCAAAAGAACCCCACAGTAGCGATGGATGCAAATGGGGATTTTGTTATTTCATGGCAAAGCTATGGTCAGGACGGGGATAACAATGGGATATATGCCCGACGCTACAACAGTTCTGGGGTGGCTCAAGGGAGCGAATTTTTGGTCAATGACACCACCACCGATAATCAAAATAACCCATCAGTAGCGATCGCTGCTGATGGGAACTTTGTCATTTCTTGGCAAAGCTTTGGGCAAGACACGTCTAGTGATGGGATATATGCCCAACTATACAGGAACAATGGGGCTCCCCCGATAGTCACCTCTGGTTCTGCCTCTGCTCTGGCGTACATTGAGAATGCCACTACAGCCATCGATTCAGGCATCACCGTCAGTGATGCAGACTCCGCTAACCTAGCTAGTGCTACTGTCAGCATTAGCAGTGGCTTTATTTCTGCTCAAGACACCCTCGCTTTCACCGGCCAAAGTGGGATTACGGGCAGCTACAACAGCAGCACAGGTGTTTTAACCTTAACTGGCAGTTCCAGCGTTGCGAATTATCAAGCCGCACTGCGTTCCATTACTTATACCAACAGTAGCGACAATCCCAGTACTACACCTCGTAGTATCAGCTTTATAGTTAATGATGGGAGTACTAATAGTACCGTCGTTACCCGCAATATTAATATTACGGCGGTGAATGATGCGCCCATTGCTACTGCCACTAACTCTGCTCTGGCATACACCGAGAATGCTACTACAATCATCGACTCAGGTATCACAGTCAGCGATGTAGACTCTGCTAACCTCTCCAGTGCTACTGTGAGCATTACCAGTGGTTTCGCCTCTACTCAAGACCTCCTCGCCTTCACCGGACAGAATGGGATTACGGGCAACTACAACAGCAGCACAGGTGTTTTGACCTTAACTGGCAGTGCCACCGTTGCGAATTATCAAGCCGTGCTGCGTTCTGTTACTTATACCAACAGCAGCGACAACCCCACTACTACACCTCGCACCATCAGCTTTGTAGTCAATGATGGGACTGATAATAGTACTACCGTTACCCGTAATATTAATATTACGGCAGTGAACAATGCGCCCATTGCTACTACTACCAACTCTGCTCTGGCATACACCGAGAACGCTACTATAGCGATCGATTCAGGTATCACAGTCAGCGATGTAGACTCCGCTAATCTAGCTAGTGCCACCGTCAGAATTAGTAGTGGCTTTATTTCTGCTCAAGACACCCTCGCCTTCACCAGCCAAAATGGGATTACGGGCAGCTATAACAGCAGCACAGGTGTTTTGACCTTAACTGGCAATTCCAGCGTTGCGAATTATCAAGCCGTGCTGCGTTCTGTTACTTATACCAACAGCAGCGACAACCCCACTACTACACCTCGCACCATCAGCTTTGTGGTCAATGATGGGACTGCTAATAGTACTACCGTTACCCGCAATATTAATATTACGGCGGTGAATGATACTCCTGTTGCTGTTAACGATAGCATCACCACAAACAAAAACACACCTATTATCATTAGCGCTACTAGTCTGTTGAGCAATGATACAGATGCAGAAAATGACGTATTGAGTATTACTAGCTTCACTCAACCTAGCCAAGGAACTTTAGTTGACAACGGTAATGCTACTTACACTTATACCCCTTCCCAAAACTATTATGGCTCCGACGGCTTCACTTACACTATAAGTGATGGGCATGGTGGCAGCAGTACTGGCACTGTAAACTTGACCATTAATCAAATCACCCCTCCGATTAATGGCACTCTAAATGCAGATAACCTGACTGGTACGGTGAATATGGATATCATCTCAGGATTGCAGGGCAATGACACCCTCCAAGGACTAGGTGATAACGACACCCTTGATGGCGGCGATGGAAATGATTTATTGGATGGTGGTACAGGAGATGATAGTCTCATCGGTGGCAAAGGCAATGACACTTATATTGTGGATAGCCTTGGTGACACTATTGTTGAATCCGCCAATGCAGGCACAGATTTAGTCAAGTCTTCAGTGAGTTGGGTGTTGGGAAATAACCTGGAGAACTTGACCCTGAATGGAAGTGGGGCAATCAATGGTACTGGTAATAGCCTTAATAACATCCTGATTGGAAATACTGGCGCTAACAGCTTGAGCGGGGAAGGTGGCAACGATAACCTCTTTGGTGATTCCGGCAATGACACCTTGTTGGGTGGTGCAGGCAATGACACCTTAGATGGAGGTTTAGAATCTGACAGTCTCATTGGTGGACTTGGTAATGATACTTACATCGTAGATAACCTGAACGATATTATTATTGAAGGCTTAAATGCAGGTACAGATTTAGTTAAGTCTTCGGTGAATTGGGTGTTGACAGATAACCTAGAGAACTTGACCCTGACTGGAACTGGGGCAATCAATGGTACTGGTAACAGCCTTAAGAACATTCTGACGGGAAATACTGGCGCTAACATCTTGAGCGGAGAAGATGGCAATGATAGCCTAATTGGTGGTGCAGGCAATGACACCTTGTTGGGTGGTTCCGGCAATGACACCTTGGATGGAGGTGCAGGGATTGATAGTCTCATTGGTGGAGACGGCAATGACACTTACATCGTAGACAATGCGAACGATGTTATTACTGAATCTGCCAATGCAGGAATAGATTTAGTCAAATCTTCGGTGACTTTCGTGTTGGCAGATAACTTGGAGAATTTGACCTTGACTGGAACCGCCGCAATCAATGGTACTGGTAACAACCTTGATAACATCCTGATTGGCAATACTGGCGCTAACTTTTTGAGTGGAGGAGATGGCAAAGATAGCCTAGTTGGTGGTACAGGCAATGATACCTTGTTAGGTGGTGCAGGCGATGACACCTTGGATGGAGGTGCAGGGATTGATAGTCTCATTGGTGGAGATGGCAATGACATCTACACCGTAGACAACGTTAGCGATATTATTGTCGGCGAAGGCTTAAATGCAGGCATAGATTTGGTGAAGTCTTCGGTGAGTTGGGTGTTGGGAGATAACCTGGAGAATTTGACTCTGACTGGAAGCGCGGCAATCAATGGTACTGGTAATAGCCTTGATAACATCCTGATTGGAAATGGTGGCGCTAACTTTTTGAGCGGAGGAGATGGCAAAGACAGCCTAATTGGTGGTGCAGGTAATGACACATTGTTGGGGGGTGCAGGCGATGATACCTTGGATGGAGGTGCAGGAATTGATAGTCTCATTGGTGGAGATGGCAATGACATCTACACCGTAGACAACGTTAGCGATATTATTGTTGGCGAAGGCTCAAATACAGGCACAGATTTAGTTAACTCTTCGGTGACTTGGACGTTGGGAGATAACCTAGAGAACTTGACTCTGACTGGAACTGGGGCAATCAATGGTATTGGTAACAGTCTTAATAACATCCTAATTGGAAATACTGGTGCTAACACATTAACGGGAGGAGATGGTAACGATAGCCTCTTTGGTAATTCAGGCAATGACAGCTTATTAGGCGGTGCAGGTAACGATGTACTGATTGGTGGAATTGGTCGAGATGTGCTGACTGGTGGAACTGGGCAAGATAGCTTATATCTGACCGATACCCGCACTGGAGGCTATGATATCATCACTGATTTTACTGTTGGAGAAGATACTATCTTCATTTCCAGTACAGAATTCGCACTGGGACAATCTCAAAATACTACGCTCAATCCTAGCTTGTTCCGACTTGGTACTAGTGCCATAACAACAGGCGATCGCTTCATCTACGATCAAACTACGGGGAACCTATTTTTTGACGCAGATGGAATTGGTAAAGCTGCACAAGTTCAAATCGCCCTGTTATCGAATCAGGCAGCGCTTAGTAGTACTAATATTACTGTCATTGCCTAAGGAAAGCTAATTATCGCAAGCATTGACAGCAGATTACCCAGCAAGAGACAGATTAGCTCTTGCTGGGTAATTTTTCATAAATACCTGGGTACTGTGCCTTTATAAGCAACACAACTGCAAACTTTTAACTTTCCTCTTGGGTATAACCGTTTTTCTCGCGTTTGAGGCTTTCTTCTAACGCTTGAATTTGTTCGCGACGAGCTTCTAATTCCAAGGAACGCCGCGCTAAGTCTTGATTTTGCAACGTCAGGGATTGTCGCCAATGTTCTGCTCGCTCGGCTTCATGCTGCAAAAATTCTGGGGTAATGCCGATAGTGAGGTAGCTTTGTACCAGATGGAGTACCCAGTTGGTGGCATCTTCTATTTTTTCAATATCGCCTGTAGAGGAAAGTTCCACTAAAACAAGCAAGTTTTCACTCATGATCTTTCCCTTTCCCAGCAAAATGAAAGCCTCTTCGGGAATTATCGCCCACAAGTTATCAGCTTCTTGACGCGCCAACAAGCGTAACTGGTGCTGGTCTAAAAAATCGTTTTTACGCACCTGGGCTAGATACAGCATGAGGGTCGCTTCGCTCCAATTCAAAATTCAAAATTCAAAATTCAAATTTAATAAAAAATTTAATAAAAAAATAAGTGCCAGAATTTATATTTGGATCTTGTTAATTGGTAATGGGTAATTGGGAATTAATAACTCTTCATATTACCCATTACAGTTATCCTAAGTCATGCAGGCGATCGCTACGACAACCCATTGAGGCGATGCCTACGGCAACCCCTTAAGGCGATCGCGCAAAATTTCTGCTTGCTTCTGTGCCTCTGCTAAAGCTTCCCGCGCCCCTTGTACCACGTCAGCCCTAGCTTTATCTACAAAACTAGGATTGTTTAATCTGGTACTCAGGGATTGAACTTCAGCTTCAGCTTTGCTCAAGCTTTTTTCTAGCTTGGCACGCACAACTTCAATATCTACCACACCGCTGAGAGGAATTAGCACTTGTATTGTACCAATTACACCTGCGATCGCATTTTCTGGTTTTTGTGGTTGTTCTAGTTCTCTCTGCGGAAAAAATCGGCTCCATAACCTACGTCTGGCTTGAGCAGTGAGTAAATTTTGGCTAACAAACCAAGCTGTGTAACCAAAACCAACTAGTTCAAAGAAAGTTCCGATGATGGGAATTTCATCAATGGCATACCCCGCAGCTAAACCCAATCTACCAAAGATAATGGCCACAATAATTAAGCCAATTGTCTTCAAACCCCTTTGAGGTTTTTTAGCAGCAACAGTTTGGTTTTCTTGTTTGTCAGTAATGGTTAAAGTCTCAACCTTCGCCAAATCTTTAATATAATCTTGTCCAGAAGTGAGGATTTCCCGCTCTTTCTGGCTTTGGGTTTGCAAATTCGCTATTACTTTTACCCCTGGCTTAATATCCGCCTCAGCCCGCAAATTCCGAATTGTGCGGATAGTATCAATCAGTAATTCAAACTGTTCTTCTAAAGCTCGATCGATTAAGTTTGCATCTACCTGGGGATAGAGTTGCAATGGTAAAGTTTGCGGTGAATCTGCTGATTGTTGCGTGAGAGTCTGCCAAATTTCTTCGGTAATATGAGGCATGAAGGGATGAAGCAGTTTCAAAATCCCCTCCAGAACGTAGCCAAGTGTTTGTTGTGCTACCCGCCGTGATTCTGGATCTGCATCTGTTTGCAGCCTAGATTTAACCAGTTCAATATATTGATCGCAGAAATCACCCCAGATGAATTCGTAGAGTCCTTTTGCTGCTTCCCCTAAACCGTAATTATTGATGTAATTCGTGGTTTGTTTGATAACTTGATGATACCGCGAGATGATCCAGCGATCGCTCAATTCTGTAGCTACTGGATTCCCCAATTGTTGCGGCGTTTGTCCATCCAAATTCATCATCACAAACCGGGCAGCATTCCACAACTTATTTGCAAAGTTGCGCGATGCCTCAACCGATGCTGATTCATCCTTTTTGCGATCGTATTCTAAGCGGATATCTTGACCGGCACCAGCCACTTCTCTAATTAGGGTATACCGCAGGGCATCAGTACCATATTTGTCAATTAATAACAATGGGTCAATGCCATTACCTTTGGTCTTTGACATCTTCTGACCTTTTTCATCCAGCACCAAGCCGTGGATGTAAACCGTTTGGAAAGGCATTTGCTGCGTAAAATGCCCAGCCATCATTGTCATTCTGGCTACCCAGAAAAAGATGATGTCAAAGCCTGTCACCAAAGTAGTAGTCGGGTAGTAAGTTGCTAAATCCTGAGTTTGTTCTGGCCAGCCTAAAGTCGAAAACGGCCAGAGTCCAGAAGAAAACCAAGTATCTAGCACATCTGGGTCTTGTTCTAGATTGACATTTTCACCAAATTGTGATTTAGCTTTTTCCCAAGCTTCAGTTTCCGATTTCGCCACTACAAAGGGCGTGTTATCAGTAATTTGCCCACCCGTTTCACTGATAGCGTACCAAGCCGGAATTTGGTGTCCCCACCATAATTGCCGAGAGATACACCAATCTTTGAGTTTTACTAGCCAATCACGATAGACCTTTGTCCAGCGTTGGGGGACAAACTCTGGAGAAGTTTGCTGGTCGAGGAATTCGAGACTGTTATCAGCTAAGGGGCGAATTTTGACGAACCATTGAGTTGAGAGGAGAGGTTCAATAGGTACTTTACCGCGATCGCTGTAGGGAACGGTATGCTTATAATCTTCTATCTTCACCAAAAAGCCATCTGCTTCTAGGCGAGAAACCACATTTTTTCTAGCAACAAAGCGGTCTTGTCCTTGAAATTCCCCAGCATTGGCGTTGAGAGTGCCGTCTTTGTTCATAATATTGATTAACGGCAGGTTGTGACGCTTACCCATGTCAAAATCGTTCGGGTCATGGGCGGGAGTTACCTTTACGCAGCCTGTGCCGAAAGTCGGGTCAACAAATTCATCGCCAATGATGGGAATTTCTCGTTGTAGAATTGGCAGAGTTAGAGTTTTGCCAATGAGATGTTTGTAGCGATCGTCATTGGGATTAACTGCTACAGCCGTATCACCCAGCATCGTTTCTGGTCGAGTTGTCGCTACCTCTACAAAACCGGAACCATCGGTGAGGGGATAGCGGAAGTGCCAGAGATTTCCATTCACTTCTTGATTTTCTACTTCCACGTCAGACACAGCCGACCCAGAAGCGGGACACCAGTTAACTAAATATTCACCACGATAAATTAAGCCTTCTTCGTAGAGGCGAGTAAACGCCTCGACAACAGCTTTAGATAAACCCTCATCCAGGGTAAACCTTTCCCGTGACCAGTCCACCGAGACACCCAAGCGTCGTAGCTGATTCAGAATCGTTCCCTCAGACTCAGCCTTCCATTGCCAAGCGCGTTCTAGGAATTTTTCGCGCCCCAACTCGTAGCGAGTCTTACCCTCTTTTTTGAGTTGCTTTTCCAGCATACTATGCACAGCGATGCTGGCGTGGTCAGTTCCGGGTAGCCATAGGGTATTACGTCCCTGCATCCGGTGGTAGCGCACTAGGGTATCAATTAAGGCACTTTCAAAGGCGTGACCCATGTGTAAACTGCCGGTGACATTTGGGGGGGGAATGACGATGCAGTAGGGTTCGCCGCCTTGGTTGGGGTCAGCTTTGTAAACTTGATTGTCTTCCCAGAATTTTTGCCATTTGGCTTCGGTGGAAAAGGGGTCGTAGAGACTGGGGAGATTGGGAATGGTTGCAGTCATGCGGGAAAACTAAGGAAGGACTTTAATAAATTTTGCCATAGGGTTGGAGGGGGATTGATGGAAACGAACCGCGAAGGCGCGAAGTACGCGAAGGAAGAGGAGAGAAGGATGAGGCAGCTCGGTGATAAACCGGAGCAGCTAGCGTATGCTGTGATTGGCGCAGCGATTGAGGTACATAGGATCTTGGGGCCAGGGTTTTTGGAGGAGGTGTATTATAAGGCACTGAAACTAGAATTTATAATGCGTGGGATACCTCATAAGTCTAAACATCCAGTAGCAGTGGAATATAAAGGACATCCTGTTGGCGAAGGACAATTAGATTTTCTCGTTGGCGATGTTGTAGTTGTTGAATTAAAAGCCGTTCAAAACCTAGCTCCCATCCACGAAGCTCAAGTCCTCTCATACCTCAAAATGACCAAACATCCCCTTGGCCTTCTCATCAACTTTAACGTCCCCATCCTTAAACAAGGCATCAAACGCATTATCCTCTCTTCTTCTTAATTAATTCTTCCTTCGCGCACTTCGCGCCTTCGCGGTTCGTCCCCCAAATCCATGAAACACCAAACAACCTACCCTTGGACATTCATTCCCACCCTATATTTCACCTCCGGCATCCCTTACATTATCATCAACACAGTTTCCGTAATCTTTTACAAAAAACTCGGAATCGATAACGCCCAAATTGCCCTTTGGACAAGCTTCCTCTATCTACCTTGGGTCATCAAAATGTTTTAGGGCCCAATTGTTGATACTTACTCTAGCAAACGTCAATGGATACTTTATACCCAATTTGCCATGTTCTGCTGCTTGGGTTTGATAGCGTTCTCCTTACAACTGCCAAATTTCTTTTTCATCTCCCTGGCAACATTAACAATAGGAGCATTTATTTCTGCAACTTATGACATTGCTACAGACGGCTTCTACCTCCTCGCCTTATCTCCAGAACAACAAGCCTTTTTTGTCGGTATTCGCTCACTATTTTATCGAATGGCTGTCATTTTTGGTTCTGGAATGTTAGTAGTCTTAGCAGGTCAGCTTGAAGTATCTCTCAATAATATTCCTATAGAACTGATGGGATATCAGGCTTATTAGAAATCAAAAAGGCACTCTTGTGCAAAACGGAAAATCGATGATGCTGCGATGCCTACGGCGGTAAACTACGCAGCACTTGAGGAGGAGTTAAAAACAGGAAAAGGCTTTAGTAGCTATGGTGCAATAGTTGAGTGGTTAAAAGAAGAACATGGACAAGATATAGAGTATGCAACGGTTTATGCCTGGGTTCGATATCGATTAGGGGCAAAACTAAAAGTGCCTCGCCCTCAAAGCCATAACCAAGATGAGAAATTGGTATCTGAATTTAAAAAAAAACTCGGAATCATTCTTAATTGTCTAGAAAAACATCTAGCACCTGGCAAGTGTGTTCGCTACCTTTGCCAGGATGAAACTAGGGTTGGACTGAAAACTCTTACAGGAAAAGTGATTACAGCTTCAGGAGTCAAGCCCACGGTTGAGGTGAAATGGCCACGGGAAAACTTTTGGATTTATGGTGCAATTGAACCATTGACTGGAGACCATAACATTACGAGTATCCGAAATTGAATGGCGAGTGTTTTCAACAGTTTTTGGACTGGTTATCTCAACAATTAGGTGGAGATTACGCTATTTTACAGGTTGACCAAGCACCTGCTCATACAAGTTCAGCGATTCGTTGGCAAGAATTTATTATTCCTTTGTTTCAACCACCTTCAGCCCCTGAACTCAATCTCATTGAAAGGCTTTGGCAGCTCCTCAAGAAACCACTCAAAAATTAACTTTTCTCTTCTTTACAGACTTTACGCGTAGGCGTAGCCCGCCGTAGGCATCGCATCCAAGAAATATTTGACCAACTTACACTTGAGCAGGTAATATCTGTCTGTTCTTATAACTTTATTTTAGAAGCTCTTTTCTATGCAGCTTCAGATTAAATTGGTATCACGCTGGCTGCTAGTAGTCTGTCAAGAATTAATTGACGAATAAATTTTCTGTAGAGACGGCGATTTATCGCGTCTCTCTAACCGTCAAAATGAAACGAGATTTGAATTGAGTAATCAGGTGATTGTCTCCGACACGCTCCACAAAAGTAAGAATAAAAATAGGGATTGACAAGGCTTTTTGTTGCCGATGAAACTTCCATCAGAAGCTTGGGAATAATAAATCGTGCTGGAGAAAACTTTGCAATGAATCTCAGCAGATTAGGTGTGTTTACCATCGGCAATTAAAGGAACAATTTGTTAATGAAAGTGAGTTCATCAGGGATTAAGCTAGGTTTTGCAGTTGTTAGCAGCAGTTGTTTAGCAGCAGTAGCGATCGCTTTCAGTAGCGCCAGTGCAATTGCTGCTCAATTCATCACAATTGAAAGTAGCGGTACTTTATCAGGAACAATCGAACTTCCCAGTAATAATCCCAATTTCAATAACAGTATTACTCGTATTGACACAGATGACACTGGAACTTATTACCGGAACTTAGGTACTAATAATAATCCTAATTATGTGCCTGTATACCAGTCAGACTATTTAAAGGTACAAACACGCTCTGATGGAAGTCTGCATTACTTTGTTGATTTTAAAGGTATTCCGATTGTCTCCTTTGATGGTGTTCTCACATCGCCAGTTCTTTCTGGTGGTCAGTTGACACCCTATAAATACCAGGGACAATTGGCAGGAACTACATTTCAAGGAGTAGTTCAGGATGAATTTAATCTCACAAAGGCTTTCTACACTGGCACTGTCACCGACCCAGACACCGGAAAGCAGTACCAAGGTACTTTTGAAGTGAGTGGATATGGGGAGCGATATAGTAACCCCAATGGTAGTTTAACTCCCACAGTCTTTGATTTTCAGTCCGATATTCCAGGTTTGCCAACCATAACATCCTTGACCATAACTAACGCTACCTTGGCAAATTTGAGAATTAAAGTACCTATAGATGAAACTTCTATTCCAGAACCCGCTAGCCTTCTTGGAACCTTGATGGTAGCTGGTTGTGGTATTTTCTTGAAAAGAAGAAAAGACATCGAACCTAAGAAAATGTTTTGAAACTGGGAGGCTGTTATGAAGAGTGCTGAGTTACAGCTATTTTCAGGTAAATAAACCACGCGGTAGGGGTACAGCAATGCTCATTGGTGTCAACTTAACGTGAAAGGAAGTCTAGAACTAGCTTTTAGATTACCTCGTTCCCAGTCTCCGACTGGGAATGCTTGTCTTTGAGGCTCCGCCTCTCTTTACTGGCGGCAGAGCCACCAGGAGCAGAATTTCCAGCCGGAGGCTGGAAACTAAGTTTTAAAGGAGTTTCAGCTTAAGTCTACACCAGTACTGAGTACTGAACTTCAAAACTCAGTATGGGCTAAACCTTAGCTACCCGCTAACAGCACTGAGTATAGTACAAGTGCGGCTGAGTTTAATCAATCATCTATACGCAATAGTTTGCGGTAAAACGGTTGTGAAAAATCGGTTACGCGATAACGTTTATAGTTGTCCATAAGTTCAATTAAAAAATTAATAAACTCGAAACTAGCCATCATCAGTTCATAACTTAGGTCAGCGTTGCCATCAAACTGAATTCGGCAACGAGTTAAGTCTGAGGGTAGGGTGGCAACATTCCAGGAAGCGACAAAGGGGACATGTTCACTGGCTTCTATCTTCCGATGTCCCTCCAAGACTCCTTTTTGATAAAGACTGATGGCATAGGGTAAGAAATTGCGCCTAGCGCCCTGAACGTAAGGTAAGTAAACACTGGCTTGTTGTTGAGTGGCAGGCTGAAGTTGCTCAATAGACATTATTAAATATTCCTCAAGTTAGTTTGCAACTGGGGATATTAGTGGCTGTTAGTAGTATTCCCAAAAGATGTGTCTAAAGCACATGAGAGAGCCGGGAAGAAGCAAGGGAGCAGGGGGCAGGGAGCAAGAGAGAAGAGTTATTCCCCTCTGCGTCTTTTCAATGCCCCATACCCAATAAATGAAGTTCCTGCTAAGAAATATTAAAATTTCGGTTACAATGATGCTGCATTAACTGTTATCGAAGCTGGGAACGGTAACACTAAAAATCCCGACTGTAAAGTGGTGGATAACGTTATTGCAGTTTCTCCCAACAAAAAGCTGCTGCTACCTTGCTATTACTTTGCCTAAACCGGAGTTCTCTTTGGAGAAAGTCCGACTCTACAAGCTTCCTGCCGAAGTGGCTATCAAAGGAATCAAGCCTCTGTCTAAGAGTAGCAAACGTGGTTAATGTCAAGTAATTACGCAGAGTGGCGGTGACAACAAAGGTAGTCCCAGTGGCTTTTGGCTTAGGGATAGCGGGTATTGCAGTTTGCCCATTCCGATTAAGATCGGGAAAAGTAGCTTAGGGATATTTGTCCGTAAAATTACTAACTGTAGACAAATAGTGGTTTTTGAATCAAGCAACCTAACCTATGCCAGCGAATTCCTGGCCCGAAGAAGATTCTTATCAAGAGCTTGATCCGCTCAACTCCTTGTTATCTGACCTATCAGTAGATGAGGAGTCGGTGTTAGAGACAGATCCGGTGTCTCTACCATCCCGGTTTCAAGGTCGTAGAGGCAAAGCGGCTCTAGTCTTGACTATCGTCTGGAGTGGCACGATCGCTCTACATTTAGTTTCTTGGGCTTCTATTTTTATTCTAGGACTGACCACCATTCTAGGATTTCATGCTTTGGTGGTAGTGTTTACTAAATCCCGCCGCTATCCAAAAGAAATACAGGGAGATTTGCCTTCTGTATCTGTGCTGGTAGCTGCGAAAAATGAGGAAGCGGTAATTGCTAAATTAGTCAAAAATCTTTGTAATCTGGAATATCCAGGTGGGCAGTACGAAATTTGGATAATTGACGATCACAGCAGTGATAGCACACCGCATTTACTAGCAGAACTCGAACAGAAATACGACCAACTGAAAGTACTAAGGCGTTCAGCAGAAGCTACTGGTGGCAAATCGGGGGCGTTGAATCAGGTATTGCCGCTGACAAAGGGCGATATCATCGCAGTATTTGATGCTGATGCTCAAGTGACACCAGATTTGCTGCAACAGGTAATACCTTTATTTCAAAGAGAAAATGTGGGGGCGGTGCAAGTGCGAAAAGCGATCGCCAACGCTAAAGACAACTTTTGGACTAAGGGTCAAATGGCAGAAATGGCCCTTGATACCTGGTTTCAGCAACAACGGACTGCCCTTGGTGGCATTGGTGAACTGCGGGGTAATGGTCAATTTGTCCGGCGTTCCGCCTTGGAAAGCTGCGGTGGCTGGAATGAGGAAACCATTACCGATGATTTGGATTTGACAATCCGCTTACATTTGGATAAATGGGATATTGAGTGTGTTTTCCATCCAGCAGTGCAAGAAGAAGGTGTGACAAGTGCGATCGCACTCTGGCATCAGCGTAACCGTTGGGCAGAAGGTGGTTATCAGCGCTATTTGGATTATTGGGATTTAATTCTCAAAAACCGCATGGGAACGCGCAAAAGCTGGGATTTGCTGATTTTTATGCTGATTATGTATATCTTGCCAACAGCAGCAATACCAGATTTATTGATGGCGATCGCTCGTCATCGTCCACCAATGTTAAGTCCCATCACAGGCTTGTCCATCTCTATGTCGATGGTAGGGATGTTTACAGGTCTGAAACGAATACGTCAAGATCAAAAATTCCCACTTTCTACATATTTTATAATGCTCGTGCAAACCCTGCGTGGCAGTTTATATATGTTGCACTGGTTAGTCGTTATGAGCAGTACTACTGCCCGCATGTCGGTAAGACCAAAGCGGCTAAAATGGGTGAAAACTTTGCATACTGGGCATGGGGAATAGCCCCTTTGGGGAATTAAAAATTAAAAATTAAAAATGCAAAATTACCAAAAATAATTTTGCATTTTTTTTAGGGACTAACAAAAAATAAATTATCCAAAATTATTTGTATGTTCATAGGGGCGCAAGACCTTGCGCCCCTATAATGGGATATTTTTTTAACTGAAAGTTTTTTATTCATCGTCCACGTCTGCTTCTTCTACCCATTCTGGTGTAGTTATGGAATCGGAGAATTCTGGGAAATCATCTGCAAAACGGATAATTTGTCCGTTGAAAAATTCTGCTATACGTTGAGCTGCGATCGCTACTTCATCAGGTTCCCAATCAGGTGCGGGTGTTTGTTTTGGGGGTGGAGGCAAAGTTTGCGCCCCATTTCCATTTACCCCATTTTTATTTATGCTATTCCCGTTTACGCTGTTTCCATTTACGCCGTTTCCATTTGCCCCATTTCCATTTATGCTATTTCCATTTTTTGCTGCTGTTGCAGCTGGTGGTGGAGTGGTTGGCTGTGGTACTGGCGCTGAAGACGGAACTTGCTGGTTGTAACTGGGTGTAGGTGGTTGCTGAGGGCGAGTAGAGTCTTTTGGTGGAGGATTTTTTTTGGCTGAGGTAGAGTTTGAAGAAATTCCTTTTTCTATATTGATCTGGATTTCACGCTGGAAAGTCTGCTGGAAAGCTGCCGTAATCATCGGTAGATAAGATTTTCCCTTGTCATACCATGCCTGTTTAATTGCAATTCGAGCCATAACACCGTCGAACTCTGTGAGTTGGCTCATTTGACGCAGCATTTCTTGCCTTGATTTTGGCTGGAGGTTAGCAAGCACCTGTTGCCAAACCTGAGTTAAATCATAAGTTGCTTCCCCAACAACTTCTGAAGTTACTGGTTCAACGTTTGCAGGTGGCGCAGGAACGGATATCGGTTCTGGGGTTGGTGGTGAAACTGAGTTAGCAACAGAATTGTGATTTGTTTGCTGTTCAACTGGGGGAGATGAAGTGACGGGCTGATTTTGGGCAGCCACTTGATGATGGTTTGCAGAATTATGATTTGTTTGCGGTTCAGTTAGAGGTACAGAAGAGACAGGCTGATTTTGGGTAGCCGCTTGATGATGGTTTGCAGAATTATGATTTGTTTGCGGTTCAGCTAGAGGTACAGAAGAGACAGGCTGATTTTGGGCAACTGCTGGAAGATAATTTGGAGGTACAGCAGGTGTATTAACTCGTGGCGCGACAATTGGGGCTTGTGGCTGAATATTCGTCGCACTGGGTAACAATCCTAGTAATGTTACCTCCAACCACAAACGCGGCTGGGTGGTATTTTTAATTTGCACTTCAGCTTCTCGCAAGTGTTTCTGTCCCGCCAAAATCCCGCTCATATCGAAGTATTGAGCAAACTCAACCAGGGCTGTCCAGGTTTGCTGAGTACAAGCAACCAAATCGTGGCGGTTGGGTGCTGTTTTAGCTATGAGTAAATCGCGGTAAAAAGCAGCGAGATTTTGCAGAATAGTTAGGGGTTCTCGACCACGATCTAGAATGTAGTGAGTACAGTCTAGAACTGCTTCCGGTTTATCTTGAGCGATCGCATTTAAAAGACTCAGCAAGTCCTGTTCGCTCACTGTTCCAACTAAATCCCAAACTCGCTCTGGTGTGACTTCACCCGCTAACAAACCCAATTGATCGAGTAGACTTTCAGCATCCCGTAACCCTCCCTGAGCAAGTTGGGCTACCAGGGTGACAGCATCATGTGAAATATGAATGTTTTCAAAAGATGCGATCGCACTTAAATGCTTCACCATCGCCTCTAACTGAATGCGTCTAAAATCAAACCTTTGACAGCGTGAAATAATCGTTGGTAACACCCGTTGCGGGTCTGTTGTCGCCAATACAAAAACCACGTGTCTCGGTGGTTCTTCTAGTGTCTTAAGTAGCGCATTGAATGCCTGGGTACTGAGCATGTGGCAATTGTGTACCAAAAGCCCATTTGCTACAAAGTTATGATTATCTGCTACTTCAATATCATAGACTCGCTCAGTCCCAGCGAGGTGAACAGATTCGACAGTCTCCAAATTTGTAATCCATCGAGGGGATGGAATATTGTTTAAGGTCTGCCAGCCATTTTCTACTGGTGCTTGCACCCATCTGGATGTAGTAGTATGTCTTGCCTGTACTACTCCTGGTGTAAAACTTTGTTGCAACTGAATATCCCATTGCTGTAAGCCAACTGGCAATGAGTTGATTTTCTGCCCCAGAGAATCCTTCTGTATGCAGTTGAATTCGTGGACTTCCTTCTGGACTGAGACTGAGTGAGCCATCATCCATGTACCACCAAGCAAGTCCTTCTGGGGTAATTCGATTAAGCCAATCCATAGAGACGAGTTTTTTATCCCTATTTGGTTTAACGATTTCAAAGACATCTTTGAGTTGGGGATGACAAGCGGTGTTACAGGTAACTGAGATGTTTCCGTATCCTTTGTTAGCTGTAATTCGCAGTTTTGGACGCAATTCTTGAAGGCGATAGGTTTTGTATTCCAACCATTCTTGCTGCTTTTCTGAGTGTGTCCAACACAATCTGGGGAATCTACTGTATTTATTGGGATAACTGATAGAGCAATCTCCAAGTAAGGTTCCGTAGATAAGTCCAAATGCATTTGGCTGGATAACTGCCGCATCTGCAAGGAACTTTTCTGTTCTAAGTTCCCAAATTCCGTGTCCTTTTTTATATGGATGTTTTTCCCAGCGAGACTGGATGCTAATGATTCCTCGGCCTTTTTTTTGTAAAAAGGTTGGGATATCGAGCTTTTCACCACACCCGCAAGCACAGAAAGGTCGGAGTAATTCGGCTTGTTTAAGGATAGATTCCAGGTCGTATAATTTTTGCCCAGATGTATTGCCTTTAAACTGGTGTCCGCTAACAAATCTCCGGGTGCGTCCATCGATACCAAATTTGTAAATGAGGATGCCACATCCACATTCACAGGTGATAGTATCTTCACTCCTTCTCTTACGTCCTTTGCTGGTAGCCATCCCTGGTTTGTCCTAATTAAATGATTACCCGTACATCTAATTTCTCGGTTAGTTGTCTTGATAACGAAGGTTTGACGTTCTCCTTGATCTAACCACCTGACAACTTTCTTGAATTCCCATTTACCTGATGAGTCGTTGTAACTCAGAACCCTCTTGCCTTTGATTTTGGGATCATCTATTCTGTTAAGTCCGTTATCAGTCAATACCAGAGAATCTCCAGTTAGGCATTCGTCGATTACATAAACCTTGTAGCGACACTGCACAGGAGCAAACTGGGCTTTTTCAATCAACTCGCGGATATTATCGACACCAGTATTACTAGCGGCGTCTATTTCAATTACATCTAAGGCGTACCCCTTGGTGATCCCCTGACAAACTTCACACACACCACAAGGTTCAGCCGTGGGCTGATCACCTTTGAGACAATTGAGGGATTTAGCCAGAATCCGGGCACTAGAAGTTTTCCCCGTACCTCTTGGCCCAGTAAATAAATAGGCGGGGGCGATTTTGGATGTGCCGATCGCGTTCGTGAGGGTGGTGGCGATCGCCTCTTGTCCCACCAGTTCAGCAAAACTTTTGGGGCGATATTTGTGGTGCAGGGGTTCATAAGACATGGAAATATAGACTTCAATGCCTTTCAACGTTAATTAGTAGCACCGAGTCGAGTTTAGGATTCAATTATTTTAAACTCTCGTACCAGCTTTATTTATCGATGTTGCCATAGCTCTTGCACTCAACTCATACCGTATATTTTGGCACTCAGGAAAGCAAGAAACTAGAGCTGATCCTCTACTATGATTTCAACATCAATGTATGGGAATTATAGCATATCATTTAGTACATTTGTTCTATTTTTAGATTGAGGCTAGGGACTAAGACGCGTTTTCAAACTATAGATATAACAGAATTGACAGAATTGAAAAAGGGACTAGGGACTGGGAAAATTGTTTGGAGATTAAGATCACTCACTACCCAAGTTTTGTTCGCGCAGCGATGCCTCCGGCGAGCTATAGCTTACGCACGAGAAGAAAACTCTTCCTACTCCCTAGTCCCCAGTCCCGGAACACCAGGATTCCCCGACTTGGGTGCAGCAAGTCGGGGAATCCTGGCGCGACATATTGATGCGATTTATCAACACACCTTGCCTACGATCGCCTATTTTAAAACACAGCCAGTTTGAAAACACGCTCTAGGGCTTGTCTGCTAGCTAATAAAATCTTTGTGGGCAGTGACAAGCATCTGAGCTTGTCTTAAAACGTTTCCGAACAAATAAACAGGAATCTGCCAAGCTGCAACAGTAACTTCTTTGACAATATCCTGTACACTAATTGCAATTAATTCATGTTCTGGCGGCTCTCCCTCAACTGTACCAGACCAAGTAAAAGCTAATAAAAAGTCATCGTCTCCAGGCAAGGATGCAATCAAACATTCCTCTGGTGTTGGCTGGCAAATAATTCCGTGATCGTTTGCAAGTTCTACTAGTCTTTGAAATTTGTTTACGTTCGTCATTTGTCTTTTAGATGTGATTCAATCTCAGTTTTAAAAGAAATCATATTTTTAACTCCACAACTCAACTTAGTTGCTTCATACCATAAATTACGAATTATTAATTATTCGGTCAGAGTTAGGAGTTATTGGAGTTGGGTCGGGCTTAAGTTCAGAATATTACCGCGATCGCCTGGTTTTATCAGCAACATTTGTTACTATTTTAAAAAATCTCAACTATCTACTTTTTCGGGCTACCCCATTTATATACACCTCTCTTTGTTAGCGTTTCAATATGATTGATACTCTCATCTCACCCAAGCTGACGCAGTGTATTTAAAATTGCGATTGCTTTTGGCGGAACAGCTGTAAACCGAAGCAGATAAAGATGCTCGTCAATATTAGATTGTTGGATCACCTTGGCATAGATATATTCTTCTTCTATGGACATTTCTGCTTCAATCAATAACTTGAGTTTGAGATTGCTCAAAAGATGTAAAGAATGTGGCGATTGCAGTTGCGCCCCTTTTTCTGAAAGGCTAATCAAGTTGCCAAAAAATACTGTTCCCACAGCATATTTCCCCTGTAAAATTGTGTATTCTACAGGTATTTCTTGATTGAGAATGACTATTTCTTCATCATCTTCAGGCAAGAATAAATTATATTTACCACCAATGCCACGAATTTCACAAATTGTCACAGGATGCTTTATCCCTTTGGGTTCTATTTGTAGTTCTCCGGCAATTTGGAGGTCAATATTGGCATCTTTACAGGTATTTTCGGAAATTAAAATCTGTCCTCCCACTGTATAAGACTCAATTCGGGCAGCCAAATTAACATGGCTACCAATAACTGTATATTGGGCACGTTTTTGAGAGCCAACATTTCCTGCCACAGCCTCGCCTGTATTAATGCCAATTCCCATTTCGAGGATTGGAAAATTCATTTGCTGATTTTGTTTGTTTACTTGCTCCATTGCTAACTGCATGGCAATAGCACAGGCGATCGCTCGTTCGGAATCATCTTTGCGACTAATTGGCGCACCAAAGATCACAAAAATACCATCACCCATAAACTCATTAATCGTGCCTTTATACTGATTAATCACATCTGTCATTGTTCCCAAATAAAGATTCAAAATCTTTACTACTTCTTCCGGGGGCAATTGTTCAGAAATAGCTGAGAATCCTCTTAAATCAGATACGAGAACCGTAACTTTTCGGCGTTCTCCCCCTAGCTTCAAGCCAGAAGGAGTTTCGAGGATATTGGCAACAATTTCATCAGTGAGATAGCGACCGAGGGTTTTTCGCATCTCGGTAGCACTTTGAGCAATATACTGAGTGAGTGCGATCGCAGAACCTACAAATGCTAGCAATGAAGGTACAACAGGAATCCACCAACCAACAATAAACGCCAGAAAACTGCCACCAACTAAACCACCACCCGCCAGAAAAACACTAAAAATCAGGGTTTTCTGGTTGCTACTATGGCGTTGTAGCCAACACAAGCTAGCACCAATAATTGACCAAATCAAAATCAATAGCCATTCTAGCGGGTCAGGTAAACACTTGATCGGTGGACGACCTTCTATTGCTGCACTTAAAATTTGACTAATGACATTAGCATGAATTGTTACACCCGCCATTCGTTCTGGGTCAGTCAATACATTACTGCTGTAAGGCGTATAGAATAAATCCTTTAAACTCTCGGCGGTAGCACCAATTAATACCACCTTGTCTTGCATTAAATCGCGTGGGATGTGGTTCTCTTGCACTTCGCTAAGAGAGACTTTAGCAAACTGCTGTATCCGTCCTCGGTAGTTCAACAGCACTTGATAACTCCCGGCATCTGCTCGGACATAACCACCATCATTAGGTTCAAAAATCGGGAAAACACCCCGATTTAACTGCAAGTAATTAGAATTATTGGCTGATGGCTTTGCGGTAATACCTTCAGGTTTCAAGTACAACAATGCTAGTTTTAACCCAAAGCTTTCTAGAATGTCGTTATTATTTAAATTTACGTACAATAATGCTCGTCGAATTTTGCCATCTCCATCTATGGGTAAATCATTTGACCCAACTTGATGAAGTTTCTTGAGTTCTGGAGACGAATCAACCGCCGAACTATCAATAGTATCAGAGACTTTTTGGACTCCAATCAAATTAGGAGTAGATTTAAATACTTTAAGTAATTCTTGATGACCGGGATTGACAGGTAAATCACGATAAATATCTAAACCGATCGCTCTGGGTTTTTGCTGTTTGATTTTCTCTAACAAACTGGCAAGTTTTCTATCAGACATAGGCCACTGAACCTGTTTGCGGATATCTGCCTCATTAATCTCAACTATGACAATGCGGGTATCAGCCGACTCTTGTGGACGGAGGAGAAAAAATTGATCCAGTGCAGCCAATTCCAACAATTGCAGTAAACCAGTCAAGCGTATTGCAATTACCAGGGCTGTAATATTAGGAACAGCAAGTAAAACACCACGCCATTGCCAGATTTGCGGTTTCAGCTTTGCCCACATAATATTTAGTGCTGAGTGCTGAGTGCTGAGTTGGGAGTTGGGAGTTGGGAATTCTCCCTCAGCCCAATACCCATGCCCTTATTTCCTAGATGTGCAACAATCGATCAATGGTTCGGAAGCGATGGCACTCAAACCAACTGACTTGAAAAATTGTCTCCAATCCAGCCTTGCCTTAAAATTATTCGGTTCAGTCTGGCGTAGCTTCACCAAACTAGTCAGCGCTTCATGCCAAATCCCCGCTTCTGCATAGATGCTGGGCAACTTATGCAAATTTGCCTTTGTTAAGGCCTCCGACAAACCTAATTCTGGTTGAGTGCGTTCCACCCAACCATCTACAGTGGGGTTTTCACTAGAGTCTTGAGTATCACAAGCAATTGTTAGATACCAGTGATAAGTTTTACCGACAGCGAGTGCAGGGGCAGTGTCAGGAAGTTTGAAGTTAATAATTCCGGGCTTATCTGGAAGTGTAAAAGATGTTTCATAAAATACATTCTGGTCTTTATCCAAGAGCAGAAACTTGGCTGTTTTGACTGGAGATGGAGGTACATACCAGAAAAATGTTGGATGTTCAGCAAATGTCAACCCTAATTTATCTGGGGGGATTAAGGGAGTTATTAGTTTTTTGCCTGTTAGGCAAGAACTACCACGGGTAGAACCACCAGCACTTGCAGGAGGTTTTCCCCGCTGTGGTGGCTTAAATGTCTGACTAATTTGCCAAGTTTTATTAGGATGGTAGGACTGAGCCTGTACTTGTGCTGTTAAAGCAGAAAACAAAGACAAAGGCAAGGAAAAAGTTACAAAATATATATATGGTTTAATCCATTTCATATTGAAAATGTCTGGGTGCTAGATTAGTCGGGTGAATAAATAAAGTATTCCCAAAAGCAGAGCCAGATTTTTCACTTACAGCAGTTTTCATGTATTTGAACCACATCTGTCGTAAGGGCATAGCAATGCTGTGCCCCTACCGTATGGTCTGTTTACTTGCAGTATTGGCGAGACTAAAATCTCTGTATGCCATCCTTATATCTTGCGATCGCCTATTTAATAGAGTTGTCGGGAAATAAAGCAATAAATCCTTGGAAGCCTTAATCTATAAGGCTTCCAAGCAACTTTACCATAAATACCTATAGTTCCTGTGTCGCAAGGTTTTCAGCGATTTTTCTCGCTATTTCCCGACAGGTCTAATCTATTCCATTAGGGTAATGTCCTCTTGTCACCCTTAGCTTGATTCGCCAACTCTTTCGCTCTCGCCTGGGAATCAAACTTTAAATTATTATCCCACTGCTGTGCTTTGCCAAACTTTTCCACAGCGCCATTCATATCATCATTTCGCGCTAACTTCTCACCTTGGATAACTAATACTGTAGCGGCTTTAACCAAGCGCGATCGCGTTTGGCACGATCGCAACTCTTCTAATACTTCTGGATGGGCAATGAGGTAATTATTTAGCAAGTTGCAACCACTGTTTAATAAATTATCGAAATCCAAGTCCCATAAAATTATTGTTTTGTCATCACTAGCAGAAGCTAACTGTTTTCCATTGGGGCTGTAGGCAATGCTATTCACCCTATCAGTCTGACCAGTTAGGGTTTTGAGGAGTTGACCACTACTGACATCCCAGATTTTGATCGTCTTGTCCCGACTAGCAGAAGCTAACTGTTGTCCATCACGGCTGTAGGCGACGCTTCTGACTGCATCGCTATGACCAATAAAGGTTTTGAGAAGTTGACCACTGCTGACATCCCAGATTTTGATGGTATTGTCAGCACTAGCAGAAGCTAACTGTTGTCCATTAGGGCTGTAAGCGACGTTAATGACCCAATTGCTATGACCATTCAGGGTTTTGAGGAGTTGACCACTGTTGACATCCCAGATTTTGATGGTGTTGTCAGCACTAGCGGAAGCTAACTGTTGTCCATTAGGGCTGTAGGCGATGTTAATGACCCAATGGCTATGACCATTCAGGGTTTTGAGGAGTTGACCACTGCTAACATCCCAGATTTTGATAGTGTTGTCGCGACTCGCAGAAACTAATTGTTGACCATTAGGGCTGTAAGCGACGCTAAAGACCGAACTGGTATGACCATTAAGGGTTTTGAGGAGTTGACCACTGCTAACATCCCAGATTTTGATGGTCTTGTCAGTACTAGCGGAAGCTAACTGTTGTCTATTAGGGCTGTAAGCAACGCTAATAACCCTATTGCTATGGCCAGTCAGGGATTTGAGGAGTTGACCATTACTGACATTCCAGATTTTGATGGCCTTGTCATCACTAGCAGAAGCTAACTGTTGTCCATCACGGCTATAGGCGACGCTATTGACCCCATTGCTATGGCCAGTCAGGGATTTGAGGGGTTGACCACTACTGACATTCCAGATTTTGATGGTCTTGTCCCAACTAGCAGAAGCTAACTGTTGTCCATCACGGCGATAGGCGACGCTATAGACTCGACCGCTATGGCCAGTCAGGGATTTGAGGAGTTTGCTACTGTTGACATCCCAGATTTTGATGGTGTTGTCATCACTAGCAGAAGCTAACTGTTGCCCATCACGGCTGTAGGCGACGCTAAAGACCGAACTGCTATGATCAGTAAGGGTTTTGAGGAGTTTGCCACTGCTGATATCCCAGATTTTGATGGTCTTGTCATAACTAGCAGAAGCTAACTGTTGTCCATCACCGCTATAGACGACGCTCATGACCACATCGTTATGACCAGTAAGGGTTTTGAGGAGTTGACCACTGTTGACATCCCAGATTTTGATGGTCTTGTCAGCACTAGCAGAAGCTAACTGTTGTCCATTAAGGCTGTAAGCGACGCTATTGACCTCTTTGCTATGACCAGTTAGGGATTTGAGAAGTTTGCCACTGCTGATATCCCAGATTTTGATGGTCTTGTCAGCACTAGCGGAAGCTAACTGTTGTCCATCACGACTGTAGGCGACGCTTTTGACCGCATCGCTATGACCAGTCAGGGATTTGAGGAGTTTGCCACTGTTGACATCCCAGATTTTGATGGTCTTGTCAGCACTAGCAGAAGCTAACTGTTGTCCATTAAGGCTGTAAGCGACGCTATTGACCTCTTTGCTATGACCAGTTAGGGATTTGAGAAGTTTGCCACTGCTGATATCCCAGATTTTGATTGTGTTGTCATAACTAGCAGAAGCTAACTGTTGTCCATTGGGGCTGTAGACGAGGCTTCTGACCGCGCTGCTATGACCTTCTAAGGTATTTACCTCGATCGCACGATTTTCTTTCCTTTCATTTGGCTTTAAGTAAACCGCTTGCTGTAAAGTTGCCACAGTTAGCATTGAGATATCGCTTCTGTGGTGTGCCCAAAGTGTATGCTTAAGTTTGCTACCTGCTTTTAAGGCTGCTATTAAAGCATCTGCATGTTTTCCAGAGACAAAATAGACTTCCGAAGAATTATTGATGGCGTTAATTTGATTAACATTTGCCTCTACTGCCCACTGGAATGTTGCCGCAGCTAAAACAGCAAATCCTAAACCTGCGGTTATGGAACCAAAAAGGGCGCGTTTGAGAACACGATTAAGTTTGGCTTCACTTTGTTTTCTTTGTTCTCGTTCCTTTTCCAGTTCCGCCATTACCTGCTTTAACTTCGGTTCTTGTTGCTGGCGGATAAAGGCGGCGATGTAGTCATGTACTAATTGATAACGGTCGGCGGGGTTTTCTGGTAGCAAAACCACTAAGCCAGATTGGACAAATATTTCTAACACTAAATCTAATTTACTGATTTCAGAAACTTGTTCCACCCTAGTTTCTGATCCCCCCGTATGCGGCGACCCCCTTAAAAAGGGGGTTGAAAGAATAAAGCCCCCCTTTTTAAGGGGGGTTGGGGGGATCTCCAAGAAGTACGGGAGCAAATCACGTTCCAACTCAGCGCGAGTTTTTAGAGGGCGAGTTCCTTTTTCATCCGTCAACAAATACAGTAATATGTCTGCTGCTTGCTGATTTTCTTCACCGCAATCATGAACAACTTCATCTAAATAACGCTTAACCAATTCGTCCTTAGTGCCACCCTTCTGATATTCCGCCAGAGTTGTAATATTCTCCCTTTGCAGTTGTGCCCCCACAATCTGCAACTCAATGAGACGAACTTCACCCAATTCTCCGGCTAAATCCAGTACCATTTGTTCAACTAAAGCAGGTTCTAATTGAAAACTAGTATTTTCAGTTAAACGCTGAATAATTGACTTCGCATCAGCAGGTGAGAAGTTCCCCAACTTGTAAAGCACATTATTACTGAGAATGTCATTACCAATAATCTTGAGACTGGGCAAATCATTGCACTCTAGCAAGTAATGGATGTAATCGACCCGCAGCGATAAGATAACTTTCACCGATAGAATATTCAGACACTCTCCTAGAAACTCAAAGAATTGCTTTCTTTGTGTAGGTTCGGTGTAAACAAAGAAAAATTCCTCAAATTGATCGAAAATTAGCACTGTGCGGAGGTTGCGCTGTTCGTTTTCGCAAAGTTGAGTGATTAAGGAGTGGGGAGTTAGGAGTGAGGAGTTAGGAGTTTGAGTGTTTGAAGTGGATGAATCCAGTTCTGAGGTGGATGAATGAGATTCTAACTTCCCCTTGTCCCCTTCATCTCCCTCATCCCCCTTATCTCTCCTCAAAACCCTCCCCAATTCTTCCACCCAGTTGGTGTAAACGCGTATTACTACCGGCAAATAATCTTGAGTACCGATTGCTTTATTCTTTAAAGCTGGTACAAGTCCCGCATTCACTAGCGAACTTTTGCCTACACCCGATTGCCCATAAATGACTATCAGCTTATAATCAGGGCGACCCATGCGTTCAATCAAACGTTCTACATCCAAGAGGCGACCAGATGCAGCAATTTCTGGAGCAATATTTCCTTGGGGAGAGTTTGAGCGCAATGTCTCGACAAATACCTGTTTTGTAGCTTCTAACCTACCCGCACCAATAAAAGCCCGCAAACCAAATTGCTGTTCAATAGAACGGCGTTGCTGTTTGATTTTGTATGCTTTGAGATATTCTTTCTGCTCAAAATAAAGCTGCTGTAAAAACCTGAGAATATCCAAATAAAGCCTGACATCTTCTAAGGGATTACCCACATCCCTAGCAGTTTCTAAGCTAAGAGTTGCCTGTGTAATTTGACCTAAATGGTATTGAGAACGACCTAAAATAAACTGATATAAGCTCAAATCTTTTGATTCTAAAGCCTTTTTGGGAATATCAGATAAAACCTCTGATATATTGGCTGATTCCAGATTAGGAATTCCAACAAAAACTTCTAAGGCTTGCTTAACTAACTGATTTGCTTTAACCCAGTTATTTTGAGCCAAAGCTACTTCAGCTAAAAAACCGTAATCTTTAGCTAATTCCCTTAGCTGGTTGTTAGCTTTATGTACTAGTAAAGCTTGTTTAGAAAGACTAGACAAAATTTCCCATTTTTGCAAGTCTCGCAATATATCACCAAATTTCACTACTGAGTTGGCGATTAAATCTGGGCTTTTAAATTGGCCAACAAAATTTATATATTCCTGAACATAATACCATGTTCTATGCCAATCTTGACAATTTATATTTTTATGTTTAATAGCTTTGAGATAATAGCCAAAACTAATTTCACCAAGGATTTTTGCCTGTTTTTCTAAATTATGACTTTGCTGCCAAAGCTCTAAAGCTTTGTGATAATGCTCTAGCGCCGAATCTTTTTGATTATTTATCTGTTTAATAAAGCCTAATAAAGATTCTAAATTAGCTTGAATATCTAAATTATAAATATCTGGCTTGTTGATTAAATATCTTTGCGCTGCTTCTAACTCATTTTCGAGTTGAAGATATATATCTACACTAAATTTTAAGTTATTCCTAAACCATTGATTAGCCATTTCGATGATAAAAGCGACTAATTCCTGTGTTGATATGGCAAAATTTCTCGTAGTTGCCCAACTTTCTAAATCAGGTGCAAGCTGTATTAGTTGCTTATAGATTTCATCGTCAATCCACAACACTAAGGGAAAAGCAAAATTCTTGCGAAACTCTTCCCGCACCTGATTCGCGGAAGTTAATATCACAGACAAATTCTGCACTGATTCTAAACCCACAACCATCACACAGACTGGCATTTCTTCGCCGAATTCTTCCTGAATGGCAGTATAAAGAGTTCTGTTCGATTGCTGCACCGTCAAGATACGAATTTCAACTTGACAAATTTCCCGCAGTCTGGAGATTAAGCGATCGCGCAAGCTACCATAATTACACCGTGCCAAAATCAGCTTAAACTGTCCCACAGAGGATTCAATCGCCCAAGCTAATTGTGTCAGAGAGCGCTCGCTGTTTATATGGTTATCTTCTGATGGTTGCTGTGAACTCATAGAGCTAATATGCTTTTGAGGTGCGAATTTCTACCAGATATTTTGACGTTGAGTTAACATATCCCGCCTTGCACTCAAGTGCAAGGCTAATAGCTGAAGTCCCCTGAAGTGGACTAGAAGCTATTATTAGTCCTCTTGAGAGGACTTTAGCTATTAACCTCGGAATTTATTCCCAGGCGGGTGAGTGGGTAAGCGAAAGATACTTCATTGCAATTCACTCGCCTCTGCCAAAATGGGATTAACATCGAACCAAGATTCACCACCATCGCGGTATTCAAAGACAAATCGACTGCGGATCAGTTTTTGATATCCGTGGTCATCGCTCACCTTTTTCCTTTCCTTAACGTGACGTAACAATTGCCACTCATTTTCAGAAATCGGTAACATAATTTCATTCCGCCGAGAACGAATCACTTGCTCTAAAGTTTCACGGGTTAGAGGAAGACTCATTTCTTCCATAATCCAGGTATTCAGCAGCCTCAGCACGTCCCGTACATGACCACCGCTCATTTTACATAACCGTTCGAGGCTAGCAGCACTATCAAAAATCTCAGTAACATTACTTAAACGCTCTTCTTCTAGCAAGTTAGGAAAAGCTCTCGCTAGTACCATCTGCTGCATAAGTGCCATTCCCTGTATATGATCACTGCCATCAGTTTTTTGTACAGGTACCATTGGTAACACTTTGGGATCTTCTGGGAAACGCTGAGTCAGCATTCCGTAATCGTTGGAAAATTTCAAAGCTAAGGGCATGGTGTAGAGTAGATGACAATTCAGCCTTGTTAAAAACTCACCTTGATCGACAAATAAATATTCTTGCTGCGGACGACCCCAAGGTTTGGCGCGATTATCTATGCGGTCAAGATTATCGACAATTACCACCAGACCTTTTTTACCCTGCTGTTTGAGTTTAGCGATCGCAGGTTCTAATAATTCTTGATTAATCGCTTCCAGCAGTTTAGTTTTTTGTGGTGCTAAATACTGATTGAGTTTTTCTCGCAGCGTTGGGTCATTTTTCATCTTCGCGGTGATTTCACCAATCCCCACAGATAGAGAAAACTTATCTTTATCTGCGGATAAACCGACATCACCAAGCACCGGCAACTTAACTTTTCCCGCCGTCACCTCAGAGTTTAAGACCTTCCAAGCGCCTTGCAGCAACTCATTAAATTTGTTGGGTGTCTCCAGAGTAATTTTATCCAGACTTTGACTCACCCGCCGAGCGATCGCCAGCAGCACATCAGCAATATCGACATCGGTCATTTCCAAGTCATCACTGGACTCAAAATAGACGACGTGGAAATCTAACTTTTCCAGTTCTGCCTGTAACCGTAATAGTTCTGTCGATTTACCACAACCAATATGCCCAGTAAATAAAGTACAAGTGGGTTCATTCGGCTTAAAAAAAGTAATTTTCTGCTTCAGCTTGCCAAGAATATCACCACCTCGTACCGAGGAAAAATCTATATAATACTTACCATCAGAGCTATTGTTGACAAACAGAGTTCTGCTGGGATCGCTAGCCTGATAAAATTCCCGTAAATCTATGGACATAACCTGGTAGTGCAATAATCTGGTATTGTCTTAACATATCCTGGGAGAAAAGGATAAAGTTACTTACATCATTGCAACTCACTATTTCGGAGAATTTTCGCTTTTACCTCTCCTCTGTGCCCTTTGGGTCTCTGCGGTTAGTTAAAGAAGAATAAAACCACAGAGGCGCAGAGGACACAGAGAAATAAGAGGGTAAAGCTGTAAGTAATATTTAAGCTATCTGCAAAAACCGAGACTTTTTTTGATACTATTTAAGACCGGACTCTTTAAATACTGATTGACGTATGAGCAAAGGTACCCTGTTTGACAAAGTTTGGGACTTACACACCGTTGGTACACTTCCCTCAGGGCTGACGCAACTATTTATCGGGCTTCATCTAATTCACGAAGTCACCAGTCCCCAAGCCTTTGCTATGTTACGTGAGAGGGATTTGAAAGTACTGTTTCCAGAACGAACTGTGGCCACAGTCGATCATATTGTGCCCACAGAAAATCAAGCGCGTCCCTTTGCCGATAGCTTGGCAGAGGAAATGATTCAAGCCCTGGAAAATAATTGTCAAGAAAATAACATAACTTTTTACAATATTGGTTCTGGCAGTCAGGGTATAGTTCACGTCATCGCCCCAGAACTGGGAATTACCCAGCCGGGAATGACGATCGCTTGTGGAGATAGTCACACTTCCAGTCATGGGGCATTTGGTGCGATCGCATTTGGTATTGGAACTAGCCAAGTCCGCGATGTTCTCGCTTCCCAAACCCTCGCCCTTTCCAAATTGAAAGTTCGCAAAATAGAAGTTAATGGCACTCTCAACCCAGGAGTTTACGCCAAAGATGTCATCCTGCATATCATCCGCACCCTTGGCGTGAAAGGTGGTGTGGGTTATGCTTACGAATTTGCAGGGACGACATTTGAGCAAATGAATATGGAAGAGAGGATGACTGTCTGCAATATGGCGATCGAAGGCGGTGCTAGATGCGGCTACGTCAATCCCGATCGAGTCACCTACGATTACCTCAAAGGGAGAGATTTTGCACCCATTGATGCAGATTGGGATCAAGCAGTGGGCTGGTGGGAATCCATCAAGAGCGATGCTGATGCCCAGTACGATGATGTAGTAGTATTTGACGCCGCAGAAATACCTCCTACCGTTACTTGGGGGATTACTCCCGGTCAAGGTATCGGTGTCAATCAGTCAGTACCTCAGCCAGAAGAACTGCTGGAAGAAGACCGATTTATTGCCGAAGAAGCTTATCGCTACATGGATTTATATCCTGGTCAACCCATCAAGGGCACTAAAATAGATGTCTGCTTTATTGGTAGTTGCACCAACGGCAGAATTAGCGATTTACGAGAAGCGGCAAAAATCGCTAAAGGTCGCCACGTTGCAGAAGGAATCAAAGCCTTTGTTGTCCCTGGTTCTGAAAGAGTGAAGGAAGAAGCGGAAGCTGAAGGACTAGATAAAATCTTTCAGGAAGCCGGATTTGAGTGGCGGGAACCGGGATGTTCTATGTGCCTAGCCATGAACCCCGATAAGCTAGAAGGAAGACAAATCAGTGCCTCCTCCTCCAACCGCAACTTTAAAGGAAGACAAGGTTCCTCTTCTGGCCGGACATTGCTGATGAGTCCGGCAATGGTTGCCACTGCTGCCATCAAAGGCGAAGTTTCTGATGTGCGTGAGTTGCTGTAACCTTGGGGATTAGGGAAGGTGGGGCCCCCTCTGGGGATAAGGGGTAATGGGGATTAGGGATTGAAAGTTTACCTATTACCATTACCCATTCCCTATTCCCGACTCCCTCATCTTCCCCAGTCCCCAGTCCCCAGTCCCCAATCCCCAATCCCTTTTTCAACAAACTGTCATTGAAATAATAGATAAAAATTATGGTAAGTGAAGTTAAAACAGTTTCAGGGCGCGGTATACCGTTAGTGGGCAATGATATAGATACCGATCGCATCATTCCCGCGCGATATTTGAAAGCCGTTACCTTTGATGGCTTAGGCGAAGGCGCGTTTATTGATGATCGGAAAGCGCTTAAAGGTGAACATACCTTTGACCAACCCCAATACCAAGGGGCGAAAATTCTAATAGTCAATCGTAACTTTGGCTGTGGTTCATCAAGAGAACACGCACCCCAAGCGATCGCCAAATGGGGAATCCAAGCTTTAATCGGTGAAAGCTTCGCCGAAATCTTTTTTGGTAACTGTGTGGCAATGGGCATACCTTGTCTGACAGCCGATGCTGTTACAGTTAAACAACTGCAAGAGTTAGTCGCTGCCAATCCTCAAGCCGCCGTGACAGTAAATCTCGAAACCTTGCAAGTGCAAATTGATGATTACACCGCCCCAGTTGCGATCGGTGAAGGGACAAGAAGCACATTTATTTCTGGAACTTGGGATGCTTGCGGTCAGTTGGTGGCTAACACTGACCAAGTTCGGGCAACAGCTGCAAAATTACCTTATGTAGGTTGGGGCAATTTAGCCGTAAGTTAGCGATATGTAGAAAATTCGTTTGTCTAGCTGCGATTTCTAACATACTGTTGGTCAATTCATGGTGGGTTTGACCCCTCACCCCTAAAACATTGGTTTGGCGTTGCTTTCCCGCCCTGAAATAAATTTCGGGCTAATAGCTCAAGTCCGTTGAAACGGACTCAAATCAGAGTAATCACTGTTGATAATATTTTTGTTGAGCAAAAATAGCTGGAGTTAATAAAGCTTCTAATTTCTGAGAAATTGCCTCATTATCTATAGTAGGAGTATGATGTTTATGTGCGTGGTCAGAGTTTTGCTTTGGTCGCTTGGACATGGCGGTAAACCAAACTTTTCATTAACTCATTTAATAATTGAATTTACCTAACAATGTTGCCCACTTCTGATAAATTTATTCTGCCGTTACAATATCTTTTCGCTTTAAATTTTAACTTTCAAAAACTATTTGATAATGATAATCAAATAATGGGGGAAGGATGCGAGCGTCGCTCGCATCCTTCCCCACCCCCACGCACGATTATCATTTTTACTAAGACAATTTTGAGTATTTTAACTGATTGACAAAATGCGCTTTAGTTTAACCTGTCACGAGTGAGCGGATTGGGGAGAAAAAACTATACTTGCCTTTTACTGACCAGAAACAAAATTACCCTAATTTACAACCCGTGCTGACCAAGGCGATTGATTGGGAACTGATTCGTCAACAGTATGACCAAATGATTAAATATGCTACGGCGCTGCGATTAGGTACGGCGGAAGCAGATACGATTTTAAAACGGTTTAGTGCAAAAGCTCTGCAACATCCGACACAACGGGCATTGAATGAATTGGGTAGGGCGGTTAAAACTATTTTTCTGTGTCGTTACCTGCATTCGGAAGCTCTGCGGCGCGAAATTAATGAAGGGTTAAATGTGGTGGAGCAGTGGAATGGTGCCAATAGTTTTATTTTTTATGGCAAGAATAGTGAAATTGCAACTAACCGCTTAGATGAGCAGGAGTTATCGGTGTTATGCCTGCATTTGTTGCAGATGTGCTTGGTCTATATTAATACCTTGATGATTCAAAAAGTTTTGGCTGACCCTGTATGGATGAAACGAATGACAGCCGTAGATTTACGAGGACTAACGCCTTTGATTTGGGGTCATGTTAATCCTTATGGAACTTTTAAGTTGGATATGAACGAGCGGTTGGAGCTTGATGTGGCGTAAAAGTCAAAAAATTTTGATGTAATCTAGTCTGGGTAAAGGTTACAGCCGTCGCGTGGCGGCTGGTGACAGCTTCGCTACTTTTACCCCGTTAAGTAATATTTCACCAACGGTATCCGACTGCTTGCAGCAGTGGCGTTACCTCTGATATACTCATCCCCAAAATCTAAACATTTTTAGGAAAGCATCGATGCTCTTTAAATCAGTAAAAAGTGCTGTGACGCATCAGCAGCGATCTGTACGAATCTCTCACTTATTGCCTATCCTCGCGCTCTTTATGATCGCTGGTCATGGTTCCGCAGATGCACAGACTACTGGTGTCCTGGTACAGGTCGTCAAAACTGTCCCTCGCCCTACGTTCTATTTTACCTTTCCTAGTAGTGCTTGCGGCTTCTCGACTCTTCTATTGACTTGGGGGAGTAGCACCACCAAAGATGGCATAGTAGTCAAAAACGAACTTTACAAATATGACTTTACAGACATCTCCACGACCAATTCTGTGGTGACACCGGATGCGGTCAATGATATCTTCGCCGCTTCATATTCTGGGACTCCTACAGTTAGCCTTAGACCTTGTCAATTATCGTTTATTCGAGCGTGGGACACAGGTGATACTAAAAGCGATGTGCCTTTAAAACAGGGTGTGCCGAATACCTTCCAGTGGGAAGCACTGGTTGGCGGTCAGAAGCTATCGGGATCGTTTTCCTCCACTTTAAATACCTTTGTTGCCCCTTGAATGCCCCGGACTGGCAAGACTGTTAACATTGTCCAAAACTGGTTTCATCCTGCTAGAGTAGCAGGTACTTTCCTTATCTGAGCGATTTTTTCAACCTCCTGAAAGATTCCCTAGAGTGATCGCACTTTTGCCAACTTTAGTTGCAACGTGGTAACTGTTAAGCCTGCCAGCCGTCTATTTTTATGTGACATCAACAATGATTTTTTGGTGCTTGTAGATGTCGCACACACACTACATAGGGTTGTCAGTACAATCTTTCTTTACAAAGTGCGATGCTTTTCACACTTCTCAGGATTCCTATTAGTAGTAAGGGCAAATAGCCCATCCAGATTGAGCTATTTTGCCCTCATTTTTATTGCTGAATTATCCATGATTTTTGATATCTCTTGCCAGCAAGAGGCAAATATTAGCTGCTCTTGCTTATTAGCAGCTTTACATAATGTTGCCTGCTTTCCAGCAATGGGATAAAGCTTTTTAAATTTAATTGGATTGTCAAATTCATAGATCCAAAATTCTTTTCTTGGGTCAAGGTAGCAGTTGTTTAATTGCGCTGCTCCGATGATTCCTCCCCTTGGTAAATTCGGAGATAAATCATATTGTTGGAAAAATTCATCACTTTCAAAAGATTTACCAGCTTGAATTAAAGTCCATCCTCTATAATTGCTTTCTCGCCTGCGAATTTCAAAATCATCCAAGCCTATAGATAAGCTATTTCCAGCTGAAGTTGACACCTCTAGCAAGATGCTCACCCCACAATATTGGATAAGAGAAAGAGGAGGAAGAGAAGCTTAACCGAACTGTATTGTCTTATCTTAAAAGCCACTTTTAGGAGTTTCTATAGCATTAGGACTCTCTGTAATGGTAGGTTTCTTAGTATCGGGAACTTTCTGTTCTGTACTCTTTTGATTACCTTGATTTTCTAGCCTAGTTAGTGCCTGTTTTGCCAGATTTGCGGCTGCTTGTTTAAATAATGGTTCTATTTTATTTCGCCAATATTGAGTATTCGGCAGCTTTTCTGGATGGTTTCTATAATCTAAAACTTTATCCCATTTACCATCATCTATTGCTTTATTAATCTCATTAGACAAAGCCTCAGCCTTCGCCCAATCTTGCTGCCACTGGGCAATCATTTTACCCGTCTCTTGGATACCAGAAGCAGCATTTGCCGGAACTGACCTCAAAAGTGCGATCGCTCCCGTTATATCCCCTGAATCATACTTCTGTCTTGCTTGTTCTATAATATTGGCACTGTTATCACTAGGCTGCGATCGCTCTGATTTCCCAGCATCGTCAGCTGACCCCTTCGACTTTTCTGGTAATGAAGTTGCGACATTCCGCGATTTTGATTTTGCCTTGGTAGTCGGTCGATTCGCAATCGAGCTACTATCATCTACAATCTTTGTTGCAATACCTTTTTGGCGTAAGCAAGAACTCCATTCTCGATTATTGGTTATCTCCTCCGAGTCAACCCAAGCCAAACGACCAGGTTTAAGTTTAATTTCTACCCAACCTGCTTTTGTCCGCTTGCCAGTCACCTCAAAATTGGTGTTATCAGTAACAGTTTGCAAAACATTATTAGAATTTATCGAACTAGGTTTAGAACGGATATTAGAATTTCCTACGACAATAGCCAAGCATTTGTCTGTTAAGGCAGTATTATTACCTGTAATATTTAAAGCGAAATTTTTCACATTTGGATATACATTGGCTACCAAAGCAGCCGCACCACCCGCCAATAATATGCCAATTAATATCGGCCATGGGTCGGATTTATGAGAATCTTGACGCCCAGGTTTCTCGCGGACAGGATTTGCTGGTGCAACTGCAACAGTTTGCAGCCGAGATACTTGAGGCTGGGATTTAGCTGCTTGGTAGCTGGAATTATTGGCAGCTTCTTGAGATGTGGAAAGTGCTGGTACAGGATTAATCGCCTCTTTACAAGCTTGCAATGCCTCCGTGGCGCTTTGGTAGCGGTCTTTAAAGTGATAACGTACCATCTTAGACAACACTGCCGCCAGTCGATGGTTCACGGTTACTGAATGACGCCAGATGATTTCGCCCGTTTCTGGATCTTCTTGCAATTCTGTTGGCTGTAATCCTGTTAATGCTTGAATGGCAATCACACCAAGGGAATAGATATCGCTGTTAGGGCGGGGTTTACCTTGCCCTTGTTCTGTGGGCATATAGCCAGGAGTGCCAATAACCACTGTCGGCGAGGCTTGTCCGCCCACTGCTACCATTTGTGTACGCAGTTGCTTCACTGCCCCAAAATCTACTAAAACTAACTTATTATCGGAAGCGCGACGAATGATATTATCAGGTTTGATATCGCGGTGAATCACGCCTTGGCGATGGACAAATTCAAGAATTTCTAAAACTTCCTGTAACAGTTGAATTACCTGGCTTTCATTCCAGCGCTTACCAGGTATCAGTTCCTCAGCTAGGGTATGTCCTTCAATATATTCTTGTACTAGATAGAATTCTTGATTGTCGTCAAAATATGCTAGTAGCCTGGGTATTTGGTCATGATTGCCCAGTCTTTCTAAGGTTTCGGCTTCACTGTTGAATAGGCGTTTCGCAGTATCAAAAACTCTGGGGTCAGTTCCGGGTTTAAGGTGCTTAACAACGCAGATGGGATTCCCAGGCCGTCTAGTATCTTGAGCAATATAGGTTTGACCAAATCCTCCCATCGCGAGGACTCGAATTACTTGGTAACGATGATCTAGTAGCTTGCCTATCATATTCCCTCCCCAGAGTTCTTACCTAATTTTCCAGCTAGTAATAAATATCTCCAAATTTTCTTCAATGAAATCCGCTATCTTGAGAAAAGATTTAGATTAAAAACGCAGCTTTTTAATAAACACAGACTGTTTATTTTTCTTTATAGTGCCCCTGTTTACTACCAATGCCACCTAAAATAACAAACTCAGTTGCATGGCAACAGGCTGAAATCCTCATGCAGCCTGCTTTCATTCGGGTTATCGACAATCTCCGCAAGCTGCTTGATGAATCTTCCTGGACAGGAACTTACCATGATGTCCTGATTTGGCCGCCTAGCACCACTGATGAAATCAAAGCATTGGTGACTGAACTGTTGCAAGCAATGGAAACTGCAACACCCCAAGAAGCAGATGAAATCAGAGAGACTCTGGCTCGTCTGCCGATGCCCCATCCAGGATATCATCTACGCTTAGAGCGTCAACAGCAACAAGCAAGTATCGATTTGTGGGAACTGTGTTATCAAGTGTGTTTTCTTAAATACAGCCCAGTTCAGGAATCTGCTGATGTTGATACTAGTTTAATTGATGAACTCGGTGAAGTGGATTGGCTGCGTTTGGATGCGAAGGCAAAGGAGTTAGTTGAACAGGCGTTTGCTAAATTACCAGAGAGTTGAAGTCTGTATGGTAGTTCTGCACCCACTTTCAGATTTTATCGACTGCGATGCCATCAGGGACTCATCTTGTAGCTATTGGTACGAAGGGCGCTGTCTGGAAAGTGGCGATCGCTTAAAATTACCCCGCACCTCAATGTCTGAAGCGATCGCCCACGGACTAATGCAACAGTTAGCTAATAATGACTGTTATTCTCGTGAAGGTAAGATGTATGGCATCCTATTGATTGAACTGCCTAATGGCGAACAATGGGTACTAAAAGCCTTCTCCGGTCTTTTAAATGGTTGTAGTGTTGTTGAGGGTTGGGTACCACCAATTCCAGGCAGAGACGAAGTTGCTTTTGAGGAAGCCCGTACTTTGGCGCAGTTAGACGCGATTAAGCAGGAACTTCTGACTTTGAAGCAACTAACCGAACGCCAGCAATATGAAACTTTATTGCATGATTTTGAGCAACAGTTGCAAGCAATGAGCGATCGCCATCGCGATTGCAAACATCAACGACAGGAAAAACGTCAGCAAATCTGCAAGACACTTAGCCCAGAAGCACTCACTATTGCTCTTGAACAACTCGATGAAGAGAGTCGTCAGCAGGGAATTGAGCGACGACAACTTAAACGCCAGCAAAATGGACGATTACAACCCCTGCAACAGTTAATTGCAGCAACAGATGCGCGAATTAGTGAACTGAAACAACAGCGAAAAGTACTATCCCGTCAATTACAAGCTCAAATGCAGGCTAGCTACAGCCTGACCAATTTTTCCGGGCGATCGCAATCATTGCAAGAATTGATGCCAGGAGGTTCGCCCACTGGTACAGGAGACTGTTGTGCCCCAAAGCTACTTCATTATGCAGCAACACATAATCTCAAACCATTGGCAATGGCAGAGTTTTGGTGGGGTGTGTCTTCTGTAAATCAGGATAAAATTCCGGGAGAATTTTATGGAGCATGTGCCGAGCGATGTCAGCCATTGATGGGGTTTTTGCTCTCAGGATTAAGACCTAACCCCCCAACTCTCTTGCCTTGCAGGGAAGGGGCAGAGGTCACTTTACCGATTATTTATGAAGACGAATGGCTGATTGCGGTAAATAAACCTGCTGGGTTACTTTCGGTACCTGGCCGTTATCGCGATCGCCAAGATAGTGTCTTGAGTCGCTTCGGTCATTTGTTACCGGATGGTATGTCACTTGCATCTGTGCATCGCCTAGATCAGGAAACTTCTGGGATTTTGTTGTTAGCGCGCGATCGCCAAACCCATCGACAACTTAGTCAGCAGTTTCAGCAACGCCAGGTTCACAAGGTTTATGAAGCCATACTTTCCGGTGTTGTAACAGTTGAGCAAGGTGTAATTGACTTGCCATTGTGGGGAGATCCTGAAAATCGCCCCTATCAAAAAGTTGATTGGCAACACGGCAAACCCAGCTTGACACACTTTCAGGTAATGGCGAGAGAAAAAGACTACACCCGCTTAGAATTTACGCCACTCACTGGACGCACCCATCAATTGAGGGTTCATGCAGCTGATGTGCGAGGACTTGGGATTGCTATTTTAGGCGATCGCCTTTATGGATGCTGTGCAGTTGCCAGTCGGTTACATCTGCACGCCAGAGAACTTCGCTTCAAGCATCCGCAATTAGAAAAAACCCTACATCTACAAGCAATTACGCCCTTTTGACGCGTCCCATTATATCCCCTTCATTACTTACTTGTATCCCAATAAGGGACTTCCAAATAAAAAAATACTCAACTACTTCTTGTGGGGCGGACATCTTGTCCGCCCCACAAGATTGGGTAATTTATTTGTTGGAAGTCCCTAACCCCAAATAGCGAAAGCTACGCTTTGTCTCTCCTCACAGCTAGCCTATTGCTTTTTAACTTTGTATGTGATAATTTCTGCTTGTAGTTAATTCAACGGTTATCCGACCGATTTGCCGTATTTACGGAAACTAGTATCACAGTTAAGAGACTTCCCAATCAAAATATCCAACTATAAATGATTGTGAGATACCCCACAAAATTTGGATAATTTATTCCTTGGAAATCCCTAAATGAGCAGTAACTATGAGAGTGCTGGAGTTGATATCTAGACTCTCATTCTTATCTTTTTTTAATAAAAGGAGTAATCAAAAAGTTGTTAAATCAATTCAAAAAGTTCTTATTTTTATTGCCACAAGGCTCAACCAAATCCTTGAGTACCCTATTGATTGCTAGTTCCTGGCTAGGTTTGGGGATTTCTAGCTGCGCTCCAAGTAACTCTGCAAATACTAATACCACTGCCCAAAATGTCAGTAATCAAACTCAAGAAAAAACTAGTTTGATTCGCTTGGGATATCAAAAGGGAGGTGTAGTACCAATTGCACGTCAACGAGGAGAGTTAGAAAAGAAGCTTGTAGCTCAGAATATCAAAGTTGAATGGGCTGGCCCCTTTGACCGATGTGCCACCTTACTTCAAGCAATTAGCGCGAATCAAGCCGATATTGGTGGGTGCGGAGACATTCCTGGGTTATCAGCTATTGCTGCCGGTCAGGAGCTTTGTATTGGGGCTGTCCAGCGTCCCAGACCAGAATCATTGGGCAGTGCGATCGTTGTTCGGGGCGATTCTCCTATCCGTAAGCCTACTGATCTTTTGGGTAAAAAAGTTGCTGTTAATCAAGCTGGTGCAGGTGAGTATTTGTTATTAAAAGTATTGGAAAAAGAGAAAATTTCTAAAGATAAAGTTCAGCGTGTATTTTTAGCGCCAACTGATGCTGCACCCGCCCTCTACCAAGGAACCGTCGATGCTTGGGCAGTTTGGGAACCTTACGTTTCAGTTGCCGAATTAGAGCATGGTGCTAGGAGAATCACCACAACCCATCCAGCTCCCACCTACAGTGTAATGCTTGTGCGTAATGAGGCGGCGGCTAAATATCCAGAAGCCGTGAAAGCTGCTTTTAGCGGTTTGACCCAGGAGTACGATTGGTTGAATGCAAATACGGCAAAATCAGCCGAATATCTGGTCAAGGACATCAAAATCTCTCCAGCCGTAGCCAAGCGAGTAACTGAGAATCAAGGGCCGCAGCTACTTGTCACACCGAATGCTGATGATGTTGCCAAAATCCAAAAGACTGCTGACTGGATGCTAGAGCAAAAGATTTTACCCAAAAGGGTAGATGTTGCTGCGACTATTTGCCCCACGGCTAAGTAGGAGGTGGGGGGAGATGAGGGAGGTGAGGGAGCAGGGAGCAAGGGAGAAGAGTTTTCCCCTCCGCCCCCCGCACCCCGCCCCTCTACCTCTTTTCAATGCCCCATTCCCAAATAAGATTTGTAATTTTTGAGGTGATGCACTATGCCAATTGAATTTATTGGGATGATTGGAACGCGACAAATATCTGAGTTAGATGGGCCGACAGTTTCAATCACAGGTGGTTCTATAGATGCCGCTTATGTCCGCAAATTTGCTCAGGCACATGAGGAGGGTGGTTTTGATCGGGTACTGGTTGGTTATGGCTCAACTGGGCCCGATGGCTTAACTGTGGCTTCCTTCGCAGCGGCGGCAACAGAACGGTTGAAGTTTTTAATCGCCCACCGCCCTGGTTTTGTAGCTCCGACACTCTTCGCGCGGAAAACGGCAACTTTGGATCATTTTACTAATGGTCGCATTGCTGTACACATTATTACAGGTGGCAGCGATGCCGAACAGCAACGCGATGGTGATTGGCTTGACCACGATACTCGTTATCGCCGTACAGATGAGTACCTCGATATTGTGCGGCGGGTGTGGACGAGTAATACTCCTTTCGATTACGAGGGCGAATTCTACCATGTGAAAGATGCTTACTCAGATGTGAAGCCTTTACAACAACCCCACATACCCTTGTACTTTGGTGGCGCTTCTGGTGCAGCAATACCTGTGGGTGCAAAGCATAGTGATGTCTATGCCATGTGGGGAGAACCCATTGCGGCGGTTAAGGAACGGATACGCGAAGTAAAAGCTGTAACACCACCAGGGCGATCGCCACGCTTTAGTGTCTCGTTGCGGCCGATTCTCGGTGATACTGAAAAGAAAGCTTGGGAAAAAGCGCACTCGATTTTATCGCGGGTTAAGGAAATTCGGGCTGCAAAAACAGAAAATAAACTGCCGATCGCTCCCGACTTTAATTCAGCACGTCCGCAAGCAGTGGGTTCTAGTCGGTTATTACAGTTTGCCCAAGAAAGCGAAATTTTCGATAAGCGCTTATGGACGCCCATTGCCGCCGCTACTGGTGCTTATGGTAATACTACTGCCCTCGTTGGTACACCGGAGCAAGTCGCAGAGTCCCTGGTGGATTACTATGATGCTGGGGTAACTACTCTATTGATTCGGGGATTTGATCCCTTAGGAGATGCGATCGCCTATGGTCGTGATGTGATTCCCTTAGTCCGCGCAGAAGTGCAACGGCGGGAGCAACAAGCCGCTGTTGTCTCTTAGTGCAGCGTTGCTTAAAATCGTAACATTTTCAACGCAGAGGTACGCAAAGTAACCGCAGAGGTACGCAGAGTGTCTTGAAGTAAGCTGTTGGACAAATAACCTTGCATATTACCTGGCATTAAAACTCTTGTGGGGTGGGCATCTTGCCCGCCCTAGTTATGCAAATTAAAAGTACATTAGCTTAGTAATTTAACTACACCACTTTCTACTTACTGTTTTACCTGAAAACTGCTGTAAATAATTTGATTATTTCAAAATTGCATGACCAAAGTATTCATTCTCGATGCCAACCAAGAACCGTTATATCCAGTACGCATCAGCCATGCTAGGCTGCTATTGTCACAAGGTAAAGCTACGGTATTTCAGCGATATCCTTTTACGATCATTCTCAAGGAGTCCCTTTCTCATCTAAAACTTGAGCAACTTGGCTTCAAGATTCACCCTGGTGTTAAAACTACTAGTACTATTGTCAATAAAGATAACAAAATTGGTATTAATGTTAGTCACCTCCCAAACAGAGGAATATAAATGACGAACCACACGATTTTGGAACCATTACCAGAGGATGAATGGTTTATTGAGAGCCAGGAACTACGATCCTTTGTCGCAACGGTGCGGGAAATTAGCGCTAGTACTGTTGACGATCGCCCACAAACTCTCGCTAGACTAGAACCCTATTTTCAAGAACTCCTTGCCCAACAGGAATGGCTACCGGAAAAGTTTGCCCAAGTCAATCCTGAAAGCCGGATGGGTGGCGGTATTGGTCAGTGGCTACTTTATCGTGCCAAAGACCGCTCACTGTCAGTATTCAGTTTGGTGATTCCCCCAGGTTCAACGACTCCCGTCCACGATCATTTAGCTTGGGGATTGATTGGTTTATATCAAGGCAATCAAGAAGAAACAGTCTATCGCCGTGTAGATAACGGTGATGCCGAAGGACACGCACAATTACAAGTAACTGAAGTGCGATCGCTTCAACCAGGGGATATCTACCGCCTGTTACCCCCAGATGGTGATATCCACGCCGTCAAAACCACATCCCAGAGCGCATCTGTATCCATCCATATCTTGGGCAATGATACTGGTTGCGTATTGCGTCACCAGTTTATCCCAGAATCTCACAGTGTCAAATCCTTTCGCTCTGGATATTCCAACGCTCCTTGTAAAGAGGAAGAGGAAAAAGAACATGCCCAAGTACGATAGACCACAACCCCCAGTATTCGAGCGAGTTGAAGACGAACGCCTGCATCGTAAGCAACGTCTCGCCGCTGCCTTTCGCCTGTTTGGTAAGTTTGGATTCAGCGAGGGAATCGCTGGGCATATTACGGCTCGCGATCCAGAGTTTACAGACCATTTTTGGGTCAACCCATTCGGGTCATACTTCGGTCATATCCGAGTTTCTGACCTGGTGTTGGTTAACAGAGAAGGTGAGGTGGTTAAAGGTGATGCTCAGGTAAATCAAGCTGCTTTCGCCATTCATTCTCAGATTCATGAAGCTCGACCTGATGTCATTGCGGCGGCTCACGCCCATTCCCTTTATGGTAAAGCCTGGTCTAGTTTGGGGCGTCTCCTTGACCCCTTGACTCAAGATTCTTGTGCTTTTTACGAAGACCATGCCCTGTTTGACGATTTCACAGGTGTTGTTTTAGAAACTTCTGAAGGTCTGCGACTAGCCCAAGCTTTGGGGCCAAAAAAAGCTATTATCTTACGTAACCACAGCATTTTAACTGTGGGACATACAGTCGATGAAGCTGCTTTTTGGTACATTAGTTTAGAGCGATCGTGCCAAGCCCAATTGCTAGCAGAAGCAGCAGGTAGACCAACTACTATTAAACACGAAACAGCCCGTTTAACTCAAACTCAAGTAGGGTCACATACAAGTGGGTGGTTCGGCTTTCAGCCCCTTTATGACAGAATTGTGCGTGAAGAGCCTGATCTGTTGAATTAGCACTGTATTTTTTGGCACTAAGATATTCAAAATTTTCCACGCGGTGTCTCGTAGCGAAGAGGCTACATAAGGGGATTTAAACCCAACTGTAGTTTGCTTAAGAGTAGGGTCACTGAACCGTATGGGAGTAACTCAGACTTCGCTCAGTTCAGTTGCTTGTTGTCAACTTACCATGAATATCTGAATATATTTATATACTCCAGTAAACCTATAAGTTTATAGTATTAATATCGCTCAGAGAAATCATTTTGATGATTAACCAAATCTTTCGCCGCTTAATTAGCAAGTGGATATCGTTGATAAAAATCAGGAATATCCCCTTTAAAAATCAACATAAATTATTCTTTTCTTCTCCTTTGCCAATAGTGGGGGCTTTTATTACAGGTCTTTGTCTGAGCTTGCTATTTGCAGCTTGTTCATCGACACCTACTGTTAATGCTCCCAATCCCAGTGCCAGATCTGTTAGCAATTCCGCTTCCAATGCAAAAGTAGTCAGATTTGGCTATCAAAAATCGACCATTTTGTTGAGAACTAAGGGTGTTTTAGAAAAGCGTTTAGCACCTGAAGGTATCACTGTACAGTGGACTGAATTTCAGGCGGGGCCGCAACTATTAGAAGCGATGAATGTCGGTAGCATTGACATCGGCCCAGTAGGAGAATCACCGCCAATATTTGCCCAAGCAGCGGGAGCATCTCTAACTTATGTTGTTGGTACTGCTGCTAGTCCGGCTGGTTCAGCAATTCTTGTTCCCCAAAATTCACAAATTCAAAAAGTTACTGACCTAAAAGGCAAAAAAGTTGCTTTTCAAAAAGGATCTAGTGCCCACTTATTGTTAGTCCAAGCTTTAGAAAAGGCTGGATTGAAATATACAGACATTGAACCGAAATATTTGGCTCCAGCAGATGCCCGCGCGGCATTTGTCAAGGGAAGTGTGGATGCCTGGGTAATTTGGGACCCCTTTTATGCAGCGGCTCAAGAGGCAACTAAAGCCAGAGTCCTGATTGATGGCACAGGAATTAATAAACAGGGAGGATATTATTTGATGACACGCAAGTTTGTTACAGAAAATCCCCAAATTGTCAAGGCAATATTGGAGGAAATTCAAAATTTAGAAGAATGGTCTAAAACCCATCGAGAAGAAGTAGCAAAAACTCTTGCACCTGTGTTAGGAATTGATCTAGAAACGATGAGGAAGGCAACTAACAGACGAACTTTTGGGCTTGTACCAGTTGATGACAATTTGATAAATCTCCAACAAGGTGTTGCAGATACATATTACAAATTGAAGTTAATTCCCAAAGAGGTAAAAGTGAAGGATGCAGTGTTGACAAAAGAAGAATATGCTGCTTTTTCACCAAAAACTTAAACTAGTACGATGAATCGGTTGTAAGGGCATACATTTCTATGCCCTGACAGATGAAATTGCTATTAGTCAAACAAGGGAACTCCAAGAATTAATTGCATATTTTTTTATTTGGGAGTCCCCAACTGACAACTTTTGAAATGTAAATCTTGGAATTAATTATGACTAATCCTACAGAACTACTGCGATCGCGCTACGGTGAAACTCCCTTCAATTCGGAAATTGAATGGAATGATTCGCTGACATCACTACTATCTCACCGTTCCATCCGGTCTTATTTATCCGATCCTCTACCACCAGGAACTCTGGAGTTGTTAATTGCAGCCGCCCAATCTGCATCTACTTCTTCTAATTTGCAAACCTGGAGTGTAGTTGCAATCGAAGACCAAGAACGCAAAGAAGAATTATCTAAACTAGCGTCAAACCAAGCACACATTAAGCAAGTGCCTTTATTCTTGGTTTGGTTAGCAGACTTGGCGCGTCTAAGTTACGTTGCTGACAGTCGTGGACTATCTCATGATGCTTTAGAATATTTGGAATCCTTTGTGACAGCTACAATCGATGCGGCATTGGCAGCGCAAAATGCAACTGTAGCCGCTGAGTCCCTTGGTTTGGGAACAGTGTATATCGGCGCACTACGGAACCATCCTCAAGAAGTAGCAGCATTGCTAAATTTACCGCCTTCTGTGTTCCCTGTATTTGGGTTGTGTGTGGGTTATCCGAATCCTGAAGTGCCAGCGGCAATTAAACCACGCTTACCCCAGACAGCTGTGCTGCACCGTGAAACCTATAAATTAGCAGAACAAGAAGAAGCGATCGCTCACTACAATGACATCATCAAAGACTTTTACACTGAACAAAAGATGAATGTAGCCGGCGATTGGTCAGAACACTCAGCCCAGCGAATTGCAACTGTGGAGGCTTTGAGAGGACGCGATCGCTTGCGTGAAATTCTTAATAATCTCGGCTTCAAGTTATTGTAAACAAGAAGAATCAAGATTAGGGATTTGCAACTCTGTGGTAAAGTAGCCAGTCTTTGTGACTAAAACTTAGTCCTCGCGTACTGCTTTTCCCAATCCCCAATCCCTAGTCCCCATTACCCCTTATCCCCAGTCCCTAGTTCCAACTCCAAGCATTAGCGGTGATGAAATTCGATCTCTCTCTCTAGAATCTTGATGTCATATTTACCAAAAAAATCGTGGCCTAGCAAGCCGATGCTTGCTTTTGGTGCGATCGCTACCTGAAGATTATTGCCTGTAACTCCACCTACTGCAATGGATTTGACCTTACCTGTTGGGAATTCTACTTCGCTACCATCAGCAATTTGGGCTTGCATTGTACCCGTAGCCTGAAGTTTAAGTGTATTCGCCATATTTAGAGTGATAATCGTTCCACTAGCACCTGTATCTACAATCATTTCAAAGGTTTTTTTGTCATTGAAAGTGACATCAATCACAGGAGTTCCACCAAAACGGCGTTTGATGGGAACTCGAAAAACTTTGTCGTCTGGAGGTGCAACTATATTATTACCATTGCCACAAAGCCTTCCTAATCCAACAGTTTTACCAGAGGAAGTTACCATGTAACATGCTCCTGGATCGTCTGCTGTTGCCTGATGAGAGAATGCTAAAAATATCAGCGTCGGTATTATTGCGATTGTAGCTAGGTTAACGGTCGTAGTCCAACGCTTACAAGCATTCTTCATATTATATTGCTCTCCAATGTTTCTGATATTTGTTGATAATTAAATTACTCATAGCTACTGCAAAATTTGTGACCAAACCCAGATTATTAATCCAAAAACACCATATTTAAATATAGTAGTTATCGTTTATATGTAATAAACTTGAAAATTCAAAAAAGATAAGCATAAACTTTTATTAGCCAGATATTAGTTTTTTCTGATTCCTTGTGTCAAGACTTATTGAGATGTACTTTTTCTGGAAAGTATAGCGTTCGGGGTTGAAAAATCACCCAAGAAAAGCTGACGCATAATTGAATAATTGAAGATAATTTTGTAGATAATATATGAAATAATTAATGCACCGATTACACGAATTCCTTGAATTGCGAAGATTGGGTAATTTTTCATAGTTATTTGTATCGGTTGATGCAAATACATAACGATCATAGAAGCACTACCAAGTTCGCGCAGGGCAGTTCCTACGTAAGATTTATTGTCAAGTATTAGCGCCAATTGCTGTGTAACAACAATACTAGATAAAGCTATGAAGACATTAAGAATTAATACTCCATAGTTTGTACTTTTCATATTAAAATTAAAATGCATTAGAGACACTGCATCTAGTAAAATTGCAGTCAAAAATATTATTGTTCCTATTATAAGAAGTATAAGAATTTTAGAATTAATTAAAAATGATTTAGCTGCCATGTGTCCTAACCAGTAAAATGGAAGTGCCATTGCAACTACATTAATACTCCAAGGAAATATAACATTTTTTAGATAAAAATAATTCATCATTGCTAGACAATAGGAGCCAAGCATAATTTTTATCATCAACCAATTATTAGAGCCAAATTTTATATAGATCAGGTTATATAACTGCTGCGTAAAAAATAAACAAGTTATAAACCAAAACACACCAAACCAAAGCACCAAATTTGCTCCACCATAGAATTGTTTCCAGATTACCGGAAATATAAATATTATAAGTTTATCTATCGATAATATCTTTTTTTGCTGCCAACTATCTATTATTAATGGTAGATACTGAAGTAGAGTAAATAAAAAAAGAAATGAAAAATATGGTACTAGAAGATGAAAAAACTTTTTCTTAAAAAAAGCAGAGTAGTCAGTTTTTTTGCTATAAAGATATCCACTGATAAAGAAAAAAAGCGGCATGTGAAACCAGAAAATATATTTCGATCCTGGGTTGACTATGTGTCCTACAACAACTGTAATTATGGCAAGACCTTTCCAACAATCAATCCATTCAATTCTTTGCGACATTAATGATACCTATAGACTCTGTTAAATAATGCCGATGTCTGATATTTCTTTTGGCTTTCTCTGAACACTATGATTTTTCAAGGCTTCAGCAGATTGAGTGTTCAAGCCTTTTGACATGAACCTGACTCCTGACAATTTTTTGACAACAGCATTGAAGTCTTCTCATTGATTTTGCTTAGTTGTCAACTGTGCTTTTTATACTATTCTTTTAGGATTATATTCTTTGATTTTTCAAGTTTACATTATGCTAAATTATATGGGCTTACTCTGTGTATCTTAACTAGAATTACTGATTGATAAATTAAAGATTAAGTAAAGACATGATAAAAACACTTAGAGTAGATTAAGTTTGATATAGTAATTAAGATAAATCTGTTAGCTTACTCAAGTTTTTCTGCTGCATTTACAGCAATTGCGATCGCATTTTTCACAGCAATGTCTCTTTGTTCTAGAATGATATTTTCACTAACAGTACGCCCAGCTACTACACCGCAAATAGCCGCTGCTGCAAAATTATACACTCCTGCCATTTTGAATAGTGTGCCGCATTCCATCTCGTAATTCAAGATATTCAAGCGTCCATATTCTTCTGTAATGCCATGCAGCGATCGCATTAAATATGGATTTGCTGAGTCGGTGCGTTCTTGTCCTTCATAAAAAGTATCAACTGATGCCGTAATTCCGATGTAATGTTCAACCTCTAATTCTCGTGCGGCTTTAACTAAAGCGACTGTCAGAAAAGGATCGGCTGCGGCTGGATACTCCACAGGTGCAATGTCATTAGCTGCACCTTGGCGACACAATGCTGCACTGCTAATGACAATGCTACCAACGGTTATGTGGGGTTGAATAGAACCACAAGTTCCAATACGAATGATTTGCCGGATTCCTACTTGCACCAATTCATTAACCACAATACTTAATGAAGGCGCACCCATACCACTTGTAGCTGATAAGATACGGCGACCATTAGGTAAGTATCCCACATAGCTATTGAGTCCGCGATTTTCTGACAACACGCGTATATCTTGTAAATAAGTTTGGGCAATTAGACGCGATCGCTCTGGATCGCCAGATAATAGGGCAATCCTGGGAGGCGATGAACCCAAATCATCTTGTCCAAAGCCAATGTGATAAAAGCGTTTACTAGTCATAGAGTTGAGAGTAGCGATCGCATTATCGCCTATGCCGACCACCTAGAACTAGAAGTTTATAGCCTCCATTACCTCATCCGTTCTGTGACTCCTGGGACATTTTCTTGGTCTAATGCCCAATTTCATCTGCAATATACGCCAGAAGAATTTGAGCCTACTGCTGAGTATACATTAATACTGAAACAAAGAAAGTAGTTATTAATACTATGCTTAGTAATAACAAATCTAAAAATCTTTCCAAGTATATACGAGTCTGCTTTCAAATCTTAGCTAGGGTAGAACCCTTAAATGACCAATTTGGTTCTTTTGGGCAAAGGAAATGCTTGTATAAGACAATTTCTTAACAAGCATACTTAAGTAAAAGCTGCGTTTATTACATGGATACATTAAAGTTAAAGTAAAAAAATAACAGTAAATTAGCTGGTTACAATTTAGCGTTAGTCTCAATACGATATAAAACAACATACTTATAACCCTGATGTAGAGATTTATCGCGCTTAAAAGACCAATTATTTACAAACCCTTAACTAAGTAGGTGGGTGAAAAAATTTATAACTATGTCATTGCGTTGGCGTAAGCCTTCCCGACCCCTACGGGGAAGCAAGCTACGCATAGCGTCTCTAAGAGTTGCAATCGCAAGATTTTCAGTGCTTTTGCTTTTCGTTACACAGTTAGGTTTATTTTTTCTACCTACTTAAACCGTATTGCAATATAACAAATTAGACATTATCTGCTATTTAAATAGTGGATTTTGAGCTAATTACTATCAAAAAATCTTTGGAAATTTAAAAACCAAAACTGGGGCAGATTATCCTTTCTACAACCAAGCCAGAAAGTTACTTTTGCTTGAATATTAAACATTGAAAATCGGTATCATTAAAAATGCAAGAAGTACTAGCATTGATTGAAAAAAAGAAACAAGAATATGCCCAACTACCCTTGTTTGATTTTATGCAAAATAAAAGTATAAATCCCAGGCAAAGGTTAGCTTGGGCACCATGCGCTGCTCATTTTATTATGAATTTTGGAGAACTAAATAAGTATTTTTTGCGAGTAGAGCCAACAAACGATCCAATTCAGGTACTAATTAATAAGCATACTTATGAAGACGATCATCATTGGCTGTGGTTTTTGGAAGATTTGAAGAACCTAGAACTTGATAAATCATTGAATTTTAGTGATGCATTAAAATTTCTTTGGAGTGAAGAAACTAAGAATGCTCGCTGGCTAAACTATCAGCTATATCGCTATACTTCAAACGCTACTCCTATTCAGAAAATCGTAATTATTGAAGTTCTCGAAGCGACTGGAAACATAATGTTTTCAACTGCGGCAGAGGTTGGTAAAGAAATTAAAGCTATTACCCAAAAGTCATGCCGATATTTTGCCGATTTCCATCTGAATGTTGAAACTGGTCACATCACGGGTACATCTGGAATAGAGCAATTTTTACAAGATATTCAACTATCAGAAGAAATTCGACAAGAAGCGTTGGAATTAGTTGAGAACTTATTTATAGTTTTCACACAATTTACAAATGGGCTTTTGGTATATGCTGAAACCCATCAAATTGAGCAAGAATTTAAAGCTGCCTAATCTAAATTATTGAACAAGCATTTTGTAGCTGACTTCCCTAGTGAATTTTAGACTAAAGAGGAACTTTTGCTATGTCACAGTATGTACAGGATGTCCAAAATATTGTAATTGTTGGTGGGGGTTCAGCCGGTTGGATGACGGCAGCTTATTTGAGTAAAGCACTAGATAAAAATATTAATATTACTCTAGTGGAATCATCTAATATCACCAAAATTGGAGTTGGAGAAGCAACTTTTAGTACCATCAAAGTATTCTTTGATTTTCTTGGGCTACAAGAATATGAATGGATGCCAAAGTGTAATGCCACATATAAGATGGCAATTAAGTTTGTCAACTGGAATGCGAAGGGGCAACACTTCTACCATCCCTTCCAGAGATATGAGGTAATTGACGGCTTTGATATCTCGGAATGGTGGCTGAAAATGAAGAAAGACCAAGAAGCATTTGATTATGCTTGCTTTCTAATTCCTTGGCTGTGTGACCAGAAACTGTCACCCAAATATTTAGATGGTAAAGTCTTCGATCGCAAAGTTGAAAATGAATTTTCTCAAGAGCATATCGTCAAGAAAAATATCCTGGATAAGTTAAAGATTCAGTACCCCTATGCCTATCATTTTGATGCGAATCTACTGGCAAGATTCATGAAAGATTATGCAATGGAAAGGGGAGTGAAGCAAATTGTTGATGATGTGGTGGATATTAAGTTAACTGAGGATGGGAGTATAGATAGTCTCACAACCAAAAAGCATGGGATTCTCAGCGGCGATCTTTTCATTGATTGTACTGGTTTCCGTGGTCTTTTGATCAACAAAGCCCTTGGTGAGCCATTCATTTCTTATTCAGATTCACTATTGTGCGATCGCGCGATCGCCATACAAATACCAACTGATATCAAAAAAGATGGTATCAACCCTTACACCACATCAACTGCACTTTCCTCTGGTTGGGTCTGGAATATACCTTTGTATGGCAGAAATGGTACTGGGTATGTTTATTCGAGTGCATTCATTTCTGCTGAGGAGGCAGAACAGGAATTTCGCCAGCATTTGGGAGCCGCTGCTGATAATCGTCAAGCCTCTCATATCCAGATGCGGATTGGACGTAACAGAAACTCATGGGTGAAAAACTGTGTAGCAATTGGCCTTTCCAGTGGATTTGTGGAACCACTAGAATCTACTGGCATCTTCTTCATTCAACATGGAATTGAAGAGTTAGTTAGCCACTTTCCCAGCAAATCTTTCAATCAAGAGCTAATTCACAGCTATAACAAAGTTATCGCTGACTGCATAGATGGTGTACGAGAATTTTTAACCCTGCATTACTATGCTAGCGATCGCACCGACACAGAATTCTGGAAAGCAACTAAGAACAATATCAAAGTTCCAGAAGAACTACAGGAAAAATTACGATTATGGAAAAATAGACTGCCAAGCAACAAGACTATCAACCCGAAATACCACGGCTTCGAGTCTTACTCTTATTCGGTAATGTTGTTGGGGCTAAATTACATGCCTGAAAGCAGTCTTCCCATTTTAGAACATATCGAAAATCACAATGCCGAGGCTGCATTTTTGGAAATTAGGGAAAGAGCAAATTACCTAACTTCAACCTTACCGTCTCAGTATGAATACTTAACTCATGTAATGAAGTCACAAGAACAGTCAGAGTATCTTAATGCGGTTAGCGATCGCTCATATCAGATTCCTACACTAGTTTCATAATTTAGGAGAACCCAAGATGACGGTGAAACAAGTATGTGTGATTGGGGCTGGAGTCAGCGGATTAGTCTCAGCAAAGACGTTTCTTGAGGAAGGTTACGAAGTGACATTGTTCGAGAAACGGCAGGGACTTGGTGGTGTGTGGGAAAGGTCGAGGGCTTACCCAGGACTGTCAATTCAAAATCCCAGAGACACGTATGCTTTCTCAGACTTTCCTATGCCTGCCTCTTATCCAGAATGGCCTTCAGGAGAGCAAATATGCGCTTACCTTGAATCCTATGCCCAACACTTTGGTGTCACAGAAAAAATTAAGTTCGGTGCAAACGTCACCAAAGTGGAGCGCAAATCAGGAAATACTCTTGGATGGGTAGTTAGTGTTAGCTTTCAAAAAGATGGTAAGGAGATCGGAAAACAAAATTACGAGTTCGATTTTGTAATTGTGTGCAATGGTACTTATGATATTCCCTACATTCCTAACTTGCCGGGGATGGAAGAGTTCATTGCCACCGGAGGTCAGATAATACATACTAACAACTTTAATGATGGCTCTGTAATTGAGGGCAAGCGAGTGGTTGTTGTCGGTTTTGGCAAGTCAGCCACCGATTTAGCGAATCTTGCAGCTAGCAAAGCCAAGGAATGTACCCTTGTGTTCCGTCAAGCGCTGTGGAAAGTTCCTAACTTCTTTCTCGGTCTGTTGAACATCAAGTATATTTTCCTGAGTCGGTTTGCAGAAACTTGGATGCCCTATCATAAACTTCAAGGATGGGAAAAGTGGCTGCATAGTTTTGGCAAGCCGCTGGTGTGGGCATTCTGGCGGCTGAATGAAACTATCCTACGCTTACAGTTTCCCCTTGATGCTTGTGGGATGGTGCCCAAACAACCGATGAACAAATTGATTGGCTGTAGTATCGCCTTAGTGCCTAAAGGGTTTTTTGAGCATGTACGCGCGGGTAAAATTCGTGCTGTGAAGACAAAGATCAACAAGTTTTTTGCTAGTGGCGTCGAATTGGATAACGGCGAACGAATACAGGCAGATGTTGTTGTCTTTGGCACAGGTTTTGTTCAGGATATCCCCTTTTTAGAAGAGAAGTACCGCAGACATGTATTTGATGAAGAAGGCACTATCCATCTTTACCGCCATCTCATTCACCCTCATGTTCCACAAATGGGTTTTGTTGGTTATAACTATACTTTCTGTGCCCAGTTATCAGCAGAAATTGGTGCTAGGTGGTTATCAGAGTATGTCAAAGGAGGTATACCTTTACCATCCCCGCAACAGATGCTAGAGGATGTAACAGCAGAGTTGGAATGGAGGAAAAAAGATAGACCTTATGCTTTCGTCAGTGGAGCATGTGTAACTCCTTTTACATTCCATTACATTGATGAATTGCTTCAGGATATGGGTTTGAATAGCCGCCGTCAAGCAGGGAACTTGGTTGGGGAGTTTTTGATGCCAATAGATCCATCTGCTTACAAGCATCTGGGGGAGGAATTACAAGCAAAACAAAAACAACATCCATCTCTGAATGATTTGGCGATCGCCTCCGGCGGGGCATAGCCCATCGCGGCAAATGTAGAGGTGACAAGCGTTCGTTGATATCTTCCGAATATGCTTTGGCGAAGTTCTCAACCGAACCATATACTAAATTTACGTGAGTCTCCAACTGGGACTCACGTAAATTTTTCAGTATCGTTAGCTTGTCTTAGGGATTTCCAAAAAAAATATCCAATAACTCTTGTGGGGTGGGCGACACGAGAGCCCAGTCCATAGGGCGCTCATGTTGCCCACCCCACAATATTGAATAATTTCTTTCTTGGAGTTCCCTTATTGTTGCAGTGGAATCTCAATCACAAACTCAGTCCCCTCTCCGAGAGTTGATTCACAGCTTAACTGACCCTTGTGTTTGTCTACTACCACTTGATAGCTAATTGATAACCCCAACCCCGTACCACTTCCTACTGCCTTAGTGGTAAAAAATGGATCAAATATTTTCTGCTGCACCTGTGCAGTCATCCCATAACCGTTATCAGCAATCCGAATCTTCAACGTGTTTACTTCTCCTAATTCAGTACGAATAAGAATCTGAGGATTTTTCCTTGGAGAATCTTCTCTATTGTTGTAATCCTCTAAAGCATCGATCGCATTACTTAAAATATTCATAAACACTTGGTTGAGTTGACCGGCATAGCAAATAACATCGGGCAGTTGTGCGTATTCTTTAAAGACCTCAATTTCCGGGCGATCGCTCTTTTCTTTGAGTCGGTGCTGCAAAATCATTAGAGTACTGTCGATGCCTTCATGGATATTGACAGGCTTCATTTCCGATTCATCTAGACGAGAGAAGTTACGTAAGCTCAGAATAATATTTCGGATACGGGAACTTCCCACCTTCATCGAGTCGAGAATCCTTGGGAGGTCTTCTGTCAGGAATTCTACATCCATTTCCTCAATTTTTTGCTCCACTATTGCTGAGGGATGGGGATATTGTTGCTGATAGATATTAATCAAATCTAGCAATTGTTGAACATAGTCACTTGCGTGAGTAATATTACCATGAATAAAATTGATAGGGTTATTAATTTCATGGGCAATTCCCGCCACCATTTGCCCTAATGAAGACATTTTTTCGCTTTGGATTAATTTACTTTGGGCACTTTGTAATTCTTCTAGAGCTTCTTGCAAATGCTGGTTTTTTTCGTTAAGTTCTGCTGTTCTTGCTACCACCCTTTCCTCTAATATATGACTGTACTTCTCCAATTGCTCATTCGCTTCAGCTAAATTATTGTAGAGAATGGCATTTTCTAAAGAGATTGCAGCTTGGATAGTTAAAAGCTTGAGAACTTCTAGGCGATCGCGTGTAAATGCTCCTGTAGTTAAATTATTTTCTAGATAAATCAGTCCCAGCAATTTGCCCTGGTTAAGCATCGGAATACATAATATGCTCTTTGGCTCCTCACGGTTAATATAACGATCTACTGCAAAAGAAGCTTTCGCTTTAATGTCATCAATTACTAATATTTCTTGGGTTCGTTTGACATAATTAATTAAAGAGATAGGAACACAATCGCTAGATTCTAAAGGAATAGATAAAAACTCTGTGTGAGTATCTCTAAAAGTAGAACCAGGACTAATTGCGGCAACAGTTAAGTCTAAATTATTAGCTTCACTCAATATCAGCACACATTTAGAAGCTCCTGCATTCTCCATGACAACTTCCATTAAAGTAGAAAGGAGTGCCTCCAGTTCAATCTCTCCAGACACGGCTTGAGAAGCTTTAATCACAGTTCCCAAATCTAACATATCTGAAATACTAGTGTTGGAGCCAATCACAGTTTCATTCGTAATTAGAGTAGATTTATTGCTAAGTGTAGATAGGTGTAGACTCAGTTCAGGTAGATTTTTTTCACTATAAGAATAGCTAGGTTCTTCTTGCTGAATGATGGGGAGAAGTAATTGAGGATAGCATTTTTGCAAGTCATAAACTTTGGCTAATGCTCCCCAGCGAACATAGCAATAGTAGGCATCAGTGAGATAGAATTGGGCAATTCTTTGTTTACCCCATTTGAGATAAAATATAGCCGCTAATTCGCAAGCAAGAGCTTCTTCGTTAATGTAATCATTTTCTTTGGCAAGAGAAATAGCTTTCTCATAATTATCTATCGCTTCAAGATATTGATTAAGAACTCGATGCCGTTCTGCCTCTACTAAATAAAATTTATGCAAATGGTTCATGGGAGCCTGATCTCCCCAATTTTGCATTTTTTTCTGATTTTCTGTCACTCTATGCAGGATTTCTTTTTGTTCAAATTCATCGAAATCAGCATATACTGCTAGATGCGTCAATGAATCGTAGAAATAAAATTGAGCAGTAATAAACATGCCGACACCAGCATATAAGTACTTCTCTGCCATGACAGTATTTTTAAGAGCTTGAGAGTAATCAGCCAGCAGATAACATACCTGAAGTTTGCAGAAATATAGGAAAAATAGTGCGACTCCATCTTTAGCTTTCAGATGAAGTGGTAGCATTTTCTCTTCATCATAGGCTGCACCAATTAAACTCTGCGGATTTTGAACATCTCCTAGCAGATTCAAGATTGTTTGCCGAAATATTTCATTCCAATAAAATACTCTTTCTTGCTTTATTTGCTTAATGGTCTTGCTATATACTTCTATATCTTGTTCAAGTTTTATGAGTTCTTGTCCTGTAAAGTATGCATGTTGGGAGTAACCATAAAGAGCATAAGCGGCAAATTCCATATCTCCGACTTCGAGATTAGTCGTATAAGACTCAAGTAAGGGTTTCAATGTTTGCTTTAGATGCTCTTTCCAATGTCTGACAAGGTGATTAAATGTTTCCATAACCTTGCCAGTTACTTCTTTTGTTTGAAAATTAGGCAACAAACTATCAGCTAGTTTCCCAAATTTATATCCAGAATCAATATCTCCTATTACCCCACACAACATTACTCCATACATCACATACGCAAAAGCAGACAAAGGAGAATTACCAAATTTGATCGATAAATTGATCTGTTTCAGAATAATAAACAGTAATAATTCCGGCGCAACTGTATAAGCAAGACCAATTGAACTAGATAGAATACGCATGATTATCAGTGGTTGCGCTTCTGTAATTTCAGGCAGTTCAATTAAGTTTTGAATAGACCTATTAGCCAACTTTGCAGATGTTGTCTCTATCGCTAACTGAATATCGGATTGGCTAGGATTTGTAGGGAACTCTACTCCCAAAGTTTTCAAAAAGGTTTTTGCAATATGGACAGCTTCTAGTTCTTTTCCTTGTGCGCCATAAGACTGTATTTTAACTTCATAAGCTTTCACTTGATCTAGTGGAGTTTTCGCTTTTAGCAACACAACCTGGACAAATCTTTCTGTGTGTTCAAAGTCACCACTGAGATATGCCGCTTCTGTTGCCGTATTATACAAAGCTAAGGTGAGATCATATTTAGTATCCCAACTATCATCTGCTAGTAGCTCAATTCCAATAGTTAAATACTTCAGTGCCGATGAATAAGCTGTTGATACCAAAGCTTTACGTCCAGCCATCAAACTCATTTCAGCTAACTCATTACGTTTAGCTTGATGGGTAATAAATTCGGCTGCAATATTGAAATGATTGACAAGCTCAAAAATATTTTCTTCCCGTTCGGCAACTGGAGTATTGTTCAAGAGAAGCAGCCCAATTTTTAAGTGTATTTGCTTTATTTCGTCTTTGGGAATTAGAGAATAAGCTGCTTGCTGAACTCTGTCATGTACGAATTTATATTTTGGTAGTTGGGCGTTAGTAAGTGATAAATTTTCCGATTCTCTAGTTGAAAAGCTTAATAGGTGTCTATCATTTTCTGGTGTAAAATTATAACCATCTTTCTGAGGTATAACCAGTCCTTCAAGTAATGCTTGCCATAAGTCAGATGCAGTATCTATTAAAGATTTTTCATTAACAAGTGACAATGTTTTTAAGTCAAACTCATTACCAATGCAAGCAGAAATTTTTAATACATTTTGTACATTTTGGGGCAGTTTTCCTATTTGGATGCCCATAAACTCTACGACATCATCTGTAAGAGATAAGGTTTTAATTTTGGTAATATCGTACTTCCAATTACCTGCATTAAAATCTAATTCAATTAGTCCGTCATCATATAATAGTTTGAGAAATTGAGATGTAAAAAAAGGGTTTCCTTTCGTTTTGAAAAACACCATTTGAGTCAGAGGTACAGCAATAGTTTCTGGACAACGTAGTGTATCAGCAATCATCTGATTTAAATCAATCTGACTTAAAGGTGAGAGTTTAATTGTATTAATTACTGCTCCTACTTTGGCAATTTCCTGTAGTGTCAAATGTAGCGGATGTAGATTTGAAACTTCATTATCCCTATAGGCACTAATTAGTAGTAAGCTACCTTTGCTTTCAGATATATTCTCTTTATCTTTAGCAAGGGAAGAAGAATTTCCATCCATTAATAATTGAATAAACTTCAAGGAAGCCGTATCTGCCCATTGCAAATCATCTAGAAAAATAACCAGAGGATGATCTTTAGTAGTGAAGACCTGGATAAATCTCTGGAACAATAAATTGAAGCGATTTTGAGCAGCGCTACCAGCAAGTTCAGCAGATGGGGGTTGTTTACCAATAATTATTTCAAGTTCAGGAATTACATTAATGATTACCTGAGATTGCGTACTCAATGCCGATAAAATTTTGGTTTTCCATTGTTGAATTTGGGCGTCTGTTTCGGAAAGTATTTGACTAATTAAATCTCGCAAAGCTTGCACCAATCCTGACAACGGGATGTCACGTTGGAATTGGTCAAATTTTCCTTTGATGAAGTAACTACGCTGTCTGGCAATGGGTTTATGGACTTCATTAACCACAGCAGTTTTACCAATCCCTGAGTAACCAGAGACTAAAATCATTTCTGTGCTTCCCTTTGTCACCCGGTCAAAAGTAGTGAGGAGAATTTCAATCTCTCTTTGACGACCATAAAGTTTTTCAGGAATGGCAAAATGATTTGAGATATCCCGAATTCCTAATTCAAAGGCTGTAATATTTCCTTTCTCTTGCCATTGGGTTTGACATTTCTCCAAATCATACCTGAGTCCATGAGCGCTCTGATATCGGTCTTCAGCATTTTTTGCCATCAGTTTGCTGATAATATCAGATAAAACTGTGGGAATACTGGAGTTAATATGACTAGCTTTTGGCGGTTCTTTGGCAATGTGAGAGTAGACTAACTCCATCGGTTCAGTAGTACTAAATGGTAACTGCCCTGTCAGGAGTTCAAAGAAGGTGATACCCAAGGAATAAAAGTCGGTACGGTAGTCTATACCTCGATTCATGCGTCCTGTTTGTTCAGGGGAAATATAAGCTAGAGTACCTTCTAGGATGTTGGGATTTGTGAGAAATTTAATTTCTTTTGGTAATAGAGTAGCAATACTAAAATCGATGATTCTGGTCTTACCTGTTATCGGATGAATCAAAATGTTAGCAGGCTTGATATCTTTGTGAATGATGCGATGGTGATGTAGCCGTTCCAAAGTTGCACTAATTTCAATGGCAATACCGAAAAACTCACTCAATGAAACAGAATAATTTCCTTTTTTCTGCTCTTCTTTCTGCCAGAGATTAAGGGCAATACCACCAAAATCTTCCATTACTATCACATATCTATTGTGATATTTTTCTAGGTTTATTGGTTTGACTATGCCTGGAATTTCAAGGTTTTGGGTAATGGTATATTGATTATGAAACTGATTAATCTCAGTAAAATTAGGATCTTCATTACGCATCAGTTTTAAAATAACTGATTGCTGATCTTTTTGTCTAATAGCTCGATAAACTAAGGTTTTTTTACCTGAATATAATTGCTTAATAATCCGATAGCCAAGTATAGGAAATAATCTATCTGATTCTACTAACATTGTATCTAGTTATGATAATTTTCTTTCTATAGGTTTAGTATACCCAGAGCATAGTTGCTACTATCAGCGAGCAGTACGATTTTGCAAAGTGCTAAACATTAGGGTTATTAACCATAGTTTTGAAAGCAAGATATATTTTATAGCCTATAGTATGTATAACAAGACGAGAATTTACGTAAGTTATCACCAAATTACAAAAGCGATCGCACCCACATACCATTACCCATTAAGTTTTTCAGACTTCACTACTACCCATTGCGTCACAGGCGCCATTGCTCGCCAGCCCAGAAATTTACCAATGGGTTCCGCCCGTTGAATGGCAATACGAGTTAAATCGCCACCGACTCGTTCATGCCATTGAAATAAAGTTTGCTCACCCTCTACCGTCACCACATTTGCTACCAAACGCCCACCCGGCCGCAATGCTTGCCAGCAAACATCAAAAAGTCCCGTTGCTGTCACCCCACCACCAATAAAAATAGCATCTGGTGTTGGCAAGTCTTTCAGGGCATGGGGCGCTTTCCCTTCAATGATTTGCAGATTTGGAGTACCGAGAGTGCTGGCATTATCGGCAATGTATGGTAGTCTAGATGAGTTTTGTTCAATCGCGATCGCTCGACATCGCGCATTACTCCGCATCCATTCAATAGAAATTGAGCCGCAACCTGCGCCCACATCCCACAACAACGCTCCCGGTGTGGGTGCTAAAGCTGCAAGGGTAATTGCCCTAACTTCACGTTTCGTTAACTGCCCATCGTGGTGATAGGCGTTATCTGGTAGTCCTGGTAATCTTGGTAATGGAATCACCCCAGGATCAGCAATACAATCAACTGCGATCGCATTCAACACTGCAACTTCAGTTTCACCCCAAGATGCAGCCGTACCTTCTACAATTCTTTCATAAATGCCGCCCATACGCTCCAATACGGTGATTTTGCTGCCACCATAGCCGCGATTTGTCAAAATTTGAGCAACAATGGCGGGTGTGTCCTTCCCTTCGCTCAAAATCAACAGCCGCGCTTTTGGGTAAATGTAAGACTGGAGTAAGGAGGATGGACGACCATTTAAACTCAAGGTTTCCACCTCAGTTAAAGACCATCCAACCCTGGCACAGGCGAGACTGAAGGCTGAAGGTGCGGGGATAATCGTCATTTCAGAGACGGGAATTCGCCGCATCAAGGTAACACCAATGCCGTAACACATCGGATCGCCACTTGCGAGTACGCAGATTGACTGGCCACGACGCCTAATGATTTCGTCAATTGAAGTGCTAATGGGAGATGCCCAGACTAGTTTCTCGCGTTGGTCATCTTTAGGGAGCATTGCTAAATGGCGATCGCCTCCCACAATTACTTTAGCTTGAGTGATTAGGGAAAGAGCGATCGCACTTAACCCTTGTAACCCATCTTCCCCAATGCCGACGATAGAAAGCCATTTCTCTGTCATATTAATTTATAAGAAGAATTCAGAATTCAGGAGCGGAGCCGGAGACGCTCCGCCTCCGGTCAGAATTCAGTATGAGCGGATAGGGAATATTGGTTAAAAGCCAATACTGGTAAAGTATTCTGAATTCTGTATTCTGACTACTGGTTTTTTATAATCAAAGGCTCAAGTTCCCGATTATGCCATTGCCGCTGATACCATTCGGCAATCAAAGGACGGATAATAAACTTAGGCTGTCCATCGCCTTTAACATCAATGCGTAAACCTGAATAGGGTCGTCGCTTCTGAGAACCTTGACCGCTGCGACCAATGAAGAGATGCGATCGCGCCACTAATCTATTTTCTTCCATCAAATCTGCTCCCTCAATTCGCTGGCGGCGCAAACTAAAGCCACTACCACCACAAACAACCCAGTGGATATGAGAATCAGCGTGTCCTGTATCCATTGTCTCAAGGTGTTCCAAGCAGTGTGCGTGACCATTTAATACCAAATCTACCAAGGGACGCCCCTGAGTTAAAGAACCGATTTCTTTCGCTACTGCATCCAGCACACCACGTAAGCGATCGCGAACCATCAGAGTTTGGGCTTGTTGCCACTTTGTCGCCTCAGTTACATAAGGTGGATGATGGAAATAAATCACCCTTCCCCGAACTTCACTATTATTCCAAGATGCAATTAATCTTTGTTTAAGCCAGTCTAATTGTTCGATATCAGTTAGCGTTGTTTTATTAGTAGCTAGTTGTTTATCGATATCAACAATCAGTTCTTCAATTTGTGACATCTTGGCGTGGAAGTCGTCTAATTGGTCGGCTTCGCTGGGATTTTCGGGACGAAGTTTTGATGAATTTTCAATGATTTCCAACTTTTCTTGCTCGAAATCTTCACGGCGTTTTTCTAAGAGTTTGCGATTGGCATCACCTTCTTTGGTTTTAGGTAGAGGTGGTGGATCGTTAAACGTATTAGAATCCAACGCAAAAAAATCAATCCCGTTATAGCGAAAAGTGTAGTAGCGATTGGGAAGACGGGTAAACTGCCCAGGTTGATATGAAAGACAACGACCTGTATCTGTCTTGGCTGTGTAGTATTCATCTAAGTGGCTGGCTAACTCTCCCGGAAGCTGAAACGCCTTCAGATAGTCCAGAAATGCTCGTGCGTAAGCGTCACCGGTTCCTGAGCCATGCAGTCCCACATCTAAGTCTAAGCGCGATCGCAACAGGTGACGAATGGGTAATGTTGTTAAGGACGCCAAGCTTAATAGAATCGGCAAGTTATAGTAATCGTGATTTCCTAGTACAGGTAAAATGGGCAGCTTAAAAAGCATCCGATCGTAAGCAATCTGTTTGGAATGCTCTGTACCCACGAGAAACTCTCGGTAAGGCTGAATGAAGTTCTGTTGATAGTATTCACTCGATCCCACTAAATAGATCACATCCCCGGTGTGCAGCATAAAACGGGATTCGTTGTGATGAGGCAGCATGAGTTCAGCCACCTGTCGCTGCGGATTGTGTCCTCGGTGCTTGCCGGAACCACTATCACCTACAACTAAAAATGAGAACTCAGAATTATCTGTTTGACCATCCTCCAACACCAGCCGAGTTTGGTCGATGTTCCGTTCCACAATTAACGGATCTTGCCACCGTACCCGCTGATTCATTTTACGAATTTTGTTAGCGATCGCTGGATCGGATACAAGTTTCAATGCAACTTACTCCTGAATTTTTTACAAGAGATGAGGGAACTGGGGAGAAGCAAGGGAGCAGGGAGAATTTTCCCCTCAGCCCCCCGCACACCGCCCCTCTGCCTCTTTTCAATTCCCTCATTCTTCTACTGTGTCTTTCATCTCAATAGTCAGATTAGGGAGTCCTTCTAGTTTTTCTGTAGGTTCAACTTCTTCTACTAATGGCACAAAAATTCGTAAGCCTGCTGGTACACACTTAATTTCTACTGGTGTTGTGCCCACTATTTCACCATCTAACACAACCTTTTGTGGTGGTTCAGTCGTAATTTTAAATTGTTTGGCTCGCAGGAAACCAATATCATTCCGTTCTGTGGCGTTACCTGTAGAAGCCGTTTGAAATAGATGAAATGTCGCTGCGATCGCTCCTGCTTTGTTGGCTGGAGCTACAATCGTTAAATCTAGTAAGCCATCATCATAAATCAGACCTGCTGGCCCTTGAGCCAAAACTGAAGTGGCAGGCGCGGCATTTGCTACCGTTACCGCACAGGCACTAGTTTTAATTATCCTGTCTTCAGTTTCAATTTCAACATCAAAGTTATGTAAATTTCTTAATTGCTGGATTCCTGCCAAGATATAGGCCATCATTCCAAAGCGATTCTTGGAATCGCGGTCTGCCAATTCTACAGTTTCAGCCTCAAAGCCAATACCTGCCAAGAGTACCATTGGTCGATCGTTACAATAGGCTACGTCTACATGGCGGGTTCCTCCTTCCAAAATTGTCTCACACGCACCTGCGATCGTGTCAGGGATACCTAAAGCTGTGGCAAAAGCGTTTGCTGTGCCGCGAGAAATGATCCCAAATGGAATATCAGTACCCACTACAGCCGCCGCTGCTGCTGAAAGAGTACCATCCCCCCCCGAAGCAATGATTGCATCTACCCCTCGTTCTACTGCTTGATATGCCAGTTGGTCAGCGTCGATTTCTTCAGTTGTGAGATAAATATCGAGGTCAATATCTGGCTCTAATATTGCACGGATTTCTGCCAGTTCTATATCTGGGTCGCCCTGACCCGCAACAGGATTGAAGATGAGACAGGCGGAACGATTCATAAGGTATTACAACTAAGCTTGGATCATTAATGAAGATACCAAATTATTCTTAGCATTCCTGTAAATTTTCAGCTTCCCTTTTGAGGCGGAGTTTTCTGGATATATTGGTCTTCAGGGTGATGTGCGATCGCATCATGCACCAAAAAAAATGAGAATCTTTGCCACAAAATTAGGTTAAATTTAATTAACAAACTTTAACATATATTAGCTGAACTACTTGATGTTGTAAAATAAGCAGTGGATTTTGTCGATTAACAAATTCGATGATAATTTGTCCATTTTTGGTAGCGAAGACCAAAACAATTGGACACGACCAGCATTTTCATTGCCCTAAATTAATATTACGGATGGGTCTAATTGACAAACCACTCATTTTGGTATTATTGCTTTTTCTTCTTCGGTATCACTCTTGCTCGATACTTTTTGATTGCTGGGGGAGCATACTTGCTCTTTTATTTAGTTCTAGGAAAGTCGCTTGCCAGCAGGAGCTTGCACTTGAAACCGTTGATGAGTTGTTCTATTAAAAAAGATATTGAATTATCAGTACTCTCCGCAGTAGTTTTTGCTATTTGTGGAGCGTTTATGATCTCAGAGTATAGTTTGGGAGCAACGCTGTTATATAGTGATTTATACAAGTACGGACTGTGGTATTTAGTAGTTAGCTTTATTGCAGTACTCGTTCTTCAGGATACTTACTTTTATTTCATCCATCGGATATTTCACCAGCCTCGAATTTTCAAATGGATGCATTATGGACACCACCGTTCGGGAGAACCAACACCTTGGAGTTCTTCTGCATTCGACTTCCCAGAGGCGATTGTACAAGGACTTTTCTTTGTCGGTGTAAGTTTCATAGTTCCACTGCATTTCATCACCTTAGTTGCAGCACTGATAGCTATGACAGCATGGGCAGTACTTACCCATCTTGGATTTGAAGTATTTCCTTCTTCATCTAAGACTTACTGGATTGGAAAATGGCTGATTGGTTCTAGGCATCATTCAATACATCATCGTAAATATAAAGTGCATTACGGTTTATATTTTACCTTCTGGGACAAACTGCTAGGTACTGAAGATCCTAATTATGAAAATGAAACCCACACAATGGAGTTTTAATTTCTGAATAAATCGAAGTTTTCGAGACGCGATAAATCGCCGTCTCTACAAGTGTTTTGGGCTGATCTGAGCTGAGCTGATTTGTAGCCGCAACTTTTAATCGCTATTCATCTTGATTTTTAGTTTTTTTATGAGTAAACCGAATTCCTACAAAAATATCGTAAATAAACTCTAAAAAGTCTTTTTTTTGTAGTAAGCCTGAAGTTTGATAACAGCCTTTTTCATCTAACAGAGGTTTCATCAAATAGTATGTAGACTGATATTTGTACCAGGGAATACAAGTCCATAAATGATGGATCAAATGATAGTTTTGTCCTAAAATTAGGATATTAAGAATTGGGCTAGGGTAGACGCGGGCATTTTTCCAGCGATCGCGTTCAACAAAAGGACGATGGGGCAAATAATCAAAAAATAAACCTAGTATTAATCCCACTATCCCAGAAGGCACAACCCAAAAGTTGAGAACGTACATTAAAAAATGATATTGAACTGAGATATAAACAATTGCAACAACAATTAAGCGGCTAATAAACCATTCCCATAGCTCATATTTGCGCCACAGTCGCCGTTGGAAGAAAAACACCTCATGGGACAAAAATCGAAATGCAATTAGCCACAGCGGGCCACCTGTAGAAACAAAATGATCTGGGTCATCTTTCGGATGATTGACATGAGCATGATGCTGCAAATGTACTCGCGTAAACACGGGGAAAACAAACCCAAGCATCAGGGCGCTACCATGCCCTAGAATGGCATTAATTACTCGATTGCGATGGGCAGATTGGTGACAAGCATCATGAATTACTGTCCCAGAACAATGTAAGGCAATCGTGTTAAAACTAAAGCACAACCAGTCTGGCCATTGCCAAAGCCAGTAACCACAATTAGATAACACCAACACTGTCACAGATGCCAAAAACAGTAGTAGCGTCGGATTAAAATCACCAGGAGGCGCTAACAATTCCTTCGGTGGAGCTTTCAGCAGCTTATGCGCTTCTGAAGTTACCGTTCTGACTTCTGTATCTACTACGTCTTTAAAAATGACTTCCGAGTTATTGCCATTTAGCTTTTTATAGTCATCAACGGCTGGGTCGATGATGATTAGGCTTTTGTCCGGGATGTCAAAAAAATTAGGATCTAAAGAGGTCATAATTTTCCTGGTCGTGATTCGTTGATAAAATAGGCTTTAAATCCCAAACTCAGCCAGCACAGAATATATTTCTTGCCCCGATTAGAGAGATAAAAAGATTGAAAATTTAGCCAATACTCTTCTATATTTAGATTAGATATGGCTTGTAGGAAATAGCAGATAAAGAGAATTTTAAATTCCTTTCTACTTACTTGTGATGCTACCAACAACGGTATACATATTTTGCTTTGATCTCGACATTTATCGATTTCCCAAGGCAATGTTTTTCCGATGTGCTGAGATTATGCTGTATTATTGCTTTTGTGAAAAACAATTTTCAACAATATAAAGAATACAGTTATTTGAATGATAAACGCAAGAGTTTTGTCGGAATCTGAGGTATATGAAAGTATTTTAAACATAGATATCATACTTCTAACAAAATGTATATTTTATTTGCTTAAAGAAACATTTTATCCCTTTTTTGGGAAATTTTATAAGTATATATACTAGCGATCGCTTTCCCCGCCTTGAGATTCCCTAAAACTCCACAGCCTTTATACTCTTGGGGATCTTTTTACCTCTAGCTGCGACTTCTAGTCATTCGAGATGTATATTTGCAAAATTTGGATGCTCCCAAATTAAGATTCTTGACTTATTAACTAATTCATGTAGTTTGGTGAGATAAAGTCAAGGTGAAGACTTACGCAGTATACAAATCAACATTAAGTACGAAAGAATCTATGCGTTGTTTATCCCTCTTGCTAGTAAATATACTAGCTTTTAGCAGCTTACATACTCCTAGTGTTACAACAGCAAGCACAACATCGAATTTACCAAAAATGCAGTTAGCTCAAAAGCTAAACTGCAATAATGCTCAAACTCAAGCAGTAATTAATGAATGCGCGAAGTTATCTTATCAGAATGCAGATAAAAAACTGAATCAAGTTTATCAACAATTGGTATCTACATTAGAAAGGTCTAGAAAACAAAAATTGATTGCTGCACAGCAAGCATGGATTAAGTTTCGAGATAACAATTGTGAGTTTGAGACAAGTAAATATGAGGGCGGAAGTATTTCCCCCACAATTTATTTTGGTTGTCTAGAAAATATCACAAAACAGCGTACTCAACAATTACGAGAATATCTCAAACCTGACGCTTAAGCGTGAATTAAGGGTGCATAGCTATGCATCATTAGGGACTGACAAATAAAAAAACATTCAATTAACTCTTGTGGGATGGGCGTCTTGCTATTGGTGTTAACTTAAGCTGAAACTCTTTTAAAACCTCGTTTCCAGCCGGAGGCTGGAAATGCAACTCAAAAGCGGCTCTGCCGCCAGAAAGAGAGGCGGAGCCTCAACGATGAGCATTCCCAGTCTCCGACTGGGAACGAGATAATATCTAAAAGTTTGTACTAGGCTAGTTTTTACGTTAAGTTGACACCAATGGCTAGATGCCCACCCCACAATATTGAACTCCTATATAACTGCTTCCCATTACAAGTAGGACTATAATTGGTCGAGTTGCTTGAGACGGTAGCCTATACCGTGAACTGTTTCAATAAAATCTTCAAAAGCTCCGGCTGCTTTGAGCTTTTGACGTAGGCTTCTCAGATGAACCTTCACAGCATGTTCTTCTGGAGGAGAATCTAATGACCAAATATGTTCAATAATCACGCTGCGACTAAGAACACGACGACCATTTCGCAGTAATAACTCTAAGATTCCGTACTCTTTTGGGGTTAAATGTAGCATATTTTTTCCATAGCTCACTTCATAAGTGCTTGGGTTGAGGTGCAGATTGCCCCATTCCAAAATCGGCGGTGATGAAACATTACCCCGACGAAGCAAGGCGCGAATTCGGGCAAATAGTTCTTGTAAATCCACGGGTTTCACTACATAATCATCGGCTCCGGCGTCGAGTCCAGTGATTTTATCGCTAACGGTATCACGAGCAGTGAGCATGAGAACAGGCATACTATAGCTGTGCGATCGCAACCGATGACATAAACTAATTCCATCGAGTTCTGGCAACATCACATCCAGCAGCAGTAAATCATAATCCAGCATTTTGGCTTGATTCCATCCTGCCTCACCATCTGTCACCACATCAACCGTATAACGTTGATCTGTCAAGGCTTCTGCTAAAGTTTCGGCAAGGCGTAAATCATCTTCAACTAAAAGAATTCGCATAATTTTTTAAAGATACTTAGTTATATTTCAAACAATTGGCAAATTCTCATTGAGAAAATATTGCAAAAAGTAACAATTTCTCGATTTCGTTCCTTCTTTCCGATTTCTTTACTATTTCCTGAGTAATTTCCTTACTTTTGAGATGTAATTTTATATTTTATATGGGTTTCTAATAACCTCCTTAAGATGTTTCATAAGAACTCTATCTTTAGCCAGAAGATTTTTAGAAATGGCTTTTGGACTAAGTTTAGGTTTAGGTGTCAGATTTTTTGAAGACACTCACTTAACTTTTGAAAAAGGCAAAATAAGCAATTAAGCGTTTTTCTTTGCACCTGGAGTGCCTCTGCATAACACAGAAAATTATTTTATTTATAAGGGAAGGCAGGAGGCAGGAGTAAAGAATTATAAATGAAAACTTTAGTTTTAGCGTGGGTTATTACCCAGTTAAAAAAAGAATTGTATTGAGTAGAGTTCAGCAAGATACAAAGCATATTTAGCACGCTTTTAAACCTTGGTTACTTCTGACTCCTGAACTTAGAAGTTCATTCATTGAAAAATCCATATAAACACTGCATTCATCTCAAATTATTTGAAGCAAAACAATGTTGCCGCCACAAGCGCATAAAAAGCTCCAATGTTGGATAAGAAGCCGTCATTTAATCTGTTCGGGTCATTTTTTTATATTTGAAACCATAGACTATTCTTGCGTTGAGAGATTTAACGAGTGTATAGCCGCTCTAGGAGGTACATTAATTTCTGTTGAGCCGGTTGACAAAATTTGGATGGGCGATCATCGGCAGGTTTTTCTTTATCGTGTTAAAGCCAGTTTATTTACGCCTTGTCATCAATTAAGGCAATACTGGTTTAAGTATGGCAGTTTTTACACTAGATTTGATAAAAGTTGTTAATTGAAAAGGAAGTCAGAATCCAGAATGGGCTAAACGCCCCGCTACCGCTAACAGAATTGAATTTTGTGCGATGTTTACTTAGCTTGAGTTGCCCTCAAATTACCAAATGACAACCGATACACCGTATAATAAACGGGTTTAATTCCCCCACAAATTGAAAATTTGATGTTCTTAATTCTGACTACTGAGTTCTGAATTCTTCTTCAATCTGTATTTCTCACTCTGCTTTCATCTTTAACCAGCTAAATAACTGTTCTACTGTCAACTCTAAATCAACTCCATCTAGAACAGTCAATCTATCTTCTTTATGACAAAATTCTGGTTGTTGATGTGGTTTAAATATGAGAACTGAGCGGTCATCAGGATCAATTAACCATCCAAGCTGACAACCATATTTTAGGCAGTATAAAATATTGCTTGTAACTCGATTAGAACTCTGATCGGGAGAAAGAATTTCAATTGTCCAGTTTGGAGCAATTAGCACATCATCTACAGGTTCTCCGTTCTCGTCAAACTCAATTTGTTGCCAACGAATAACCGCTACATCTGGAACAATTGACCGACTACCAAAAGTACAACGCAACTCTGGAAAAGCATAAGCAATTTGTCTTTTCTCTGTGACTTCATTAATCCCATTAATCAATTTAGCTTGAAGGCGAGAGTGGCGCGTTTTCGGCATTGGTTTCTGGATAATTTCACCATCAATATAAATACTTGCAGGTTTGGTTTCTGGTAACTGGAGAAACTCATCTAGGGTTAGAGATGCAGGTTTTGCAACACTCATAACTTCTGCTACTCCAAAACTCTTACATTCAGTTTATCAGCGATCGCCTCTTTGATTTTTGAAAAAACTCAGTATATTTTATTTCTTCTTGCCAAATTACCAAGACGCGATAAATCGCCGTCTCTACAATAATCAGACGCGATTCATCACATCTCTTACCTTAACCGAACTGTATTGCGAGTGATTCAGGAATCAAAGACGCTCGATAGCGCAGCGTAAAGCCTTATCTTCTCCCAAGGGGAGACGCTAGCGCGAACGAGAGGCAACGCCTTCGGCATGGCTTCGCTTAGAGCGACGCAGGAGCGTCTGAATCGCTACCGCAACGCTTACGGATTGCTATATATGATAATGCGGTTAACTGCCTCACTTTCCTGATACAGATAAATCACTACACTCCCAATTCCCAATTCGTCTAATCTGTCACTCGTATGCTCATACCCGATTTTAGTATTATAAATTTCACCCCTATCGGTATTGGCTTTAGCATTATTACCTTGGGAGTAATTTACTATTTTCTCAAGCTAGAAGTAACTAGGCGGCAACGGGTAGAAGCGATCCTGCGACAACAAACTGAGCGGGAGCGACTAGTAAGCCAGATTGCTCACCATATCCGTAAATCTTTGGAGTTAGAGGAGGTTCTTACTACCACTGTTGCAGAAGTACGTGAGTTTCTCCAAGCGGATAGGGTGTTAATTTATCGCCTCTGGGAAAATGGTACGGGTAGCGCTATGACTGAAACAGTTCTACCTGAATATACAAAAATTTTGGGAGAAACCTTTCCGCCCGAAGTGTTCCCTAAAGAGTATCATCAAGCCTATTCATTGGGAAAAACCCGCGCGATCGCAAATGTCGATCAAGCTGATGTCGAACCATGTCTAGCAGAGTTTGTGAAACAGTTTGGTGTCAAAGCTAAGTTGGTAGTGCCAATTTTACAAGAGAATCGGCAAGGGGATAAACAACAAGACAGCAAAACACCTGCTTCTACCCCTTATCTTTGGGGCTTATTGATTGCTCATCAGTGCGATCGCACTCGTGTATGGGAATCTTGGGAAATTGAGTTAATGAAGCAACTTGCTACCCAAGTAGCGATCGCCATCCAACAATCGGAACTTTACAAACAGCTACAAACACTCAACGCCGAACTAGAACACCGCGTTCAGCTGCGGACTCAAGAGTTAGCTACAGCCAATGTCTCTCTCCGAGCCGAAATTGCTGAACGCCAGCGCACCCAAGCCGCGTTGCAAGCTTTGATTACTGCCTCTCCTCGCGCCATTTTCACACTTGATTTAGCAGGCAACGTAAAAATCTGGAATCCTGCTGCTGAACGGATGTTTGGCTGGACAGAGGCAGAGGTAATTGACCATCCTAACCCCATTTTTTTAGATCGCCAATTAGAAGAATACAACACTCTTCAAGAAAGTATCTTACAAGGAACAACTTATACCAGAGTGGAATTGCATCTTTCTAAAAAAGATGGCACTGCGATCGATATAGTTTTTTCCGCCGCTCCATTGCATGATAGCGACGATAGTATCAACGGTATGGTAGCAGTGATTGCCGATATTACACACCAAAAGAAGCAAGAAGAACAGGTGCGGCTGTTGCAATCTGTAGTTGTAAATACTAATGATGGTGTAGTTATTACTGAAGCACAACCAATTGGCAAACCTGGGCCGCATATTATTTACGTTAATGAAGCATTCACCAGAATCACAGGTTACAGCCCGGAAGAAGTTTTGGGTAAAACGCCGCGTATTCTTCAAGGAGCAAAAACAAGTCGGGTTGAACTGGATAAAGTCTGGAATGCTCTATCTCATTGGGAATCAGTCACAGTTCAGGTAATTAACTACCGTAAAGATGGCTCGGAATTTTGGAATGAATTCAGCATCGTTCCCGTAGCCGATCAAACTGGCAGTTATACCCACTGGATAGCAGTACAACGTGACATTACCGGACGCAAAAGGCTAGATGAAATTCGGATGGCACTAGAGCGAGAAAGGGAACTCAGCGTCCTGAAAACACGCTTTTTCTCAATGGCATCTCATGAATTTCGTACTCCTCTGAGTACTGCTTTAGCAGCAGCGCAATTGCTAGAGAATTGTCAAGATGAATGGGATAACTCTTCTAAGCGACTGAGGAACTTACAGCGGATTCAACTTTCCGTCAAAAATATGGTTCAGATGTTAGACGATATTTTGACTATCAATCGAGCCGAAACCGGAAAACTAGAATTTAATCCCAAACTCATAAATTTAGAAGAATTCTGCGCTTATTTTGTCGAAGAAATGCGTCTAAGCACAGATGAAAGGCACACATTGAGTTTTGCTTGCCAAGGAAAAGCTGTTTATGCTTGGGTAGATGAAAGGTTATTGCGTTCCATTCTGTCTAATTTGCTGCTAAATGCGATTAAATATTCTCCTGAAGGAGGGAATGTTAATCTGAGTCTGGAGTTTAAATTAGATACGGTGATTCTCCAAGTTCAAGATCAAGGTATTGGGATTCCCATAGCAGATCAAAAGCACCTGTTTCAGCCGTTTCATCGTGGCAAAAACGTCAGAAGCATTCCTGGTACAGGATTAGGCTTGGTAGTAGTGAAAAAGTGTGTAGACTTACACCAAGGTCATATTAACATCACCACAGAAGTAGGAATTGGTACGACTTGTGCGGTAATACTGCCATTAGAAGGTAAGTCTTAAGTAAAGTTTTAGGTAAAAGCATAGCGTTTTTTTTAATGCAAGGAGACCATTAGCATTGTTAGCCGACGCATTGGCATTGTTAGCTGTCGCATTGGCATTGTTAGCTGTCGCATTGGCATTGTTAGCTGTCGCATTGGCATTGTTAGCTGTCGCATTGGCATTGTTAGCTGTCGCATTGGCATTGTTAGCCGACGCATTAGCATTGTTATACCTATTTTGAAGAATCAGCCAATCAGCCGTACTGAAAACTTTCATAGCTGATGCCGAAACAGCTATCTCATAATGAGATTAGTTCTCATAAAGATTAATTTTTGAGAGCGATCGCATATTCAGCACTTGAAATACATATAATATTTCTTTCAGCAAGTCTTATAGCAACCTCGGTTTTTCAAAAAAACCATGATGTCGCGCTATATCCTTACTATTCCCTAACTCAGTGCCAATTGGGCTACTAGGGGTAAAACAAAGTACAGCAGCGAATCAAAAGGCGATATTCGCAGATATGACCGCAGACACTAATGATGTTGCGGCGGCTAAAATATCTAAGTATGAGTAGTATGATCGAGCTACCCAAGTAAAAACTGTTTGTTTAATAACACAAGACCATCAGAAGATTGTAGAAAAGTGTATTTCCTTGTCTCGATAGTGGTGCTAACCTCAATTTTAAGGATGTTATCAGCCTTTATCTGCTAGAGTTTCTGACTTTCAGCAAACTAGATAATTTATCAAAAATAAAATCGCTAGGAGTGCGATGATGATGTCACAGTCTCATATCACAAGGCCAGAAATAGCTGCTGGAACTCTAATCGATAACCGCTATATTATCCAAAAACTTCTCGGACAGGGAGGATTGGGGCGAACTTACTTGGCCTTTGACACTCGTCGTTTTAATGAAGCTTGTGTTCTCAAAGAATTTGCACCCATTGGCACAGGGGAAAGTGGACTGGAACAATATCGCAACTTATTTAAAAGAGAAGCAAAAATTCTTCATCAATTGCAACATCCTCAAATTCCCAAGTTTTTGGCTTGCTTTGAAGGAGATGGTAGGCTTTTTCTAGTGCAAGAGTATGTCGATGGTAAAACATATTCTAGACTGCTAGGAGAACTTCAACGTCAAGGAAGAAATTTTGCTGAAGACGAAGTTATACAGTGGCTAAAGAATCTGCTGCCTGTTTTGGAATATGTCCACCAACACAACATTATCCATCGAGATATTTCTCCTGACAACATCATGTTACCCGATGGCAATAATTTGCCAGTGCTGATTGATTTTGGTGTAGGTAAACAAATTACTGATATAAACGAGGGAAGAAGTTCAAACCAACAGGTAACATTTGTTGGCAAAATGTCCCTCGTCGGGAAAGTGGGATATGCTCCCCGCGAACAGATTAGCCTGGGTTTATGTTCACCCTCCAGTGACCTTTATGCTTTGGGTGTGACTGCTATTGTACTACTCACAGGTAGAGATCCATCTTTACTAATGGATCAATACTCCTTGGAGTGGAACTGGCGTTATTATACCTATGTTACTGATGAATTCGCTCAAATACTTGATCGCATGTTGGCAGATAGACCTAACAAGCGATACCAAACAGCCAGAGAAGTTATTATCGATTTACAGCGTATTGAAGAACTACAAGTAGCAGCATCTCCTCCAATCATGGTTGACGATTTGCCTCCCACAGTATTTAACCCTGAATTCCAGGCGATGTCGGGTATATCGCAATCATCTAACCAAACTGAAGAAACAATTTTTAGTTCACCTACTAATCCACAAACTGGGCGAATTGAACAACAACAACCTTCACTACAGCCAGCATTTGTTAAACACTGTCAGCAACAGCTAGCTTATCACATTGGCCCAATGGCAAATCTGATTATAGAAGAAATATTAGCTCAAAATCCTGATATTTCACCTGACCAATTTATTGAACTCTTAGCTAGGGAAATTCCTAGCTTTCAAGCAGCTTTTGAATTCAAAAAAAGCTTGTTCTCATAGAGACTTATACACCACAGATTTAGGAATAATTTTTAATTTTGAATTATCGTAAAATCAAGGGTTTAAGACCCCCTACATCTATATGTAGTATCAGTTGGAATTGGGGTTTAAATCCCCAATTCCAACTGTTTTGAATTTTGAATTTTGAATTATTCCCCTGTACTTCCCTGAGTACGTTTGATTCTTTTCATTGCCATTTCTAAACTTAACTGCATCCGTTTAAAGGCTTTAGCTAAATTACCAATTTCGTCATTAGACATCTGCTCAAATTCAACTTCCATGTGTCCCGTACTGACTTCCTCAGCTATGCGAGTCATACGTTTGAGAGGCATCACAACTTGTCGATTCAAGAACAGGTTGACTAACAAGATAGTCACGATAAATATAGCTGATACAATCAAAATAATTAGTAAAGAAGACTGATTGGCTTTACTGATGACATTATTCGCCGGTACTGATATAATCTGAGCGCCAACAATCTCATGAAGCTTCCACCCAAATCCATTAGCTGCGCCATAAAGAGTAATCATACTTTGAGGTGCAGCTTCGGGCACACTATGACACTTCAGACAGCTTTCTTCAGAAACTTCTAAGGGACGAGCAATATAAAAGATATCCCCACCAGGAATTGAGCGAAATCCACTTACTTCTTTAAGGTCTGATTTATTTCTGAACCTTTCTACAATTTCCGTTTCAAAACCATCAGCCTTATCTCGAAGATTTGTCGGATTGAGAGTTGCTTCTTTGTAAAAGAAATCACGGTATTCTGTTGTTTTTCGTAAAATTTCAAATACCTCCCGTGCTGAGTATCCAGGCACGGTTTGCGGCAAAAATTCAGTAGCCAATTTATCAACTAGCTCTGGATTCACTTGAGTGCTGGTGTATTTGCGAACAGAACTCATTGTTTGGATGAGCATGAGACCAGTTGAGCTAATATCTTGTTTAGCATTTTCTCGGAGCAGGGAGGAAAGAGCAAACCCAGTCAAGCTCAGACCGAATGTCAGAATTACCAGCAGCAAAATTGTAAATTTTTGTTTCAGATTTAGATTCTTTAGCATAATTTTAGATTATCGACAAGTCAAATTATTATGAACAAATATGGCTAAAGTCATCGTTTACTCTAGCATGAGTAATCAACTAAAAATTTTAGTGTAAAGACATAGTTGAGCTAAAACTATGAGGATATATCCAACTTTATACTATTAGTAATTATTGAGGTTAATGAAAATGTTCTCTAAGTAACTAAGTTTTAAAAATCTACAACAGCAATTCAAATGGAATTCCCAAAAATTCCGGTGGCTGTTCTGATGCCGTGCCAAAATAAATACCAGCAATTGTCAAATATTACTAATGGTGTGGAATGCAGGAAAGTCTTTATTCGGGGGACGCTACATTATCGAAAGCCAACTAGGTGAAGGCGGAATTGGCATCACTTATCTTGCCAGAAATCAACGGAATCAACAGCGAGTGATTAAAACCCTCAAAGAAGAAATCCTGAATCACCCCGCCTGGATACTCCACCGAAACAAGTTACGGCAAGACTTTCGTGATGAAGCAGTTCGGCTGGCTGTGTGCCACCATCCTCATATAGTACAGATAGAAACCATCTTTGATGAGGGAAATTTCCCTTGCATGGTGATGGATTATATCGAAGGCGAAGATTTGGGACAGCGTTTGAAGCGAATAGGGGTGCTATCAGAAGCAGAAGCACTGCTGTATATCCGACAAATTGGCAGCGCTTTGACCCTAATTCATTCTAAAGGACTGCTGCATCGGGATCTCAAACCACGCAATATAATGATCCGCATTGATAAACCAGAAGCAGTGCTGATAGACTTTGGCATTGCTAGAGAATTTATTCCTAATGTAATTCAAAGGCATACTGTATATCGCACTCCTGGTTTTGCCCCTCCTGAGCAGTATGAAGCAGAAGCGCCACGAGGAGAATATATTGATATATATGCCCTAGCCGCTACTTTGTATAATTTACTTACCGCAGTTGTACCAACAAGTGCAGATGATCGGCGTCATAATATTAATTTAGAACCACCACAATATTTTAATTCCAACATCAGCAACAGGGTAAATCAGGCTATTCTGTGCGGCATGGATTTGGAGTCAACCTACCGTCCCCAATCTGTGCAGGAATGGTTGGATTTATTGGGCCCTGATGCTGGGGAAGATATAACAGAAATACCTTCTACCTTAATTGTTGCACCTAGACAGCAACTACCTCCACCTGTTGTATTAGACCGACAGAAGTGGCAATGTGTGCAGACCCTTAAAGGTCATTCTAGTATGGTTCATGCGATCGCCATTAGCCCAGATGGCCAATTTATTGCTAGTGGCAGTAATGACAAGACTATCAAACTTTGGCAAGTAGCTACTGGAAAGCTAGTGCGTCAATTGGGTCGTTGGTCTTCTAGTCATTCCAGTATGGTTCATTCCGTTGCTTTTAGCCCAATTTCTGCAAACTTTTCTTATCAAGGAGATTCCGGCAAATCTACGGGAGTTACAGACCTAAGCCGGGGAATCTTAGCTAGCGGTAGTTGGGATAACACCATCAAATTATGGGATATCAACACAGGCAAAGAAATTCGTACTCTTACTGGTCATGCCAACTGGGTGAATTCTGTTGCCTTTAGTCCAGATGGCAAGTTTCTGGCTAGTGGCAGTGCTGACTGCACAATCAAACTGTGGCAAGTGGGTACTGGCATAGAAATCCAAACTCTCACAGGTCATTCCGACGCAGTTTCATCAGTGGCTTACTGTCCGAGAACGCCTGCAACCAATAGCCAGGATAAACAGCTAGTGGCTAGTGGCAGTAATGATTACACAATTAAACTGTGGCAAGGATACACCCCCAGAAATATTTATACACTCACAGGTCATTCCTTCTTTGTCAACTGTATCGCCTTTAGCAAGGATGGGGAAATTATCGCTAGTGGCAGTGGTGACAACACAATTAAACTGTGGCATGTAAATACAGGCAGAGAAATTCGTACTCTCATTGGTCATTCTGATTCCATTTGGTCAGTCGCCTTTAGCCAGGATGGACAATTTCTCGCTAGTGGTAGTTGGGACAAAACTATCAAACTGTGGCATATACACAGTGGCAGAGAAATCAGCACACTGACAGGGCATTCCAGCTATGTGAGATGTGTTACCTTTAGTCCTGATGGCCAAACCCTAGTTAGCGGTGGTGATGACGACACGATCAAAATTTGGCGGAGAGGGTAGTAAATAATTTGTAATTTGTAATTTACGTCTCTTTGTCCTGAGTGTGGTTTGATACTTTTAAATCTACAGATAGAATTGCGATCGCTCCAAATTTGTCACAATAATTACGGCAACCGTGATTTTTGAACAATAAATTAGATATATGGGCTTTGGTATTGGTGATTTATTCTGGATTTTCCTCCTGCTGACTTCTTTGCAACCCCTTTGGCAAAAACGTCAAATAGAATATCGGCGTTTGCGTGCTTTACAAGAATTCCAGCAGGAACGCAAAAGTCGGGTGATTTTGTTAATTCACCGCCAAGAATCCATTAGCTTTCTGGGAATTCCGATATCTCGCTACATTACTATCGAAGACTCAGAACAAATATTGCGTGCAATTCGCCTCACACCTCCAGATGTGCCAATTGATTTAATTTTGCATACTCCTGGTGGTTTGGTTTTGGCTACTGAACAAATCGCCAGAGCTTTAATTCGCCATCAGGCAAAAGTTACAGTCTTTGTACCTCACTATGCCATGAGTGGCGGTACAATGCTTGCGATCGCCTCTGATGAAATTATTATGGATACTAACGCTGTCTTAGGGCCAGTTGATCCCCAATTGGGTAATTACCCCGCAGCTAGCATCCTGAAAGTAGTTGAAGATAAACCCATCAGTGAGATTGATGACCAAACCTTAATTATGGCTGACCTCTCACGCAAAGCAATTCAGCAAGTGCAGCGGTTTGTGCGAACTCTCCTGAAAGACAGTATACCCAAACAAAAAGTTCTGCCAGAAAATATCGAACCGATTATCGAAGCCCTAACAACTGGGCGCGTCACTCACGACTATCCCATCACTATTGAAGAAGCAACAGAAATGGGGCTGCCCGTAACTGTCGGACTGCCCCATTCTATTTACGATCTCATGGATCTGTACCCACAATCCCAAGGAGGGAGACCCAGCGTGCAGTACATTCCTATGCCTTACAATGACCGCCTTCCAATTCTACCTACACCCAAGGGCAGACCCTTAGAAGAACCAAATCAGAGGACTTGAGTGGTTCTGGGGTAGGAGTTGTTTGTGGCAACTAAGGTGTAGTTGTTGGGGTAGCCGTTGGGGTAGCCGTTGGGGTAGCTGTTGGGGTAGCTGTTGGTGTCGCTGTTGGGGTAGCTGTTGGTTTAGCCGTCGGTTTAGCCGTCGGTTTAGCCGTCGGTTTAGCCGTCGGTTTAGCTGTTGGTTTAGCCGTCGGTTTAGCCGTCGGTTTAGCTGTTGGTTTAGCCGTCGGTGTCGCTGTCGGTGTTGCTGTTGGCTGACTCACAACTGTCTTTGCTTCTTCATTCAGCTTTTGGCGGAGTGCTAAATTAGCAATTCCAGTTTCTTGCAGCTGATATTTCTTCTGATACTCCTTCACCACTTCTTCCGTGCGAGAACCATAAAAATGATCGCGTGGGAGGGGAGGATTGGGCTTCACCACTACATTCAGATTTGTGTGCAGAATTTTAACGATATTAGCAGCAAAATCTTGGGTTTTTGGCCCTGCTATTCCATCAACTGGTTTTAGCTTATAGCCCGTCTGAAATTCTCGAATTGCCTTTTTAGTTTCTTCGTCCGTCAAAGCAGTGTTTGTTATCTTGACGTTATAGCCTAATCCCCGCAATACCTCACGGAACTGCTGGGGCGTATAGCTACGCTGAGGGGCTGCGAAACCTGTGTCTGCAATTACTAAACTAGCAGTCACCAGGCAAGTAACAGCAAAGGTTGCGCTTGATTTTCCAAACCCACACCACATATTCAAAACTCCTTTGGGTTAAATCAGCAGGATTATAAAGGTTAACAGCTGCATTTTAAGTTTGTTTAATAACTTTTTTCACGATTATTTCATGATTTTTGAATAATTTGTGACTTATTTTTGTAAAATTTAGTCACCAACACAAAAACTGATTTGTATCATCCATCAAAAGAAGTATCTTGTATTGGCAGAGATACAGCAGTTATCATTTGAATCGAATAGACCCTTTGATCTGGAGATTGGCGACTGTTACTCACACAGGCGTTTAAAGCCTCCTGTGGTTTTGGTTTCTAACTGCCCTTTTAGGGACTTCCAAATAAAAAAATAATCAATCGCTTTGGAGAGACAAGGGAGAGATATTGCTACCTTGTCCCCCTTGTCCCCCTGCTCCTATTGGATACAAAAATTGAGTAATTTAATTTTTGGATGTCCCTTATCTGGGGTTTACTCAACTGTAAATAACTGCAAATAGCTGTAATTTCTTGGAAATAGCCGAAAATTAATTAAGCGAAAGAGCTTATATTCTCAATGTTCTCAACGTGTATAATATATGACAAATAATGAGAAACATAAAATCTTCTAAACAGCGTAATCTCTGGTTTGAAAGACTTATGGCAATTACTGCCACCGTAAATTTAGGTTTAGTTTTGTTTGATTTAAGTTACGTACCCTGGCGAGATTTCTACTTGCGAAAACTTCCGCAAATTGTTGAGATTTATGACCCCATCAAAGGTATTGAACGCCATCGAGAAACGAAAAATTATTTAGAACTAGTAAAGGCATTAGAAGAACAAGTCAGCCAAACAGGGTTACAGTCGCCTCAAGTCAATAGCAGGCTAGAAGAAATCAGGCGTCTGAGCAACGAGATGATTGACACTAACCCGTTTGCGGGAGTGAATAAGAGTGGTACTCTGGAGAAAATCAAAAAGCGGATGCGCGATCGCATCCACAACGAATCTGCAAAACAGTCCTTTGCCACTTTTTGGAGTCAGCCGTACTTATCACAAAAAGGCTGGGTTCAAGAAATTAATTTTTTCAACGATAGCATTCGCCCTTTGATTGCCTCTAACTACTACCGCAAAATTGGCGAAAATGGCGAATTTGTTGATGATTTCTGGATTATTGACTTATTCTTTGTAATTTTATTTGGTGTAGAATTGCTGGGCCGCACCTTCTTGCTCAGACGACAACATCCTGGTTTAAGCTGGTTAGAAGCAGTATTGTGGCGTTGGTACGACCTATTTTTACTACTACCTTTTTGGCGATGGTTGCGAATCTTACCTGTAGTAGTCCGCCTCGATCAAGCGCAGTTATTGAATTTGCATCCAGTGCGGCGGCAACTTAATCAGGGAATTGTCGCCAATTTTGCCGAAGAACTCACAGAAATTGTCGTGGTGAGAGTGATTAATCAGGTTCAGGGTTCAATTCAGCGGGGTGAATTAACAAGCTGGCTCTCGCAACAAGAAAATTTACGTCCCTACATAGATATTAATAATGTGAATGAAGTAGAAGCGATCGCAGGTCTTTTGGTAAAAACAATTGTCTACCAAGTGCTACCTGAAATCCAACCTGCGATCGTTGCCATTCTGCGCCACAACATCGAAACCGTCTTCCATCAAGTCCCCGTCTACCGCAACCTCCAGAATCTCCCCGGTGTGGGACAGGCCCAAACCCAGTTAAGCGAACAATTGGCGACTCAAATCACAACTAATCTTTACAAAACGTTAGTTAACGCTGTTGAAGACCCTGTGGGCGCAAAACTCACCAGTCAACTAGTAGAAACCTTTAGCAAAGTCTTGGGATCTCAAATCAAAGAAAGACACGTACTCTCAGAAATTCAGAGTTTACTTTTTGACTTCTTAGAGGAAATCAAACTCAACTACGTTCAGCGTCTATCCCAAGAAGACATAGACCAAATTATCGAGCAAACCCGAAAGCTGAGAACACAAACATCAGTTTCCACAGTAATTGATAAAGGTAATACTCTCCCAGAAATACGGGAAGGGTAGAGGGGAAGATGAGGGAGACAAGGGAGATGAGGGAGACAAGGGAGACAAGGGGACAAGAAGAATAACCAATGCCCAATGCCCAATGCCCAATCCCCAGCCCCCAATGCACGACTATAAAAGAAATGCGCTAAACTCGAATTAGGCGAATCATCATTTGGTTCGTCACAAGACTTCTTGGAAGATATACCTATCGCAGGAAGTGGGTCGACGCCCACTTTTTTTATTGAATTCTCTCATGGCTCATCCTTTAGTTCCACAAATTATTGATTTGGCGACACCAGTAGCAGAAGGACTGGGATTGGAAGTGGTTGGCGTGGTTTTTCACACCAACCAAAGTCCCCCAGTGTTGCGGGTAGATATTCGTAACCCTGAACAAGACACTGGGTTGAACGATTGTGAGAGGATGAGCCGTGCTTTAGAAGCTTCCTTAGATGCTGCGGAAATCGTTCCAGATAAATACGTCTTGGAAGTGTCTAGTCCTGGTATTTCGCGGCAACTGGTAACAGACAGGGAGTTTATTTCCTTTAAAGGATTTCCTGTCATTATCTCCACAACGCCCCCCTACGAAGGACAACAAGAGTGGACAGGTCAGTTGATTCGTCGGGATGAGACAACACTTTACTTAAACCAAAAAGGTCGTGTAGTCGAAATTCCCCGTTCCCTAATTAATAAGGTGCAGTTAGACGAGCGCCGATAAACGAGGATTAAAGGCTAGAGGCTAGGGACTAGGTATTGGAGGAGCAGAGGAGCAGAGGAGCAGAGGAGAAGTTGCTGCAAGTCTTTTCCCTTTGCACCTAATGCCCCATGCCCAGTCCCCAGTCCCCAGTCCCTAATTTTTAAAGGAGATTGCTTATGTCAATGGTTACTTTACCGGGATTAAAAGAATTAATTGAAAGTATAAGTCGCGATCGCAATTTACCCCGGCTTGCAGTTCAATCAGCGATTAGAGAAGCCCTACTCAAAGGCTACGAACGTTATCGCCGTGCCCAAAATTTAGAGCGCAGACAGTTTGACGAAGATTATTTTGAGAATTTTGAAGTAGAACTCGATATTGAAGGAGAAGGCTTTCGCGTTCTTTCCACCAAAACCATTGTTGAAGAAGTCAATAACACAGACCACCAAATTTCCCTAGACGAAGTTCAACAAGTTGCTCCTGAAGCCCAGCTAGGAGACTCTGTAGTACTGGATGTTACCCCCGACCAAGGAGAATTTGGGCGGATGGCGGCGATGCAAACTAAGCAGGTATTGGCGCAAAAATTACGGGATCAACAGCGCCAAATGGTGCAAGAAGAGTTCCAAGATTTAGAAGGAACAGTCCTGCAAGCAAGAGTCCTGCGGTTTGAACGGCAATCAGTGGTTTTGGCAGTCACCAGTAATTTTGGTCAGCCAGAAGTAGAAGCAGAATTACCGAAGCGGGAACAGCTACCCAACGATAATTATCGGGCAAATGCCACCTTCAAGGTATATCTGAAAAAAGTCTCCCAAGGTCAACAACGAGGGCCACAGTTGCTTGTGTCTCGTGCTGATGCTGGTTTGGTGGTTTATCTTTTTGCCAACGAAGTCCCAGAAATTGAAGATGAAGTGGTACGGATTGTTGCCGTCGCTAGGGAGGCAAACCCCCCCTCCCGTTATGTCGGTCCCCGGACTAAAATAGCAGTAGACACTCTCGATCGCGATGTAGACCCAGTAGGCGCTTGTATTGGAGCCAGGGGATCGCGAATTCAAGTGGTAGTCAACGAATTACGCGGTGAAAAAATAGATGTAATTCGCTGGTCGCCAGACCCAGCAACATATATCGCTAATGCCCTAAGTCCAGCACGAGTAGATGAAGTACGGCTGATGGACCCGGAATCACGGCAAACTCACGTACTGGTGGCTGAAGATCAATTGAGTTTGGCCATCGGCAAAGAAGGACAAAACGTCCGTTTAGCAGCCCGCCTGACTGGTTGGAAAATAGACATCAAAGACAAAGCTAAGTATGACTTTGCAGGAGAGGATGCTAAATTTGCAGCCGTCAGAACAAAATATCAATCAGAAGAATCAGAGGAAGACGATCTGGAATATGAGGAAGAATTCGAGGATGAAAATCAGGAAGAATTAGAAGAAGATAGTTTTGACAACAACGATGATGAATAATTGATTAATTTTGTAAAGTTTTGATACTGTAGATTGTAGTCTCAGTCTCAAGGATTATTTTCTCAAAAGCTACTTGGTATAGGTAAAAACATAGTCATAGTAAACTTCTTTTTACTGCCATTATCCTGGGCTGGGATCGTAGAAAACCGATGAAACCAAATTATCGGCGCTGTATTAGTTGCCGTAAAGTAGGCTCAAAAGATGAGTTTTGGCGGATTGTCCGCGTCTTTCCATCGGGAAAGGTACAATTAGATCAGGGCATGGGGCGTTCTGCCTATATTTGTCCAGAAACGAGTTGCTTACAAGCGGCTCAAAAAAAAAATCGACTAGGGCGATCGCTACATGCATCAGTGCCAGAAACACTGTACCAAAGCTTGTCGCAACGTCTAGCCCGCATTAATACCCAAAACCAAATTTAGTTGGAACAACTTTGTGACGTAATCATTAGAGGCATTGTGTCGGAAGCCGAAGTCGTGCTTTCATCACACTCCCCGTTGATCGTTAAGGTTAGTGCCAAAATAGTAAATGGGTGTAAAAGGCATTCGACTCTCCAATAAACAAGAGGGGCGAGGCAACATTCCCAGAACAAGATGTAATCGATTGTGTTGTGGAAGACTCAGAATCACCAAAACAAGAAACTACAAAATGGCAACCTGGTAGCGCTCAGGCGCAGTTCGGCGTCAAGGGTTCCTATAAAAATCTTTTATTTAAGAAATTTTTATGGGTATCCCTCAACCATCATTCCTGGTGGGGATGCCATTATTAAACCGAAACATCTCTCTTTCCTGATTGGAGGCACCGGCAAAAACTGAACGGCAGTCTAAAAACAGTAATCCAAGGATGGAGATGTCGCAAACCAGGCAACCATCCGCTAAAACTGTAAATTAAAGGGGAAGAGTGGATGACCAACGGCAAAGTTAGAATTTATGAATTATCAAAGGAATTGAATTTGGATAACAAAGAGCTACTAGCAATTTGCGACCAGCTCGATATTGCGGTCAAAAGCCATAGCAGCACGATTTCAGAATCCGAGGCAGAAAACATCCGGGCGGCAGCAGAAAAGCTTGCAGCTACGAGTGTGTCTACCAAAAAGGAACTAGGTACAACCAGCCATAAGCCAAATTCACCACCCAACGGCGGACGTAACCGACCTGCTGCACCCCACAAACAGCAAATTTTGGAAATACGCAAACCCAAAATATTGAGAAATACTACTCCCAACGCCCCAGAGGCGTCACTTGCTAACAATACCCAAGCTGCCTTGTCTGAAGCTAATCCTCCCTCTCCTCCACGGCCTTTCGCTACACCAGTCTCACCCCTGAAACCGGCAGCACCAACTCGACCTGTGCCCCGGACTCAATCTGAGACTAAAGAGCAACCCCAGATCCAATCTCCGATCGCTGGCTTGGAACAAACGCCTAATCCAAATCCAGCACCGGAAAAAATAGTATCCCAAAAACCGGAAAAAACAGTTGCACCCAGACCAAAATCGGAAAAACCGATCAAACCGCAACTAGTTGCTCCTCCAGCCAGACCTGCGGCGGAAGAAGCCCCGGTGGCAGATGAGCCGTCGGGATCTCAGGCAGATAAACCGATCCTCAAACGCGACCAACGGCTACGACCCGCAGAAGGCGATCGCGAGCAAATTAAGCCAAGAGTCGCTAAACTGCCAACAGACCAGTCCCCAGTCGGTGCGCCACAAAGGACAAGTCGTCCCACCCCTGCACCCAGCAGACCAGAGCCAAGGGGCAATAGACCATCTGCACCATCACAACTGGGAGAGGGGCAACGACCCAGACCAGCACGCCCAGGTGAATCTGTAGCAGCCGCAATGCCGATCGCTACTCCACCCAGACAGTTGTCAGGAATAGCCGGCAAATCTCAAGGATTGGGTGATGAACCAATCACACCGGATCTCCTCGACTTGAAACGCCCAAGTCCACCTCGCCCAACCAAAGGCGGCAAAAAGTGGGTAGAAGAGGAAATCATTGACGAAGTTAAAGAGAAGGCAAAAGCTGGCGTTAAAGGCAAGCGGATCAAACCCATACTTGATGATGAGTTTGAAGAAGATTTGCTGGATGATGACGATATCGACTCACCAGCCACAGTCCAAGTCAGCCTTTCCATAGCTCGTCCTCCGAAACCGAAAGCGACTCGACCTGTACAGATGCCAGGTGCAACCCTTGCTAGCGCCCCAACTGCAAGAGCGAAAAAATCTGGTTCTAGGTCTGGTTCTAGGTCTGGTTCTGGCCGAGACCATCACCAAAATCGTCGCCAAGAAGCCGAAACCAAGCGTGAACGTCCTGAAAAAGTGACGATTACAGGGCCGTTAACGGTGCAAGAACTGTCTGACGTTTTAGCCGTTGCCGATACAGAGATCGTCAAAATCCTGTTCCTGAAAGGCATGGCGGTGAGTATCACCCAAAATCTAGATATTCCCACAATTACCCTGGTAGGAAAAGAACTAGAAATAGAAGTCGAAACCGCCGAGCGAGAAGCAGAAGCCCGGAAAATTACGGAAATGGTCGGTGCAGAAGACCTAGAATATCTCCATCGCCGTCCGCCAGTCGTGACAATTATGGGTCACGTAGACCACGGTAAAACAACCCTGCTCGACTCAATCCGCAAAACCAAAGTGGCTGCTGGCGAAGCTGGCGGTATCACTCAACACATTGGTGCTTACCATGTGGATTTGGTACATGAGGGTAAACCACAGCAGATAGTTTTCTTGGATACGCCTGGTCACGAAGCTTTTACAGCGATGCGGGCACGAGGAGCTAGGGTAACAGACATTGCCGTGTTGGTAGTGGCTGCTGATGATGGTGTCCGTCCCCAAACTATTGAAGCCATTAGTCACGCCCAAGCTGCGGGAGTGCCAATTGTTGTTGCCATTAACAAAATTGACAAAGAAGGGGCACAGCCAGAGCGGGTTAAACAAGAACTGACCCAATATGGTTTGACAGCAGAAGACTGGGGCGGTGAGACAATCATGGTTCCTGTGAGCGCTATCAGAGGTGAAAATCTGGATACGCTCTTAGAAATGATTCTCTTAGTAGCAGAAGTTGGAGAACTATCTGCTAACCCAGATCGTGCCGCCAAAGGAACTGTCATTGAAGCACATCTGGATAAGGCTAAGGGAGCAGTTGCTACCCTGCTAATTCAGAATGGTACTCTGCATGTGGGAGATATCTTGGTAGCTGGTTCGGCCTTCGGTAAAGTCCGGGCGATGGTGGATGACAGAAGCAAGAGAGTAGACATTGCTTCTCCTTCCTTTGCTGTCGAGGTATTAGGTTTAAGTGATGTGCCAGCAGCCGGCGACGAGTTCGAGGTCTTCCAGAACGAAAAAGAAGCCAGGGCACTCGCTAGCGATCGCGCCGATAGACAACGCCTATCCCGCCTGTTACAAGGACGTGTTACCCTCACAACCCTGTCCGCTCAAGCCCAAGAAGGCGAGTTGAAAGAACTCAACTTGATCTTGAAAGGAGACGTACAAGGTTCTGTAGAAGCCATTGTGGGAGCGCTCAAGCAAATCCCGCAAAACGAAGTCCAAATTCGGATGCTGTTGGCGACTGCTGGGGAAATTACCGAGACAGATATCGACTTAGCCGCTGCCAGTAACGCTGTAATTATCGGCTTCAACACCACCTTTGCCAGTGGTGCCAGACAAGCCGCCGATGAAGCAGGTGTCGATGTCCGAGAATACAACGTCATCTACAAACTCCTAGAAGATATCCAAGATGCCTTGGAAGGTCTTTTGGAACCAGAGTTGGTGGAAGAACCCTTGGGTCAAACCGAAGTCCGTGCCGTCTTCCCAGTCGGTCGTGGTGCGGTTGCCGGTTGCTACGTTCAATCTGGCAAGCTAGTTCGCAACTGCAAAGTCAGGGTGCGACGCGGCGGTAAGGTGATCTTTGAAGGTGTCCTTGACTCCCTAAAACGGATGAAAGAAGATGCCCGTGAGGTTAACGCTGGTTATGAATGCGGTGTCGGCATCGATAAATTCAATGATTGGGTTGAAGGTGACATCATCGAATCCTATCAGATGGTTACGAAACGCCGCACTCTCACCTTAACCAGATAGTGTTAAGGGTAAAATGGTTAGAAGTTAGGAGTGATAAATTAGGAGTTAGTAGTTAAAGATTGCTAATTCTTAACTCCTAACTCTTAACTCACAACTTTTTATAATATGCATTCATTTCGCTCTGAACCTATTTTGTGGATTCATGTCGCTGGATTAGCGACTTTGCCTGTTTTTTTAGTACTCTGTTTATTTTTCTTGTCTGTAGGCGAGCCGTTTTTACCAGTCTGGATGGAGCTATTCTTAGTTGCCGCCATCGGTGTTCTCCCCCTGTTGTGGATGCAGTTGCGTCGCCCTTTTTATATATTTGCTCTTTTAGGAATAGCCCAAAAGCCAGAAAATCTGACTGAAAGTCAACGAAAAATTCTCTGTTTAATTAATACAAAGTTAAATCGTATTCTGGCATTAGTAGCAGCAGGATTGTCAGTTTTTGTGTTGTGGCATCTTTACCAAATTGCCCCATTAGTAGCAAATTCAGCTAAATTTCTCCCACAATGGCGTAGTCTTGCACTAGTGCTTGCAGGGTTAGCTTTTTTAGGCAGCAATCTATTTTTACAAATACCTCTGAGTGTAATGCGAGTTTTGGTGACTAATGACACAGAATTTGCTGGCATAGAACCATTATCTTTAGAAAAGATTAAGCAAGATTTTACCATTTTAGGGGTAAGGGTTAATCAAATCGTGCCCCGACTACTGCAATCCTTGTTTAGGATAAATACAGATTCGTAGCAGCCCATAAAGTATATTATTTGACTTTAAAGGGCTAGAGAGGAGAGCAGGGGGCAGGGAGCAGGGAGCAAGGGAGAAGAATTTTCCCCTCCGCCCCCTGCACCCCGCCCCTCTGCCTCTTTTCAATGTCCAATACCCAATTACCGTTGAAGTTTAAAATAAAGGAATGAGGAACTATGGCTCAAATTCCAGCTTCTAGCGATCGCCAATTTTCTGCTGATACTGAAATTTGGTATAGCCTTAAGTGCGCGATCTCCACTAGTTCCGGTTTTCAGCGCTGGCAATTAGAACGCGATACCCAATTACAGGGAATTCGTCTGGAACAACAAGTACAGCGGTATTTAAGGGAAACTTTAGAAACTTTAGCTTACTAGTAGAATTTTTTAAATAACACAATAGACATCTGTGAAAAAGAATGTAGAGACGCGTTCATGCGGGGATTAGTCCCGCATGAACGCGTCTCTACAAGTATTTTAAGTAACGTATAATTAATTTCCGAAGATGTCTAATATAACTAATGTATAAGTTCTGTGATGTATCTAAGGAATTTAGCTGAATCAGTGCTAATCATCCAGTATAGTTTTGCATGGGTTTCATAGTAGCCTTGTAGCTATTGTAAAACCTTGTTCAACATACCGTAATTCAGCACATCACAGACTCAAAAAATGAAATATCGGGGTTTTCACATTTCTCTAGCGAAAAATTTCCGCCTTCTTTCTAGCAGTAATCTCAGATATACTTTACGCGTGGGAGCCGGACTCACGGCAATGCTAGCTGTTTCTAGCGGATCAATACTACTACCTGGTGAAGTTAATGCTGGTACGACTCACCCAGCAGGTATCGCCCCAACTCTCACAGCGCAAGTTCCTGCAACAGCCGCAGCGATTTACGTTAATCCAGCAAGCGGTACAGATAGGGCTGGTGCTGGTGCAACCTCAGCAACACCCTACAAAAGCATCAGTTTCGCTCTCAGTCAAGCCCAAGCAGGTACAGTTATTCAATTAGCACCTGGTAACTATAACCAAGAAAGTGGCGAAACCTTCCCACTGTTGCTGAAACCAGGGGTAACACTGCGGGGTGATGAAGCTAGTAAAGGTCAAGGGATATTAATAACAGGTGGAGGTTTCTACACTAGCCGCACCTTTGCCAGACAAGATATTACCATCCTTGCCGAGCAAGATACCACTATTACTGGTGTCACCGTCACCAACCCAAATAGCCGGGGTACGGGTGTGTGGGTGGAATCAACTAATCCCATCATCAAAAACAGTACTTTTACTAACAGTGTCAGAGAGGGTGTTTTTGTCACGGGTACAGCCAATCCCAAAGTCGAAGGTAATCTCTTTGTGCAAAACAAAGGTAATGGCATTTCAATTGCCAAAGCTGCCCAAGGAGAAATTCGGAGTAACTTATTTCAGGATACAGGTTTTGGTCTTGCGATCGGTGGCACTTCTACGCCCCTCATTGTGGAAAACCAAATTGTCGAAAACCAAGACGGTCTTTTTATCTCAGAGTCAGCGAAGCCCATATTGCGTAAGAATGTCATTCAGAACAATAAGCGGGATGGAGTAGTAGCAACTGTTAGTGCTTTACCCGACCTTGGCACCAACGAAAGTCCTGGTGGTAATCTGATCCGCAATAACACTCGTTATGATGTGAACAACGCCACCAAAACAGGTCAAATTATTGCTGTTGGCAACGATATCGATCAGAAAAAGATTTTTGGCTCAGTAGATTTTGTTGCCGCATCTGTTAACGTACCCCCTGGAGGGCCTGTTGCCTTTAAAGATGTGCCAGCAAATTTCTGGGCAAAAACCTACATCGAAGCTTTAGCCTCCCAAAGTATTATTGCTGGCTTTCCTGATGGCAGCTTTAAACCAAATGAACCTGTAACCCGCGCTCAATTCGCCACTATTGTCACTAAAGCCTTAACGCCACCAGTCAAACGTGCAGGCATTAAGTTTAAGGATGTAGCAACCAATTTTTGGGCTTACGCTGCAATTCAATCTGCTTACCAGAGTCAATTTGTTTCTGGTTATCCCGATGGCACTTTTAAGCCACAGCAGCAAATCCCCAGAGTACAGGTGTTAGTAGCTTTAGCTAATGGTTTGGGCTTAACTGCGAATAATCAGAATATCCTTTCCTTTTACACCGATGCTGCCCAGATTCCTAATTATGCGATCGCTCCTGTTGCGGCGGCAACTGCACGGCAATTAGTAATCAACTATCCCACAGCAAAGCAACTCAATCCTAATCGTCAAGCAACTAGAGCCGAAGTTGCTGCCTTTGTTTACCAGGCACTCGTCAATGCTGGACGCGCTCAACCAATTCCTTCATCCTATTTGGTAACAGTTCAGTAATGTCTAGTTAGCAAAATTGGAAGCGCCAGACTAACAAATTATCAGTCTAGCGCTTCCAAATAATGTGATTTTTACTAATTTTAGAGTTTTCTAAACATAAAATTTGGGGTCTTTAAATATAGCTGACCCCATTTGAATGTGATTGAGTTTATGGTCAGGGTCTTTATATTGGCTGACCCCGTTTCAATGATTTCTATTTTCCCAGAAATTTTTGCTTTTTGGGATTTCCTAATATTTTTTTTATTTTTTCTCTCTTGATATTTTAATCTTCATAAAATCATTATTAAAGGAGGTAGGAGCTACAGCTACTACCTTCCTTTGTGGTAAGCAGAGGCAATAGTGGAGGTTTTAAATACTTGCTCTTGGCACGTAATCAAATAGCCCCTTGGAGACATCCTAGCAGTTATTACTGAGGAGCGATAAAATTCGCTTAATGGCTATCTGAACGTCAAGCATGAGTGAGCAATTTGAAAAACGTCTTGAATGGTATCTAGTTGCAAATGTTACTTCGGAGCAACCGTTTGGTGAGAAGCATGAAATTCAGTATGGGACAAAGCATTTCAGTCCAAATACAAAGGTTTACTGTTCTGCTGCCATTTGGGGTGATGGTTACGAGAAAATAGTTGTTGCAGGTCGTCATCGTGGCTCGTCCAAATTAGTCCAAATGGTTATCCATGAGAAGTGATTAACAAATTGGCGCGCACAATATGTCTATTTACCAAAGCTCAAAGGATCGTTTTATATGCGGTCTTGGAAGTCAAAAGAACAGGTAGAAGGATTCGTTAAGAGTATATGCCACTGGCGAGAAGCAAAAAATGCGAGTAAGAAAGGCTTTGAAAAATTCCATCCCAATGAAGTTTTGATTTATGCTCTAATACTTAATAGATTTGCTGATGTGCAACAAGCAATTGAGCGAGGAGCAGATGTTAACTACTTAAGTCACGATGGACTGACACCTCTAACACTTGCTTTGAGTCGAAGCTGGTATTCACTTTCCACTTCCACTCAGTTTCTCTTAGAGAAAGGTGCTGACCTTAAAACCATTAACTATCAGTTCATTGAAAATGCCACCCAAAATCAATCGCTGTATCCTAAACCTATATTTAGGTTAGTTGAGCAGGCAATTGATCAACTATTTCCACACTCTCAAAGGTTTGATTTATGAAAACAGGATTATCGATGCCCAGTTTCAATTTCAACTGTTGAATTGTCTTCAGGAATTAGGATTTTTACCCGACTGGGTGCGTTGTTGCTGACGCTGTTCCCAGCGCCAGAGGAAAACCATTAAGGCAACAATTCCTACTTGGAGAGCTAAACTAGGCATTGCACTCTCAACATTACGTCCAGCAAGCACCTGGAAGAAAAAGACGAATGCACCGAGGGAGCCAGAAGCACCGAAAGCAATGTAAAAAAATTGTCGTAAGCCACGATAAGGAGCAGCTATTTCTGCTTTGAGGCTGGCATACTGTTCAGGGTTAAGACGATTTTTGGGATTTTGGTTTACCATGACTAAATCATGTTATAATTCAAGACTGTGTACGCCGATGTGGCTCAGTGGTAGAGCAGCTGATTCGTAATCAGCAGGCCGTGGGTTCAAATCCCATCATCGGCTTTGATAAAAGTATTGCTCAATACATACTAAAGTTTGACATAAATCAGGCACTTTCCTAAATACTTGTAAAAATAATAGTCCATATAGGACTTTATTTTATTTTTGAACTTACTCGTAGAAGCAGCCAAGAGGGAAATGTTTGGTTAAGGCAAGAGACTGATTATTGTAGAGACGCCGATTTATCGCGTCTTTGCTTTGCTAGAATTTTCATCAAAAAATCTTAACCGAACCGTATTGATAGTCTATCTGCAATATATTCTTTGTTGGCTGTCACTGAGAACTATTCAATTCGGGTATTGGCTATTACTGGAAAGTGATATTTAAAAAAATTGAGTAAATAAGCGTTAATCAGCTTTCTGATGTGCAACCAACTGACTGGGCATTTCAAGCGTTGCAATCTCTAATTGAGCGTTATTCCTGTATTGCTAGATACCCAGATGGTGACTTTAAAGGGAATCGCGCCATGACTCGCTTTGAGTTTGCTACTGCATTAAATGCCTGCTTAGACAAAGTTAACCAAATAATTAATGCTGATATTACAAGGTAATTTGGGAGGGATTATCATCGGGATGCAGCCTAAATTGACTGGTTCTTCAGCCGAGTTATCAGACTTACCTCGTCATGACCCAGATACGGGATTTCACATTGAAGGATTTTATCAGTATAAAATCAACAACAATATCAGCATTACTCCTGGTTTAATTTGGCTGACAGCTCCAAATCACAACGAGGAGAATGAGGATATTTTTATAGGAGTAGTTAGAACTACATTCAAGATATAAATAACGGAAACCAAAGCTGAGAATACCGCTAATGGTTTCATTGTACTTAGTTCATTTTTCAACTGTTATATGAGACCATTGTGCATCAACAATCTGACCTGCTGAGACAAGTGCCGATCTTTTTTGTTGACGCTTCAACACACCTACCGCGCCAAAAGCACCAAGAGCTAAAATCCCCAAGTTTATTGAGGGTTCAGGAACAGACTTAGCCTCAATCGCCGCCAGTGCAACATCTGCTATCACCTTATGACCAGCGGTTGTTGGGTGGAAATCGTCCCAAAAGAGAAAATTGTTGTTAGCTGGATTACATATATCTAGCCTATCTAGACAAGACTCAGTTACATTTGTAAAACCGAATGTGCTTGCCTGATTAAATAAAGAATTAGTATCAATATAAGTAATGTTGAGATCAGGGTTTTGACCCAAGGTGCTTACAGTTTGTGCTAAACCTAAGTTAAACGCACTAGTCGAATTACTAAGAGTTGTAGGGTTGCGACCATCTTTATTAGCCCCTGGTAGCTGTCCTAAATCTGGCAAGTTAAATACCAAAATATTTTTCGCGCCGATTCCTGCCAAAGTATTCAACGCCTGGGATATATTACTGATTGGCGTAGCCGAGTCTTCAGGATTAACAAAAAGGAAATCATTCGCACCTGCCCACAATGTATAAAGTGCATTTGGATCGGCAGTTTGATTATTTGCTTGTAGAATTCCAGCAAAGCCAGAGACTTGTTTGAGTACTCCCGGTAAATTTTGATTGGGAAAGACAGCGTTATCTAAACCAGAGGTAGCACCACCGAAAGCGAAGTTTATCCCTTGGGTAGGAATTGGTGTGGGAGGAATAGTAGTGAAATTTATATCAGTTACTAAAGTGGGGTGTAATCCTAGTTGATTTCCAAGATAATCCACCCAGTTTGGCCCATTGGAAAAACGTCCTTCAAAGTAAGGTGGGCTTGGAGGATATGTTTGACCGCTAGCATTATATATATTACCTATATCAGAAAGACTATCGCCAAATACATAAAGCTGATCGAAACTCGCAGCCGAGGCTTTGGTCGGCAACATGAAAGAAAATAGAACAAATCCGACTGCGACAGCTTGTTTTTTCATATTTGTTTTATCCGTGGTATTTTTTGGTCTGCTGAAAAGTGATAAAAGGGCGATAGTCTGACAAATTGTCCTTTGAGTTACTTCAATGGGTCGCGCCGAGCATTCCTCAACTTCTCCATAACACGCTATGCGTAGCTTGCTTCTACGAAGTGGTACAGCACAGCAAAAAGGTGAGTAATAGTAGCTCCGAGACTGGGTACTGGGGATTGGGAAAAATAATTTTTCCCAATTTGGTTGGGGTTTGAATCCCCATGAAAATTGTCCCAGTCCCTAATCCTCAATCCCCAATTTAAAACTAAGTACCTTTATTGAGCTATTCTGCGTTATTATACTTAAACTATGCCTTAAAAATTCATAAAACACAGATAAAAACGCTGAAAATACTTAGATTTACATTTTCTTCATCAAAAATCGGGATTTTACAAAGAAATAGCAAAATTTACTACCTAAAATGTTGTAATTGCTCACTTTTATGTTTAGGCTAAAGTAACTGCTTTTTAACTTCTCTTTAACTTCACAGCCTCAGCAGCCGATACACCCTCACCCTGAGTGCCAAAGTACCACAAAGCCATAGCAGCCTCAGCACGCGTTACTGATTTTTTGGGTTGAAACAGAGTCGTATAACCAAACACCCGCCGAATATTCGATTGTTCGCTATTTTGGTAATCAGCTAACACTGCTCTTAAAGCCTTGGGGTCAATTCGTGCTGCATCTTGGAAGCCCCAGGTTTGTTTGACTGTATCTAAGTTAGCAGAGGGTAAAGCTTGGCGAGTATCTAGGGGTAATTTCCACAGTAGTAACTGTTCCCGCGTTAGAGGTGCATCAGGACGAAACAAAACTACTGTCGAGTCTCCAGACAAAGGACTGGGAATTAATCCAGCTTCCGCTAATCCCTGAATAGCAGGAAAATCAGGGTCTTTTGCCGATAAATCACTAAAAGCTGGTTGATTACTTTCTGATGCCAAGCGAATTTGTTTAGCTGGATTGCTGGCATACATAGCATTGTTAGCAGCAATTAGCCAACGGGCATATTCCCGATGTGTAACGATTTTACTCGGTTCAAACTGTTTAGTAGTACTAATAGTAGAGTTGCTTTTAGTTGTCTTTGGCTCTAAAGACAAAATACCTAGTGTAGCCAAGTCTTGGATATGTTGCCGCCATTCTTGCGGTACTTTATTCAGATCGTTGAATATCTGAGATTCAGGTGTTGCTGTCGGGATTATTTGGTTATTAACCGTACTTGGTGTCTGTGCTGCTAAGTTTGCAGGTGGTATTGGGCCAATGAACTGGGGATTTCCTGGTTGAAGAGAAATAGCGTTAGTAGTTTCGCTAGGATTTGTAGTTAGGGTAGGTTGTGCCGTTGCAGGACTATTGGGTACATAATCAATCAGTAATTCAGTAGCCGTTTGGGGTTGATTCGGTGTGGCGTTAGTAACTGATTTAGGCTGAATGGAAATCTTCAACAGCAAATCGTTACGACGTGCCTCAAAAGCGCCCCCTGCATCATCTGTTGGCTGTTGCAAAATCTGCCAGTTATTTGTTTGAAACTGGCTGCGATAAAAGCTAGCAATAAAGTTGCTGGGGTCAGAACTCAACCAACGAGTTGAGATTTTATTTTCTGAACTGCTAGCAGGTGTAACTTCCTCTAGTTTGGCGTTGGAATACAGGGGAATATCCTTAGGAAAATCAGCTGGTAACTGAACTGTTGATTGGTTTTGCTGTGCTTGTGGTTGGTTAACCTGAGATTCTCCAAAGACAACTGGATTGCTTTGCAGTTTCGGATCTGCCGCCAAAGATTGTTCTATGTTTTTGGCGACTGGACTGTTAGCACAGGCTGTTAAGGAAGTGAGTAGAACAGCACAAATTAGAAATACAGCTGGACGTTTGCAGGGAAGCACAGGAAATCACAAATTGAGTTTCAATTCCTACCCTAGCGCAGACTGTTCATTAAGTGGGCATTGGGCATTGGGAATTGGGCAAAACAGTTCCGTTGGCGGATAGCTAAGGTTTAAGGACTTCCAAATAAAAAATATCGAATTAAATCCTGTGGGGTGGGCAACATAAGTACCCACCCCACAATATTGGATAATTTATTTCTTGGAGTTCCCTTAGCCTGTTCCGAATGGGGAATCTCACTTATTTACTCAGCACTCCTGAATGCCACTATCACACATCATAAAATTAGGACTTCGGCTACTGTTTGCGTAAGTCCTATAAGACTAATATTTGATTTTTGAACAAAACTCAGTACACCTTTATTCCTTCTTCCCAGTCCCCAGTCCCTTACCTATACGAGTGATTCAGAAATCAAAGACGCTCCATAGCGCAGCGTTAGCGACGCAGGAGCGTCTGACTCGCTTCGGATTGCTATAGCAACGGACAAGGAGGTTAGGACATTAACTGATGATAAAACCTATATACAAACAGACTTTCAACCCAGTCCCCTGCTATATATCTTTGAGATCACCAAAAGACACTACCGACTTGCGGTGTCTTCTTCGTAAATGTCTATGTTGGTGAAGATGATATCTCCAAAAATGAGTAAACGGTAGCAAAAGCTACCGTATTGTCTTTGTTTTACAGCCATTAGGTTTTTATAATTCCCATGCTTATTTATAGAGTTCCCTAAAATTCTGGAAAACTAACATTTTTGGAAAAAAAAGAAATAAACCTGAAATACTTGCTAAATAAGAGTTTTATTATTTGGGAGTTCGGAGAAAGTTTAGTTATTAGATCAAGGCGAAAGCCGCCGACTACGAACTGATCAATACTAGATTGTGAATCAATAGGTCGCGCCCTTTACAATTTTTTAGAGAGTTATCTAAATATTCCATTGCTAGAGTGGATAACTAGCTTTAATCTGGTTCCAGATGCACTAGTTGTAATGCGATGCCTGCGGCGGGCAAAGCCTACGTCAAGCAACTGAAGTGATAGACTAGGACTAAAGCCCCCCTAGCCTCACCCAAGGAGGGGAAATTAAGTTCGCTGACGCTGGCTTACAATCAATTTTGGAAATTATTCATCTAACGATGGTAAGCTGAGTAAGGCAATATCTGGAAAATGCCAGTTTTAAGCAATTCCAGGAACTTAGCGTAAGTTCATTATTCTTGGCGACTGGGGTAATAAGCAAAGTAGCTGAGTGTCGCAGCAGTTTTCCTAGTATCTCGAAATTGATTCTCTGGGGAAAATGCTACTTGTGCTATTGTCAAGAGTTTCTTGACAGCCTCGAAAGCAGTGAGTGCTTTCTCTAAAAGTGCGTAGTTTACCGCCGTAGGCATCGCCTCTATGTTATCTAAAGCTTTTCCTGAGATAACTCATCCCCTGTTCTTCTGGGGAGGATGGTAGTTTTTAAAGGACAAAGCTGGGCATAAGGTGTGCTTCGCAAGTTATAGAGGCAGTACGCAATTAGCTATGGCTGTTTTACCAATCATTAGTAGGATTAGGTAAAGGCAGGCAAAAAAGACACTTCATCGAATGCACTGGCGGTTGAGAAAACCCTCTACAAAATTGGTCTGAACAGTTAACAGCTTCCTGATAAATTAGATACAATTAGCATCTGTATTTACTTGGGTGATTGCTTATTCAAAGCGAGTACTCGAATTGACAGGCTACCTCACTAACCGATTTGACATAGTAATAACATTTTCACCTGCTAACTCTGGCGAAAATTTTTAATTCAGGGCAAATTAAGACTTATATTCAAGGGGCTTTGGTGTTTCTTGGAGATGAAGTTAGCCAAAAGGCTGAAAAAGATGTATCTGATGTCAAAAACGCAGATCGGATAGGAGTATGAAAATCTAAAATATATATTAAGAAGAAAAACAACGACCATCGACAACCGTCAGTCTATTTTACTTTCTGTAAAGCGTCACCGGGTTGTTACCAGTGCTGAAACACGATTACATGCAAGTTTCCCAGGATCAGCCGATTCATTCTGAGGCTCCACTCCAACTGCTGCTGTTTGTCGATGGACGCCCCAAGTCCCGCCAACAGGTACAGCGAATACGTGCTTACTTAAAAGAATTGCAGACTGAGTATAGTTTTGAACTTCAAACTATTGATGTTGGACAACAACCTTACTTAGCAGAACACTTTAAATTAGTAGCAACGCCAGCTTTAATCAAAATCCATCCCGAACCACGACAGGTTTTAGCTGGGAGTAATATCATAGCGCAATTGAAAAACTGGTGGCCTCGTTGGCAAGCTGCTGTAGACGCCTATTTAAAATTACAAGAGGACTTACAAGAACGTATAGACGATACTGCAAGGGCGACATCTCCCAAATCCACTATCCGTTCTGTTGCTGTTTCTGCTGAACTAATCCGACTCTCAGACGAAATTTTTCGCTTGAAACAGGAAAAAGATAACCTCCAAGAGCAGTTACAGTTTAAAGATCGGGTGATTGCAATGCTGGCGCACGATCTCCGCAATCCGTTAACTGCTGCTGCGATCGCCATAGAAACTCTTCAATCTAACTACAATCTAGATACAGGTCAATTTCAACGCCTCAAACCATCCTTGACCGCACATCTCTTAAAACAAGCCCGTAATCAAACTAAGGTTATCGATCGGATGATTGCCGACCTTTTGCAGGTAGGTCGTGGCAAAGATACAGAGTTTCCAATTTTACCACAAAAAGTACAGCTAGGTAAACTGTGTATAGATGTACTAGAAGAGTTGTGCGATCGCTATACCGCCAAATCCCAAGAGGTAGAAACGGATATTCCCAGTGACTTACCTTATGTATATGCTGACCCAGAACGCATCCGGCAAGTGCTAGTAAATCTGTTGGATAATGCCATCAAATACACCCCAGAAGGTGGCAAGATTAGCATTGCTGGACTACACCGCACTACCCAAAAAGTTCAGTTTAGTATTGGTGATACTGGGCCTGGTATTCCTATAGAGAATCGCGATCGCATCTTTGAAAACCACTTCCGCCTGCAACGGGATGAAGGTACAGAAGGTTACGGCATTGGTCTTTGTCTATGCCAACGTATCGTGTTAGCACATTATGGCCAAATTTGGGTAGATTCTGCCCCCAATAACGGAGCATGGTTTCACTTCACACTACCAGTTTATCCTTCTTAGGTAATGGGTATGGGGCATTAGGGCGGTCATTCACAAATGACAATTAAGTACTTGAAACAAAGCGATCGCGCCCCCCGGCCTTTGCTTGATAGAGTGCTTTATCTGCCAGCACAATCAAATCCGAAGGTGAGGATTCCCAAGTGGGGACAACAGTCGCCACGCCCATACTCAGGGTGACATGCTCACTCACCAGAGATCCGTTATGAACAATTTGCAAATCTTTGATTCCCGCTTGTATCGTTGCAGCAACGTGAAGTGCGCCAGATGCAGGAGTGTATGGCATAATCACAGCAAATTCTTCGCCACCATAACGCGCGACTAAATCCTGATATTTTTGTGCCTTAAGGCTTAAGACAGCACCCACCTTTTGTAAACAAACATCCCCGGCCGGATGGCCATATCTATCGTTATAAAACTTAAAAAAATCGATATCACACAAGATCATCGACAGAGGAGATCCCTCTTGTGCAAGATTAATCCACTGAGTATTGAGATAATCGTCAAAGCGGCGACGATTAGCCAACTCGGTTAAGCCATCTACATTGGCCAGGTGATGCAAAGCTTCGTTTGCCGCCTCTAATTGTTTGTATACTTGTGCTTGCTGTAACAGTCGGCGTAATCGCTGGCGCAATACAGGCCAGTGAATTGGCTTAGTAACATAATCAGTTGCGCCAGCGTCAAAAGCACGGTTTACAGAATCCTCATCATCCAAGCATGTGATCATCAAAATGGGAGTGCGCTCCCATATCTTGGAGATAACCGTATTGTTAAGGGTCGAGTCACTATCAAAGTTTGCAAGGGCTGATATTAAATTATTCCTGGCAATCTGGAGCAATTGCTTACAGCAGGTAAAACCATCCATCACAGGCATGACAGCATCTAGCAAAACTATATCCGGTTTGATCGTCTCGTAAGCATCTAAACATTGCTTACCATCATTGACCTCGACCACTCGATAACCTTCTTGTTCCATCGCTTTACGCAACAATACGCGGATGGTCTTGTCATCATCAGCCACTAGAATCAGTGGCGGTTGCTTAGTAGAAAGAGGAAATGGGCTTATGCCTGACATGAGTTGCCTTCCACTTGCGGGACTATCCTGAAAAAGGCTGTACAACTCGATCGCATAGGAGCGATCGCTATTTTCATCAATGGCAGGATTTGCGGCAGAGGTGTGTCTAGCTTCACAATCAACTGTTTTTTGACAATGGACTGCTCAATGTTCTTGAGCCAAGCAAGCGGTAGATAACTAAGTTGCATAGACAATCTATAATTGGAACACGAAGGCAATTCTTACCTTTTTGTTCGGCTGTGGTTATGGGAGAAAATGTTACTTTTATATTTCCCAATTGTTAAAGTTAAATTGCAATTTTTTTGAGAATTGCAAATGGACACCTTACGCATTTAGTTTTGGAGTTACTTTAGAAACCTAGTAAGACAGAACAAAGCAATTGCCAAAGTGCCCTCAAAAGATAGCTAACACTAAATTCTCAGATCGACTGACTTAAATTTATTCAGTCTATCCGGTAAGGTTTTCTGGGGTTTAGTATAATTACATAAGGTTGAGATTAAGCCTTTACAAGGCTTGATTATTAATTGAATCTAGGTTAATAAATTAAGTAAAAATTCTTATTTAGTTGTATTCAGAATATTGAGTTATAAAAAAATAGATTTTTTTTTAGGTATGTATATAAATATACTAAAAATTAAATTTATTTAATATATTGAACAGCTAAATCTTAGAATCACTTCACAGACTGTAGATTAAAATTGCCATCTTATTAACTAAGAAAACAACAATTCTTGCAAAAACTCCAAAATTATTTACATTCACTAAATCCTTAAAATGCCAGACTCATTAATGTATCAGCAGGATAATTTTGTTGTCCTAGAAACCAATCAACCAGAACAATTTCTGACACTATCAGAATTATTAAAAAAGCTCGAAACAACTCTCCAAAAACTCATAATTCAAGATTTGTCGCCTGACTTACAAAAGTTTGATACTGTGGAAGCTCAAGCACAATATTTACTCGACACCACCTGCGAATTAGATATTGGCCCTGGGCAATATCTACAGTGGTATGCAGTTCGTTTAGAAAAGTAACTTTTTGGTCAGTGATTAAGAGAATCCCAAAAAAGAAATTTTCTAATAGTTTAGTAAAGTGGAAGACTACTTGCTTAAACTGCCTAGATGGCCGACTTCTTCAAGAAGTCGGCTATCTAAATCGTAGATAAAGGCATAGAGTTGAGGTAACAATAATTTTTGTTATTGACTACTGACTAAAGACTCTTTTTGAGTATTAATCAGCGCTAGCTCAATTGTATTTTCAGACGGCTGTGTTATTTGAATCTCCAATCCAGGACCAAAATAATTGGTCATTTTTTCCTGCTTTTGTTGCCACACATCAAATGGTATTAGCGGTGAATCAAATTCTAAAATTAGGGCATAGCTCCCATTCACTTCTGTTTCTCGCAACCCTGTGACTGTTGGTCGTTCCTCGTCTGTGGGACTCAAACCTAGAAAAGAAAGTGTTGTATCTAGATGAGCATCTTGACCATAGCAATATCGGGTAATATCTTTGCGAATTTTATTTTGAGTTTCAGTCGCTTGCTGCTGGCGTAATATCAATGCTGATGGTGATGTCGTTTGGCTAAAAGGTACTGGCTTAAGTTCATTAGCTTTCAGCGCCAGCCCTCCCAACAATAGAGGAATCCCGTAAAAAAATCCGACAAGATTGAGTGTGGCATTATTATCAGCATAGGCAATGAAGCCAATCACGGTTAATATACCGCCGATAGTTAAACCGAGTGTTCCCAAAGAGATTTGGCGTAGCATGAGCTTAAATTAGTATAAAGTCAGAATACCTTAGTTTTATTATCATCGGCTATGAGCAACAAATTAGGGAAGAAAATCGTTCCCATCTGGTAGTGAAAAGGGCGAATGAAATTTGTCCTAGCTCTAAGTTGACACGTATGAGTAGGGTTACGGAAGATACAGAGAGTTTCTGACGAAGAAAAGTTACTTTAGTGAACTACTAAGGGCGTACAGTGGCCAAAATATTAGATTTTGAGTTAACTTTAAATTTAAAGGTAGTTAAAGATAGGAAAAAATAATGGATTTACAGACTATAAAAGAACGAATTGTCGCAGTTCAAAGTAAACGTGAGTACCTGTTAAGCCTACTGGAACAACCAAACCTGGGAACTTTGAGAGTTGACGTAAATCAAGCTTTGGAAGAACTAGATGAATTAATTGATGAATTTAGACGCACCATTCCTGTAGAGTAGAAAATATCAAAAATTGCGTCGGTTTAACCCTCAACTTCAGGCTATACCGACGCTTTTTATTACCATCATGTCATCAAATCCCCAGAATTAAACTAAACCTCAGTTGGCGAAGCAACATAGCTTAATCAGTTTATCCTGCTGCTGAATCATCTCCTGCACGCTTACCTAATTGTCTAACTAAGGCAATAAGTTCACTTGTAGGTACATCTTTCTTACAAACGTCATCAAAGCTAGACATTTGTTTTGTACCCTGGAAATTTACGTCTTCCACTGAGGAGTAAGCAAGAATTTGGGTGTTGGGAGATATAGCTTTAATGTGACTAGACGCACTCCAGCCATCCATGACAGGCATTTGTAAATCTAGAACAATTACGTCAGGATGGCAACGTTTAACCATTTCTATAGCTTCTTCACCATTACTGGCTAAACCTACTACTTGAATATTCTCCTGGCAAGAAAAAACCAATTGTAAGGTTAAACGAGTCAGTTCGTGGTCATCAACTACTAGAACACGCAAGGTAGAAAGCTCACAGGATAACATTAACATTGAGGGGAAAGACAAATTTATTCAGAGTAACCCCTCTAGTGTATGGGAACAAGTACCAGCACTGACTCTATCCTATGGTTGAATAACTTGTGTGAACCCATGACAAAAAACCTAGACAACTGCTCAAGAAATTCAGGTTTTCCAAAAATAACTAAGTTGAGCTAGTTGTCAAGGTATAAGTTACTTATTTTTTAACGCTTCGCAAGAGTCTGCAACCTTAGCGAAGCAGGTTGGATTGCTTCACTCAATCAGGTTTGAGGTTACACCAGTTGAACGTAATGCCATGTTCATAATAATTTTTTGTGAATTAGCTTCTGGAGAATCATCATAAGGACGACGTTGAATATAACTGCCATCGGCTTGTAATTCCCAAGCTTGACGGTTATCTGCGAGCATAATTCCCATAATTTCTTGCAAATCTTTAGCAATATCTGGGTCTTTGACTGGGGTAATTACTTCGACTCGGCGATCTAGGTTGCGGCGCATCCAGTCAGCACTACCGATATAGATTTCCTCTTGGGTATTGTTATGAAAATAATAAATCCGAGAGTGTTCTAAAAAGCGACCGACAATGCTGATGATACGAATGTTTTCACTAATGTCTTTGATTCCTGGACGCAAACAACAAACGCCCCTGATAATTAAGTCGATTTGCACTCCAGCGCGGGAAGCTTCATATAGAGTGGCGATAATTTCTGGATCGACTAGGGAATTCATTTTGGCAACAATGCGTCCAGAAAATCCATTTTGAACATTTTCAATTTCGCGGTTAATTAGTGCCAAAAAGCGATCGCGCATATTTACAGGTGCAACCAGCAACTCTCGATAAGACTTTTGCAGGGAGTAGCCTGTCAAGAAATTAAATAAATCTGTGATGTCAGCACCCAATTCTTCACGGCAACTGAATAATCCCAAATCTGTATACAGGCGTGCCGTCTTCGGGTTATAGTTACCAGTGCCAATATGTACGTAGCGACGTATCCGGTCTTTTTCACGCCGTACCACCATGACGGTTTTACTATGAGTCTTCAGCCCTACTAAACCATAGACAACATGAACTCCAACTCTTTCTAGTCGTTTTGCCCAGTAAATATTATTTTCTTCATCAAATCGCGCCTTTAATTCCACCAGTACGGATACCTGCTTGTCATTTTCGGCAGCAGCAATTAAAGCATTGACGATGGGGGAGTCACCAGAAGTCCGGTAAAGGGTCATCTTGATGGCTAACACATTGGGGTCATAAGCGGCACTAGTAATAAAGCGCACTACTGTAGCTGAAAAGGATTGATAAGGATGGTGTACTAGCAAATCCTTTTCCCGAATCACAGCAAAAAAGTCTTTTCCTTCGTCCGTCTCCAAAACATCTGGATCTAAACTTGGTTCTCTCAGTCTTTGCAGGCGTGATGGTACAACAGATTGGCGTGGTGGATCTTTGAGTTCTGGTAATGGCAAGGCCATGAAATACATCAAATCCCGCAGTCCCAAAAGACCATCTACTTCATAGAGATCGCTTTCGGTTAATTCCAAATCTTGCAATAATCGCGATCGCACTATTTCAGGAGTCTGGGATTGAATTTCTAGCCGGACTGGACTCCCACCCAACCGTCGTTTTCGCAATTCCTGTTCGATCGCTAACAACAAATCATCTGCTTCATCTTCTTCTAGTACTAAATCAGCGTCACGGGTAATGCGGAATGGATGATATTCTTGAATGTTCATCCCTGGAAATAGAGATTCCAAGTTATGAGCGATCACCTGTTCTAAAGGTACTCCAGTCCAGTTGGTGGGTTTCTCGCCGTTCTGATCTCCCAATTCTGGCGGTATGGGTAAAAATCGTGGTAGAACGCTAGGGACTTTCACTCTGGCAAATAATTCTTCTTCGGTGTCTGGGTTTTTGACCACAACAGCGAGATTCAGACTGAGATTAGAAATAAAAGGAAAGGGATGACTAGGATCAACAGCCAAAGGAGTTAAAACAGGAAAGACTTGTTCCTCAAAATAACTGTTGATATGAGTTCGCTGTTTTTGATTTAAATCTATGTAATCCAGTATATGGATACCGTGATTTGCTAATAAGGGTCGAAGTACTTGCTCAAAATGTTGGTGCTGTTTCTTGACGTGGGGAATGAGGGTAGACCTAATATCGTCTAACTGTTGTTGTGGTGTCCGACCATCGGGGGTTAACAGACTAACTTTCGCCTCTACTTGTTGCTTTAAACCAGCAACCCGCACCATGAAAAACTCATCCAAATTGGAGTTAAATATTCCCAAAAACTTGAGGCGTTCCAAAAGAGGCGTGCGATCGTCACAGGCTTCATGTAACACCCTGCCATTAAATTCTAGCCAGCTTAACTCTCGGTTAAGATAATATTGTGGATCGCTGAGATTGATGGGGGTAGCGCTTTTCTTAGATTTTGCCATAATGACTTAAAGGCAGCAGATGTAGCCCATTGAACTGGGGGACAATAAACATAGTAAGTTAAATGGTGCTTGAGCATAACGCTAAGGCAATTTTTTGCTGTGCTGATTCTCTACCTCGCTACTGGTAAGGGACAAATATTTGACCTCACTTACATTCCTCTCTTTTAAGAAATTTTTGGTTTTGCGATCGCAGTTAGAGAGACGCGATAAATAGCCGTCTGTACAAAGAATTTATCTATCAATTCTTTATTGACAGACTACTAGCGGGTACTTCGCGATCGCGCAAGGCGTTTTTTTCCGAGAATCATTCTACCCAACCCATAACTAGATTTTATAGTCCGTTTCAATTGTGTGGAATATGGTGGGGTATACAATTGTGCATCCCTACAGATATTGCATCTAGACTAGAACCGCAATAAGTCTGGGTAGTCAAATTGTTGTCCACAGCATATTACCCATAAAGATGCATTGAAGATTTAGCAAAGATATAATATGGGCATTTCTGACGACTTTTGACAAATTATTAAGCTGTATTTACAGAGGATTATGGTGTGTAATCGGTCTAAAGCCTTACCTCCAGTGCTTTCTAGATTTTGTTTTCCAAAATACAAAATTTGGTAAGTATTGCCACAATTCTCATACAGGCATTAGATAGATAAAAGCCTCGCTATAGCTCTATTTATATTGAGTTTTTGCGACTATCATTCAGTTCCACACTCACAATTTTGTCTATTAGTTTTTTTAATTTATGACCGCTGAGATTTTGAAAAATTCCAGTATTGTTACTGAGAGTTTTCTGGAAAGCAATGGTTATATTGAAAACGCAAAGATAAACAACACGAGGAGTTTGTTAATCATGAAAATTTCTGCAATTCTCAAAGGAAGCATCTGCTTGTTAGGTTTGGTTAGCGTTGGTAACATTCTGGCTGCGCCAGCAAGTGCAAATCAAGCAGCAGCCCGTGGTGCAGTAACTCTTGTTAGAGCTTCAGGTGCTTCTATCAGTGTTAGTGGTGAATTAACTTTGCCCAATAACGCGTTCTTTCCTGGCCCTTTAACAGTTACACCTACTTATGCTGGTACACCAGCTGCAGACGATGAAACCATAGTTGATTTGAAAGTAGATCCAGGCACACCTGATACTACTAATCTTTCTACTAGCAGCAATCCTTTTGTAGCTTCAGCAGCAGCAGCATTAGATGCAGCTGTTACAAATAATGATATTGGCGCACAAGCAGCTATTATTCGGGCTGGTGCTGGTGCTAATGGTTTAGGCGGTTTAGAGTAGATTGAATTTTGGCTTCGTAAGTACTTACAAAGTTTTTTGCAACTGACAAAACAGTTGAATAAATATAAACACAGGGAAGAGAAACAGCAATGCTATATCTCTTCCCTATATTTGTTTGTGTTCACTACATTCCCCTCGCAATGACAAATTATTGACCAATTTCTGAATAAACCGTCAGCTTTTTTATCCTTATAAGGTAGTAAATAAAACTCATTCAGATTATCAGTTATTCGGAGTAAATACAGACCACTGATGGTTGTCATCATATCTTTGAATACAATTTGATGCAATCTCAGTGGATGTATGAATAACAAAATTAATGAAAATATTCTTGAAATTAATGCTAAAAATACGCGGTTATCTGTAAAGCTATTACTAATATTTATCCAGCTTGTAGCTGTTGTTAATTAAAAAGAATCTCAACAAATTGATCTAAAACATAGAGACTATAGAGATACTTAATTCTTACTGCGTAAGACTTTGATACACTTTATTTGTATTTATTTGTATTTTGAGGTCTACATTAGAAGTCATAGAACTTGATGTGATAAATTATCTATGACTTACGATAACCGCGCCGAAGTACGAAAAGTTTTAATTATTACCTTACTGCTCAACCTGTTTGTACTGGCATTAAAAGCACTTGTGGGCTACTGGACAGGTTCTTTAAGTTTGCTAGCTGATGCCTTGCATAGTGTGACAGATAGCGCTAACAATGTTTTAGGATTAGTTGCCAGTAAATTTTCTTCTCCACAACCCGATCGCGAGCATCCTTATGGACACCACAAATTTGAAGCAGTAGGCGCTCTAGGAATTGCCTCATTTTTAGGAATAGCCTGTTTTGAAATTCTGCAAGGAGCAATCGAACGAATTTTCAAAGGCGGTGGTGAACCGATAAAAATATCGCCACCGGAATTGTGGTTATTACTAATTGTGCTGGGTGTGAATATTTTTGTGGCGTTTTATGAACGTGCTGTAGGTAAACGGGTAGGTAGCTCAATTCTCATCGCTGATGCTACACATACCATGAGCGATATTTGGGTGACAATCTCTGTAATTGGTGGCTTGATAGGAGTTTGGCTAGGTTATCAATGGATGGATTTGGTGTTAGCTTTTCCTGTCGCCTTGTTGGTATTTTGGAGTGGCTGGTCAGTTTTAAAAGAGAATTTGCCTTGGCTTGTAGATCAAATGGCGATCGCACCAGAAGCAATACATGCGATCGCTACTTCTGTTCCAGGTGTAATTAACTGTCATGCGATCGCTTCTCGCGGTGTTCTTGGTCGTCAAGTGTTCATTGACATGCATTTAATCGTGGATGCAGCAGATGTAGAAACCGCCCACCACATCACCGAAGAAGTAGAAAGCCGATTAGAAGAACGCTTCCGTCCAGTAAGGATTTTAATTCACGTCGAACCACCAGCATATAAATCTGAGCAAATTAGTTTTGAAGCGAAGGGATGAGGAGAAATCAATTAAAAATTCAAAATGACGCTCTCTACGAGACGCTAAAAGCGTAGCTTGCTTCCCTGTAAGGGTACGCGGACTCGCTTTAAGCGTTCGCGTTAGCGTCTCTGAAAGAGGAGGCTTTACGCTGCGCTATTTTGCCTTCTCTTTCCCAATACCTGAATCCTTGTGTCAACTTTTATAAGAAGCAACCAAATTAGCGACGATCGCAACTAGTTCTCCTGGATCAACCGGTTTAGGCACATGAGTTTGAAAGCCTGCTTCCAAAGCGCGGCTACGATACTCGCTATCACCATAGGCAGTTAAGGCGATCGCAGGTAGTTTTCCATAAATATCAGACTTCAGCGCCCGAATCTTGCGGATAAGGGTGTAGCCATCTTCACCAGGCATCGCAATATCACAAATCAAGACATCTGGTTGCAACTCAGGTAGTACTTTCAATGCTACCGCTGCTGATGCAACTGCCGTAATTGCGGCTCCATCAGCTTCCAACACGGTAGTAATGTAAAAACGGCTATCATCATCATCATCAACTACGAGGATGTTTAAGCCAGCAAGGGGAAGAGCAGGTTCCATAACATCTCCATAAACGTTGATTTAATGAAACTTATTTCTAATAATCTGCTTGTTATTTTTTATGTCACCATACCTTTGGTAATTTTACTGCGATCTCGCCTATTTTCCTAGACAATAACTCAATTTTTTTAGCCGTCATCCAATTGATGATTAGTTATTCATTGGTATTTATAATTATTGAGTAGATAAAATTATGTTAGTGTTTAAATTCCTTTATATTTAAAAAATTACCTTTTACGAATAGCTGAAGTTCTATAAGACTACTATTTGATTTTTGAAAAGATACGTAGTCGCGTATCAAGGCTAAAATGTTACAAAAAAATTGTAGTTTGAGTGGAGGCTTTGCATTACCCAACATCCTGATATATGTTGGGTTCCACCCAACCTACGTCTAATGCACAATTTTTTTCTTGCCACACCAGTAGTAGGTTGCGATACGCGTAACACTAAAGCACTACAAATACTTATTTTTTCAAAAATCAAACTGGATTACTATAGAATAATCTTGCTGATTAATAACCGCTTTATTACTAACAGGTTTAGATTTTGATCGATGCTTTAAAAATTAAAGGTAGTAATACCAAAGTCAAAAAAATAGACAATACCGAGGCTTCAAACAAGTCAGTTCGGCATTGTCATTTTGAAATACAACTGAAGCAGAGGCGGAGACACTCTGCCGCAAGTCTTAAATTAGGAGTCAGAAGTAAACTAGATTTTATCTTTGACTATTAACTTGCAAATTGCTGTATATGAATCTCAACTAATACAACTAATCTGAATTAGATGAAAGATTCATATCAAAATTTGATTACTCCCATTCAATGGTTCCAGGCGGCTTAGATGTGATGTCATAAACCACCCGATTCACACCTTTCACTTCATTCACAATCCGCGTGGAAATCACTTCCAGGACATCGTAAGGCACTCTCGCCCAATCAGCAGTCATACCATCTTCACTAGTAACAATCCGCAAAACAATGGGGTAAGCGTAAGTACGTTGATCTCCCATAACACCAACGCTACGAATTGGTAGCAATACAGCAAATGCTTGCCAGAAATCATGATACATGCCGCGTTGGTTAATTTCTTGCCGGACAATCAAATCTGCATCGCGCAAAATGTTTAATCGCTCAGATGTGACTTCCCCCAAGATGCGAATTGCCAAACCAGGCCCAGGAAAAGGTTGCCGTTGGACAATTTCTTCTGGTAAACCAATGGAACGCCCAACTTTGCGGACTTCATCTTTAAATAGTTTCCGCAGTGGTTCCACCAATTTAAATCTGAGGTCTTTGGGCAAACCACCAACATTGTGATGACTCTTAATTTTCACCGCTACCCGTTCACCACTTTGGGGATCAACATTGGTGTCAGCAGATTCGATCACATCTGGATAAAGAGTCCCTTGAGCCAGATAGTCAAACTGACCGAGGCGCTTGGATGTTTCTTCAAATACACTGATAAATTCGTGTCCGATGCGGCGGCGTTTTTCTTCTGGATCTGTGACATCAGCGATCGCAGCTAAAAAGCGATCGCGAGCATTAACATACTCTACAGGAATGTGAAATTGCTCTTGAAACAGCTTTACCAATCGTTCCGGCTCATACTTTCGCATAAACCCTTGATCGATAAACACGCAAGTCAGTTGCTCACCAATGGCTTTGTACAGCAAAAAGGCCAAGGTAGAAGAATCCACTCCACCAGACAGCGCCAACAACACCCGCTTTTCGCCAACTCTGGCGCGAATTTCTCGAATTGCATCTTCGACAAAAGCTGCCGTTGTCCAAGTTGGTTCGCAATCGCAGATATGGTAGACAAAATTACGGATTAATGCTATCCCACCAATAGAATGCACTACCTCTGGATGGAACTGAACGCCATAAAGCTTCCTTTCGTGGTCGGCGATCGCAGCACAGGGAGTATTTTCGGTATGTGCCAGCAATTCAAACCCTGATGGCATTTGGGTAACTGAGTCTCCATGACTCATCCACATCGTAGTACCATCTTCGACATTCGTGAGCAAATCTGTAGGATCATCAATATATAATGAGGCTTTGCCGTATTCACCCCGCTCGGCCTTTGCCACTTCGCCACCGAGTTGGTTTACCATCAGCTGCATCCCATAGCAAACACCCAAGACGGGTATTCCTAAATTCCAAATTTCTGGATCGCAATGGGGAGCCTTTTCACCATAAACCGAACTTGGGCCACCAGAGAGGATGATTCCCTTAGGATTGAGTTGGCGCAAATGTTCAGAAGTAGTGCGATAGGATAAAACTTCGGAGTATACTTGAGTCTCGCGAATGCGACGGGCAATTAGCTCAGAATATTGAGAGCCAAAATCCAGAATTACAATCAATTGACGATCAAGCCGCCCAAAATTTTCCAATGTTTGGGGCGCTTGTTCAGTTGGTAGAGTCACCGCTGTATTCATGACGGGAGAGTTATATCTGTTAAGGATAAGTAGATGCTTTGTGGTCTATGGAGATGCTATTATTCAGCCTGGACAGGCTGATAATGGTATAAAAAGCCTTGACAAACGCGAGTTTATGTGCGTTTGTCAAGTACCGGAGTCAGAGATGGTATTAGAACGATAAATCTACCCTAGAGTGGTTACTTAAAGGATTATTTATTTGGATTGTTTACGATTATTCATAATAAATTAACATAATTTTCCCATCAACAGACCAGCAGTTTCACTCTTCACGATAATTTTGCGATCGCGATCAAAGAGAATAGAGCCACAGACTGTTACTTTTGTGGCGCTTTCGCTATGACTTTGGATGTATTCTTGGGAACGAACATCAATGGTTTCGGCGATCGCACTGTAAACTTGATTTACCCAATCACTACCAGTTGCAGCATCTAGAGATTTTAGATGTGTTAGTGCTGCTTCGGCGGTAGCACTATTAAACACAGCTTGGATATCTGGTGATTTTAAACCTGCGATCGCACAGTGCGCGGCCAAAATTTCCCGCCGTCCATCAGCCAAGTAGTGATGGGTATGAAAAATTCCGCCGGCTAGTTTCATCAGCTTACCGTGATAGCCAAATAATAAGATTTCTTTTACACCCAGCACATCAGCTTCTACTAACATTGGGCCCAGCCAGTTAGCAGTTTTGACCAATTGTTCGGGATTAATCCCTAGTTTACGCGCCAAATCTAGGCCATTCTCCCCGATACAGAATACTAAAGTTTCAAAACGACTGGCTTTATTTTGTAATTCCGCCCGAAAAACAGCAAGCTGATCTGGTGTACTTAAGGGTTGAGAAATGCCAGTAGTGCCTAAAAGGGAAAGTCCTTCAACCACACCAAAAGCAGAATTGGAAGTCCTAACAGCTAGCGATCGCCCTTCAGGTAGAATAATCGTCACCGTGATTTTTTCCTCAGGTGCTAGCATTCGTTGCAAATTCTCTTGCAACAGCCTTTGAGCGTAAGCATAAATAGCAGGCTTGTCATCAGCATTTAATTGCCTACCAATCCCTTCGCCACCTTTAATAATTACTGCATCATCACCCTGTTCTCGCCATTCCACCAATGCCCAAATTGGTGTATCTTTAGTCAAATCAAGATTATCACCGGGATCGCTACGGGCGATCGCTAAAGCCGTATTCTCAGATAGTCCTGCTACCTGTTCAATGGGGATTTCTGCGATTTGAGCGGGTTCAATCAAATCTACTGATGCTAAAGTTAGGGGTTTGCGATCGTGTAACCAATGTAAAGCTGCAACAGCAGCAGCACACGCAAACACCGGAAGTGTGTATCCAGAACGGGACATTTTGTAAATTCAAAAGTTAAAATAATTCTTCAAAAATAAAGACAATTTTAGACGGTAATTTAGACATCAACTGTAGCTTACTTCCTTTAGAATAACGTTCCCTCTCTACCTCCCTCAATACGGTCGGCGTGCAACGGGCAATTTAGACGGTGTTTACTTTGCTGAGTTCGACGCGACCGCCTTCAAATACTTGCACCATTAGCTGATAACCCTCCATCAGGGACATCCCGACGAGTGGTTCTGAATCAGCCTCATCAACCGGGATTGTCAGAATATCTTCATCCCAAAGTAAAACTGCTTCATAGACATTGAAAACGCATTCACTCCCATCTCCAAGAATGGCTCGTCCTCGCCTCTTCCATCTCAGATTCAACTGAGCGATCAAATGTGGAGGCAGTGAAAGCCAACCGTTAAAGCCTGTGTCCACAATCGCATCTTGTGTGTAAATTTTGCCATCGGAACCACAAACTGAAAGTGAAATAATCGGTTCAAAATCCGCGTTAACGATTCCGGCGATCATACGGCTTTTTTCATGCGTCCGCCGAATCGACGAACATAGCGAGAACCAATGCGGACAATCCAGACTTGAGCGTCTGGGTGACGGGCTTCGAGGCGATTGCAGGCAGCGATTTCACTAGCATCGACCTCAAAAGCTCCGGTTTCGATGTCGATCGCCACAATCTTACCATGATTATCTGCTTCAACCTGTGAGCGAACCTGAGATTCATAAATCTCATCGCCACGTCGAGCGAATTCTTCTTTGCTATAGCGGGGTTGGCGAACTGTCATAGAAATAGCCTCGTGTTCACGCCTCTAATTTTTCTATTTTAGGCTGTCAACCATCTTATCAAACTGGGCGATCGCTCTATCAAAGTCGTCCAGAGTCGTACTTACTGAGCAAACCGTCTGTAATAGATACACATTGCGTAAGCTTCGCCAAGCCTGAAATAGTTGATCATTAATTATTGCTTCTGGTTTTGGGAGATTACCAGCGAAGCAATCCTATAGTCCAAACTCCTTTGCCGAAAAATGAAAGTTATTCCAGTGCAATCAATCTCTTATTCTGCATTGGAACAACTTCAAGATTTTGATTACTACTGTACCTTGCCTGTGCAATGAGTTTCTTACCTTGCTTGACGGCTGTACGAATTGCATTTTCATATATTTTCTGATCAAATGTCAACGTTCGTGACGGTTCTGGTTGAGTAACAGTCCAACGAATCAAATCTTGATTATGAAATACGTTTACGCCTTTGGTGACACCAGCACACTCTGGAACGCCACACCAACATGTGATGATATAAAATTGACCGTCCCGCTCAATAGATTGAATTAACTCCTCTAAGTTCACTGCGTAGTATGTAAAGTCAGTTAGTCTTTCACCATTCACAAGAATTTCAAAAATTAGATAATACCCTCCCTGTTTATTTTTATCGTCAGGAAAAGTATATAGATGACTGCATATTTTGATATCACTAATTGGGTTCATTTTTACTAGCGGATTTATCCACAAACAACTTCTTCTCACGATCAGCAGCAAAAGCTAGACACGCTTTAATATCTTCAGAAGTTAATTCAGAAAAATCCTCTAGGATTTCTGCTTCAGTCATTCCACTAGCAAGATACTCCAAAATATCATAAACAGTGATTCGCATTCCCCGGATACAGGGTTTACCACTGCGTTTTCCAGGTTCAATTGTAATAATGTCGTGATAATTCATAATTAGTCAAGATAATAGTTACGATCGCCTGAAAACATCGATTCTAGCTCCTCAACTGTTGCAATAATTGCCTCTATATCTCTATCTGAAGCCAATTCCTTAATCTCTTTAAGACGTTCCAACACTCCTGCTTTCCCATCCGGCACCAATGCATTAAACTGATACCAATTGTAGAGGTGATACAGCAGGTGATACGTAACACCGATATCTAGTTCATGACTAGGTTCACGTAGAAATAACTCTAAATTAACTAACCAGTCTATTGCGGCATCAATTCCATCAATGTAAGTGTGAAAAACAGCAGTTTTCAGCATTTCCTCTGGTGCATTGGGATAAGCTTGGCGGAATGCCTGTTTTGCCTCGCTGCTCAAGTTGCTACGTTGTAGCAAAGTTCGTACAATTTCCCAACGTTGTTCTCGACTGAATTGTTTTGGCGTGTTCGCATCCTGTGACTGTTGCATCTAAGCCCATCCAATAATGCTAACAGTGTAAACAGTTTGTCTTAAGTGCGATCGCCTGAGCAACACCAAATAACTTTACTGATAATTTCTATTCCGTCTGCTGCACCGCAGTATTGAGTTGCTGACGCTGGGCAACATGGATTAACATCCTTAGCGCTCCATTCACAGCTGCATCATTGGGAAAAGCTTGAGCAACATCGGGATCTAAAAGCACTAAGTTCGTCCCTGCACGATATCTCTCAACATATTTGCCCTTAACTCCGTCCTCCATTTGAGCGAAGTCGTACTCAGAAAGTAATTCGTCTTCCATTTTATTTTCAACTTCCCTCTTCATAGAATCTCCTCTCGTGTCGAGTGGCTTTTCGGGCACTACTAACTCGTACCTTTTCTCCTCTGTCGGTATGTGCAACAACTAAAAGTTGTCCAAACCCAGATATGCCAATAAGAACGTAGCGGTTTTCTCTAATGGAATGATTGGGATCGGGGAAAGTTACAGATCGAGGGTCATTAAATACGGTTGAAGCTTCCTGAAAGGAAACATCATGCTTCTCAAGGTTAAACGCTGCCTTCTCCGGGTTCCACTCAAATTCCATGCAAAATCTTTTCTGCCACCTTCTCCTGGAGTTTAGCAGCACTGTGAGGATGCTCCATCAACAATCTCAAAGTCACCCTTACCGCAAAATTACGAATTAGTAATTAGTCAAACACCTACTTCTAATAATAGAGCTTCCATAGCTTCCCAAGAGAGTCCTTGTTGAATATAACGGGGTGCTTCAGGATTGTAAGGACTGGCTACTCGGTCAATATTGAGGATGTTTGCCCCATCTGGTAGAACTGGTACATCTGCATCAAATGCCGTTGGACGCATCAAAGAACTGGAAAAGCCTTTGAAAATGGCAATTGTATCTTGCTCATCGGCAATTTCCACCGTTACAATTAGGACTTCTTTGGTGCGTTTAGCGGTGTATTGTTCCATTCGCTTGCCAATGGAATTCATTTTTTTAAGATTAGGGTTACTGTGGTGTGGCCGAGCGTCCCTGCTTGCCCAGCTTAATCAGAACAAAATAGCTTAAGTAAAGCACATAAATGACTAAACTAGTTATGCCAAGAAAACCTAAGAACTCAGCCTTACTATTAGCATGAAAATATTCTTTGAATAGTAACGGAGCCTCGAACCAAACCTGACAATAGGAAGTCTTCAGCACATTGCCAGAAAAAGCACAACCCAAAAAAGGGATAAAGGCGAGTGTGCCCAAAAAACAATAAACAGTTGTCGCCCAGCGCCAAGAAGTAAAAATAAATTTCAAAGAACCACTGGTTTGATACTCAATTTCATCGTTGATATCCACCCAGAACCACAGCGAAATCGGGATCAAAATCCGAGCCATCAACCCAGAGATAAAGCTAACTGGATACTGGGCAATCATTAAGTAAATCGTGATTGCTACTAGGCTTGCTACTCGCCAGTATATGATCAATAAGCGTTGTATACCTTCTGCTTTTTGCACAAATGCCCAAATCAGAAGAATTAGCGGAATAATTACCAAGAATAATACTGATAGTCGGTAATCAATCCAGACGAAAGGGCGAAACCAAATATTATAGTCCATAGTTTTTCTCAAACAATAGATAAAAATAAGTCAGAACCCAGAATAAATCAAGTGGGGTTTTATACCACTACATGATTGTAGACTGCTAAATAAGGCAGTGGTATAAAACCCTTTTATTCAGGAGTCAGTCGAACTCCAATTCATCCTGAATTCTTCTTGATAATAGTTTATTGAACCTCGTATGACTATAAGTCACGAGTATTACAAAAAATTTATAGGGGCATACATCTGTACGCCCCTACTAACAATTAATTTGTTGTTTAATTTATAAAAATCCTAGTTTATCCCTTTGGAATAAGCCTCTTGATTCAGATAAAGAATTTACAGATGATTTCAAGTTAGTGAGGTATACAAGCTAAATCTCAAAACCAGGTATAAAGCCTGTTTTGCTTCTGCTAGGGCAGCGGGGCGTAGCCTATTGTGATTCCTTCTGCTGTATTTTTTGTTTTCACGACTCAAGTACAGGACTTAAATAAAACGCTTGCAAGTGGAGGACATTGGCAAATCTCCGCATCCCCCACTTTGGGCGTATTCTTTGGTCAATCCTGGTTGCTTGCTGACCAAACAACAGAAAATCTGCTTGCCTCAATTTTTAGTCGTCGTAAACGCGGCATTCAATTGCATCTGGGTTGTCATCACAATACTGTTCTAGAGAGTTTTTTGGCTTGCTTTGACGCTTGTGAGAAGCTTCGGCTTGCAACTCTTCTACTGCATCCCAAGCAGCAGCACACTCTGGTGAGTTGCTACCGTTGATATCACAAACAGTACGCGCTTGTTCTACTTCTTCTTGGATTTTCTCTTGAATGTCGCCTTTTGCTGTTTCTTGGATGTTTGTCATTGCTTTAGTCTCGTTGTGTGTTGTTAATACTAGTATAGAAAATGTTCAGAAATGGTAATTTTTCGCTTGATTAATAACCATTCTAACCATTTAGCCGATCATAAGTTAGTGCTTTAGCCTATTGATTTATAACCAATACAGCAAGTTAGCGCATCTATAATGCATTTACCTTTATTTTTTAAGATTTTGTGGAATCAGTAGCATAGATAAATAATCATACAATATATTCAGATGCCTATATAGGGAATGACAACCCCAGCTTCTTGGGATGGTGGAGACAAAGGGCTGGTGTCAATTCTTGTAAAATGCAATTCTTCCCAAAATAAAAAGTCAAAACCTACTAGCCTAAAAAGAGAAAGAAGCTCAAAACTCATGGCAGACCAAATGCAGTGGGCAAATGCCCTATCAACCCGTCATTCATTGGAAGCCGCTGTTACAGATGTGGTAGAACGTGCTGTCTCATCGTTAACGGCACATGCGGATCTAGGACTGGTATTCATTTCGTCTGCTTTTACGAGTGAGTATTCTCGACTGTTACCTTTGTTAGCTGAGAAACTTTCTGTGCCAGTGTTAATTGGCTGTAGCGGTGGAGGTGTGATTGGGACAACAGTTAGCGGAGATACCCAAGAACTAGAAGCTGAACCAGCTATTAGCTTGACTTTAGCACACCTTCCAGGAGTGAAGATTCAAGTTTTTCATGTTGTTGCTGAAGAATTACCTGACTTAGACAGTTCACCAGATGCTTGGGTTGATTTGATCGGTGTACCACCATCGCCGACACCCCAGTTCATCCTGCTTTCTAGTTCTTTCGCCTCTGGAATCAATAATTTGTTGCAGGGATTGGATTTTGCTTATCCAGGATCGGTGATCGTGGGGGGACAGGCTAGTGGTGGGGGTATGGGTGGTCGTGTTGCCTTATTTTGTAACGATGTTAGTGGCGAGGAACACCAAAATCTGTACAGAGAGGGTACTGTTGGTATAGCTTTGACTGGCAATATTGTTTTAGAAACGATTGTAGCCCAAGGATGCCGACCGATTGGCAAACCATTGCAAGTCACAAAAGCTGATCGCAATATTATTCTCGAATTAGATGAAAAAGTACCTTTAGTGGTGTTGCGAGATTTGATTGCCAGTCTCAGCGAACAAGAACGGAGTTTAGCCCAGCATTCTCTGTTTGTGGGTGTGGCAATGGATGAATTTAAGTTAGCTTTGCAGCAAGGAGACTTTTTAATTCGTGGTATTCTTGGGGTCGATCCAACAGCTGGGGCGATCGCAATTGGCGATCGCGTCCGTCCTGGTCAAAGGCTGCAATTCCACCTCCGCGATGCCCAAGCCTCTGCTGAAGACTTAGAATTACTCCTGCAAAGTTATCAACACCAGCGAGAATCTGAACCTTCTGCTGTAGCTGCTTTGATGTTTGCCTGTCTAGGACGAGGTGAAGGACTGTATGGTAAACCTAACTTCGATTCGGAACTATTTCAGCGCTACCTTAATGATATTCCTGTCGGTGGCTTTTTCTGTGGTGGTGAAATTGGCCCTGTTGGTGGTAGAACGTTTTTACACGCCTACACTTCAGCGTTTGGAATTTGTCGCCAAAATCAGTAATCAGTGTTAAACCAATTTTCGATTTTGAATTTTGGATTTTGGATTGAAATAAAAATCTAAAATCTAAAATCTAAAATTGAATCACTCCTAACTCTTATCCAGCAAAAGTGTGCTGTTATTATCAATCAGTGTCATTCCAGCAGTGGCGATGCCTGGGTTGGAGTGTGATGCACTATATGTCTGAATATAACGCCGCACTTCTGGGGGAAAATGAGGATAATCTAAGACAGCATCACCATCGGCAATAGTCGCCCAGAAGTCACGCAAACCAGGAGCTAATTCTTTTGCCTGTGATAATGGTAAGTTTAATGGGGAGTGAGTTAGTAGCTTAACTAGGAAAGGGAAAGAGCGATCGCCCATCCACTGCCTTGATGAATGTTGCAAGTCGGGGAACTCTGGCACAGATTCAACGCGATGGGATAAAATTTGCAACCATTCTTTACCTTGGTGATCTCGATGAAACTCTAGCACCCGATAAGGGTGAGGGTAGCTTACTAAAGAGCCAGTGGTAATATCATAAACTCCATCTGAGTAAGCAATATCCTGAACGTGCAAATGCCCCGTAAACACTAGCTTGACTCCATAGCGCCTCAGCAATTGCAATAGTTCTGTGGAATTAGACAACATATAGCGATTTGCTAGTGGATGACTCGATTGATTGGGCAAATGCTCCACCACATTATGATGCACCATCACTAAAACTAAATCGTCACCAGACGCCGCCAGTACCTCTTCTAACCACCGTAGCTGTTTGGCATCCAAACACCCCACTTGCTCACCCTGGTCATTAAAGGAGTTAGAATTCAGTCCAATCAGCTTAACTCCAGGTAGCAACTCACGAATGTAGTAAATCTGCTGTGGATCTTCATAGCCAAACTTCGTGTAATAGTAGGGAAAATCCGCAAAAGCAATTGATTGCTGATCGGCCAACAGTACAGGAACGTCATGATTCCCAGGAACAACATAGACGGGAAAAGGAAGTTCGGCTAAACATTGTTGCAACCAAGCGTGATTTTCTGGTTCGCCGTGTTGGGTTAAATCTCCTGGTAACAACAGGAAATCTAAATCAAGTTGTATTAAATGTTCTAGTACGCTTTTAAACGCCGAGATACTTACTTCTACTAGATGAAAGCGGCTAGGATGATCCCAGATTGTGTGAGGAAGTGCCAGGTGTAAGTCGCTGACTACCGCAAAGCGAAAATTGAGAGTCATTGATTTATGAAAATGTTAAAAGCAGGGGTTAAAACAAGTCTTTTTCCAAAAGTATAACGCTTGCTTTGTTTCCCTGCGTAGGAGTGCATCTACTTAACATTTGTATACATGAAGCATCGATCGCACACTATGATGACAATTATTTATTGGCATTTTTAATTTTTAATTCAAAGCAAAGCGACGTGACTGCCTTTTCTGCTACTCCCCTTTTCGATAAAATAACTGAGCAGATCAGCAAGGAACAGTTCAGAATCATGGCTCAAGCTAGTATTGGAATTATTGGTGGTAGCGGTCTGTATAAAATGGATGCGCTCAAAGATGTCGAAGAAGTGCAAGTCCAAACTCCTTTTGGTTCACCATCTGATGCTTTGATTCTGGGGACTTTGGATGGGACACGGGTAGCTTTTTTAGCGCGTCATGGCCGCAATCACACGCTTTTACCCTCCGAGTTACCGTTTCGCGCGAATATCTATGCGATGAAGCAATTGGGTGTAAAGTATTTAATCTCAGCTAGTGCTGTCGGTTCCTTGAAAGCAGAGGCGAAACCACTGGATATGGTGGTGCCAGATCAGTTTATTGACAGAACAAAAAATCGGATTTCAACGTTTTTCGGTGAAGGAATTGTGGCTCACATTGCCTTTGGAGATCCGATATGTAAGAATTTGGCTGTTGTGTTGGCAGATGCGATCGCATCTCTCAATTTACCAGAAGTTACTCTCCATCGCGGCGGTACTTATGTGTGCATGGAAGGCCCAGCTTTTTCTACTAAAGCAGAATCGAATCTCTACCGTAGTTGGGATGCAACAATTATTGGTATGACAAATTTACCAGAGGCGAAGCTGGCCAGGGAAGCAGAAATAGCTTATGCAACCTTAGCGCTGGTGACAGATTATGATTGTTGGCATCCAGACCATGACAGTGTGACGGTAGAATTAGTAATTGGCAATTTGCTACGGAATGCTGTGAATGCTCAAAAGGTGATTCAAGAAACTGTGCGCCGCTTGAGTGAAAATCCGCCAACCAGTGAGGCGCATTCGGCGTTGCAGTATGCGATTTTGACTCAGTTGGATAAAGCACCAGCGGCAACAAAGGAAAAATTAGGGTTATTGTTGCAGAAGTATTTGTAGTGAAGAATTCAGGAGTCAGAATCAAGACACTTCTCTACGAAGAGACTGCGCCAACGCTATCAGTTGGGCATATATCAATACAGTTCAGAATGAGCAACAAAACACTTGTAGAAACGGCGATTCATCGCGTCTTGAAAACCCAAAATTGTTGCTAGTAGCCCTTAACCCAAGCGTATTGGGGCATAGATACCATGTGGGAAGAAAGCTATAGACCTGCTACTGATTAAAAACCACCAAATCTTACGATTTGGTGGTTTTTAATCTATCTATTCATCAGCCACTTGTATAGAATTGATTCTGAATTCTGTTAGCGTAGCGGGACGTAGCCCATTCTGACTTCTGACTTCTGAATTCTGAATTCTATTTCGATAACTAATTTCAATCAACCTTTCTGACTGCACCCTTCACTGCGTCGGCTGCATCCTCTGCTGTGCGCTGAACATTTTTACCAGCATCATCAGCCCCACGTTGAACATTTTTCGTCAAGTCTTTGGCTGCATTTTGGGTATTTTCCTTGAGATTTTCAAATCCACGCTGAGTACCCTTAACAACACCTTCCCGCAATTCCTCGGCGGAACTACCAACATCTTCACCTAGATTCTTCACTCTTTCACCAAGGGGTGTACCTTGTTGGAAATTCCGAACATATTGCTCTCGGCTGTCAATTCCTTTCTGCTCAATATTTTTTTGAGCATTTTTGACTAGCGCCTCAGCTCTATCATTAGCTGCTTTTTCATCTCTTGCTCTAGGATCTACATCACTAAAGTTATTTATCCCGCCAGCAGGAGAAGAGAGAGGATTATCTTTTGTAGGATCATATCGCTGGACGTTAGGTGCTTGCGAACCTGGCTGTGGTGGCTGTGCTGCTACTCCTGGAGCGCCACAAGCCTGTGTCATAAATAAAAACATTCCTGCTACAAAAACAGTTAAGAATTTCAAGGGACGAATGTTTTTCAGCCAATTCATTGCTTTTTTCATAGTTCTCACTCCTTGCATTTTTGTGACTAAGTTAAACTTCAACCAAGATACATTTGGAATTATTTTTGTATCCCAAGCATTCAGAAAAATAATAACTTTCATTAATAATATTGTTAATGAAATGAGTTTTACTCTAGCGCAAGTAACATTTAATTTATTACAAAAGGAATAATTTTATCTAACTCTAGGGAGAGACAAACTAAGATAATATAGTTTTTGTAAAAAGAGCTATATCAACTTGTTTGATACCTGAAAAGCTTTGGATGTATAGCTGACATACCATAAGATTTGAGGTATTCAGCCCTTGTAGCTATCACCGTTAAATTACTAAATTCATGAAGCAATTTTTCCGCTGGATAATTTTGGGGGGAACGCTGTTTTTTTTAGGGAAAGCTTTGAAGGATAATTGGAGCGAGGTTACTGCTATCCGCATTGATGATGTAGGATGGGCAATTATGGCGATCGCTACCGGGATAACTTTACTAGCTCATACTTGGGCAGGCTGGATCTGGACTTGGATTCTCCAAGAGTTAAATCAACCTGTATCGTCTCCCCAGTTTATCCAAGTTTACCTAAAAACGAACATAGCTAAGTATTTACCAGGTAATATCTGGCATCACTACGGACGAATTGTCGCTGCCAAAAATGCCAATATTCCTACTGGTGCAGCTACCCTAAGCGTTTTACTAGAACCGCTACTCATGCTAGCGGCTGCTTTAATCATTATTGTTCTATGCAGTAGCCAATTTGCGGCAGCTAATACTACCCTTGTTATACGAATACTACAATTGCTGAGTTTAGCTGTAGTCCTTTGTGCGATTCATCCCTGGTTTTTAAACCCAGTTATTCGCTTTTTGTACAGATTGAAAGCAAAAAAGTCTGCTGCTACTACTCAACCAACCGTTCCCTTCAGTCTTAAAAGCTATCCTCTACGCCCTTTGTTAGGAGAATTGGGCTTTATGGGATTACGCGCCGCTGGGTTTATACTAACTATATCCGCCCTGGGTTCGTTGAATGGGAATCAAATTCCTTTGTTGTTAGGGGCTTTTAGTTGCGCTTGGTTATTGGGGTTTGTCGTACCGGGTGCGCCTGGTGGGTTGGGTGTGTTTGAAGCGACTGCGTATGAACTTTTACGACACCATTTTCCAGCAGCTTTAGTATTTAGTGCGATCGCTCTATATCGTCTCATTAGTATTCTAGCTGAAACTGCGGGTGCTATCCTCGCTTGGCTAGACGAACGCCTTGCTAAATCATAAATCAGGCAAAACTTATTTTTTTCTATCTACCTTCATCTGTGAAAACACACGATAACCATCGAGATTTAACTGCTGATTACTGCTTTGTTCTTCTTCTTCCATCTTAATCAGGTTATATTCTACGTTTTCTGCATAAATTGCAAAGGTGATATTAAAAATCTCGATAAAATTTATTACTCCCTTGCATTCCTCTTCTGAATATTGTTCGTAAAAACGAATCAGATTAGCAATCCGAGTTTCTAAATGTCTGCGAGAATTTCTAGAAATCAAAATAATCTTTAACAGTATAATTACTAATGTCAGAGCATTGCCTTGGTTCAGCAATAAGACAAATAATGATGAAGGCTCTTTGCCATTTTCTGTTGTCAAGCAATCAATCACTCGATTACAAGTTCTCAAAAATAATTCTTTAGTAATATTTTCTTGATTATAATCGGTCTTCCATAAGGATAAACTATTTACAAACTGTTGCCGCCAATTCTCTACCGATTCTTTATTGTCTACAGAAAGAAATAGATATTTTTCCAAGTTTATTTTAAATTCTTCTAGAGTTTGATTTTGAGTTTGTTTGATAAATATATGGGCAATATTTTCATGACTAAACACACCTCTTTTTAAGACAATTGCTTTGATTAAACGCAGAGCTTGATCTCCCAAAATACTGGGATTTGTATAGCGCGCTGTGCTTGAAACGGCAGATTGAGAACGAGCAATATACATTGCTAGTTCAAACTTAAATTTGTCTTTCATCTGTTTAGAAAGCCTTCTAGCAGCCTCTTGTTGCTCTCTAGAATTATTCTCATTAACAGATTGATCGATTAATAAATAGGAAGTGTAGCGATTAGCCCAATGACCTTTAAATGATTCCTCATATTTAGTAGCAAATAGTTTCAAATCCTTGTAATCTTTGCTGTTGACAAAATTATCTAGCCAGTTTTTACAAATCTTTACTACTGGAGGATTATTGTCTTTTATTTTGAGATTTTCATTAACAAATAAATTAACTAATTCTTGGATATATTTGTCTTTTCGGTTAGTTTTCCAATTATTAACGATGATGTAGCAACACCGCTTAAGTGTATTATATAATTCCTGTTCATTATCATCTAAAAAAATACTATATATTCCAGGTATATAATCAGAATCTTCTGAATCAAGACCATCTATAAATAAACCTTTGAATTCGCGTAAAACATCCTCTGGTGGCAACTTTTTGACAATTTCCACAAAGAAGCTATAAACCTCATCTTGTGCAATTTGCACATTTACCTGTTGAGAGTTAGACGTAACACAATGGGAATCTTCCTGACTAATTGATAAACGATGAGCGGTCATTTCAGTTATCAGGACAAAAATACTTCCTGTTCATATTATTACCAGCTTAACCTTGCTGAACAGTAGCATCAATCTATTCTTCAGTGATTCAGTAATTTTTTTACATAAATTTGATTAACTAAGACCATAAATAAAGTATTAAAGACAAATTGTTTAATACTTCATCAAATAGTTCAGTGAGATTACTTACTTGTGAAGGAGGTAGGGGTAGGAGATTGTAATACACCCAAAACCCTTATGTAGAGACGCGATAAATCGCGTCTTCTTTAGACCAATTATCTACATTAATAACCCCAAGCGTATTGCAGTGTAGGTAACTCTTGGAGGTGCTGCGCGAACAGTCCTACACCAAATTAGAGATTTGCAGGCTGGCTAAAACCCAATATGCTTGGATTAACGGCTACTGGCAACAATTTTGGGTTTTTAAGACGCGATAAATCGCCGTCTCTACAAGTGTTGTGGGCTGATCTGAATAGATGTGGTAAATTTTATCCGTGGCTCAAGCCAAATTTTGTTTGCGGCTTCCAAACTCGATCGCGACGAATTTATAGTTAATTTTTGTTAATATTAGAGGCGGTGTTAGTACTTCGTCCTCAACCACCCACTCCCTACCTGAGAGAAACTTAATGCTGCGACTAGAACATATAAGTAAAATTTATCCCACAGGCGAAGTTCTCAAAGATATCAACTGGGAAGTTAAACCAGGCGATCGCATTGGCTTAGTCGGTGTCAACGGTGCTGGAAAATCCACCCAGTTAAAGATCATTTCTGGGGAAATTGAACCCACCGCCGGCGAAATCATTCGCCCTAATAGCTTACATATAGCCTACCTTAACCAAGAGTTTGAAGTAGACCCCACCCGTACCGTAAGAGAAGAATTTTGGACTGTCTTCAAAGAAGCCAACGAAGTACAGTTATCTCTGGCGCACATACCACAAGAGATGGAAACGGCTAGCCCAGAGGAACTGGATCGACTGATCGATAAGTTGGATCGCTTGCAGCGCAAATTTGAAGCGTTGGATGGCTACAACTTAGACGCACGCATCGGGAAAATTCTACCAGAAATGGGGTTTGGGCTAGAAGATGGCGATCGCCTCGTCAGTGCCTTCAGTGGTGGTTGGCAAATGCGGATGAGTTTAGGGAAAATTCTCCTGCAAAAACCCGACTTGTTGCTGCTGGATGAACCGACTAACCACCTAGATTTAGAAACCATTGAGTGGTTAGAAAATTACCTCAGAGGGCTAGTTACGCCAATGGTAATAGTCTCTCATGACCGGGAGTTCCTTGACCGCCTCTGCACCCAAATTGTGGAAACTGAACGTGGTGTTTCCAGTACCTACCTTGGTAACTACACAGCATATTTGGAACAAAAAGCCGAGAGTCAATCAGCACAACTTAGCGCCTACGAACGTCAACAGAAAGAATTAGAGAAACAGCAAACCTTTGTTGATCGATTCCGCGCCAGTGCTACCCGCAGTACCCAGGCAAAAAGCCGGGAAAAGCAACTGGAAAAAATTGAGCGCATTGAAGCACCCATTGCTGGGGTAAGAACTCTACACTTCCGTTTTCCCCCCGCACCCCGCAGTGGACGCGAAGTAGTGGACATTAAAGATTTAACTCATCTGTATGGTGATAAAATCCTATTTTTGGCAGCAAATCTCCTCATTGAAAGAGGCGATCGCATAGCATTTCTTGGCCCCAATGGTGCTGGGAAATCTACCCTTCTGCGCGTAATTATGGGGATGGAACCACCCACAGAAGGTAGCGTTCAATTAGGCGATCATAACGTTATCCCCGGTTACTTTGAGCAAAATCAAGCTGAAGCTTTGGACTTGAAGAAAACTGTCATGGAAACTATCCATGATGAAGTTCCCGACTGGGATAATCAAGAAGTACGCACACTTTTGGGACGCTTCTTATTTACTGGTGACACAGTATTTAAGGCAGTTGGGGCATTAAGTGGAGGAGAAAAAGCTCGTTTGGCGTTGGCAAAAATGCTCTTACGTCCCGCGAACTTACTAATTTTAGACGAGCCGACAAACCACCTAGATATTCCAGCGAAAGAAATGCTGGAAGAAGCACTGAAAAATTATGATGGTACGGCAATTGTAGTCTCTCATGACCGCTACTTTATTTCTCAAGTAGCTAACAAAATCGTCGAAATCCGTGATGGTGAATTCCGCGTTTACTTAGGAGATTATCATTACTATCTCCAGAAAATTGCCGAAGAAAAAGAACAGGCCAAGTTAGCTGCAATAGAAGCTGAAAAAGCAGCGAAAAAAGCTGCTAAAGCTTCCGCAAAAAGGAAATGAGAAACTAGAAAAGGGCTTAGTAGTAGCGTTTTAGCACTACTACTAAGTAATCACTCCTTATTAGCATTCTCAAACATCACAGAAAAATTACTAAAATTTAAAAAATCTTTCAAAAAGCTGCAAGTCCTTAATAAAAGAAGTTAATAAGCAAAAATTCACTTGCGGCGTGGATTAGCAGTGGTATCATTCGGGTATTACAAAAAGTAAAGGGCAATTTTACTATGACCAAAGCACCTGTTGCTCCTGTGGTGCTAGTCATTTTAGACGGATGGGGCTACTGCGAAGAAACGCGAGGAAACGCCATTACTGCTGCTAAAACCCCCGTCGTGGACAGTTTATGGGCAGTTTACCCGCATACCCTCATCCGCACATCAGGAAAAGCCGTAGGGTTGCCAGAAGGACAAATGGGCAACTCGGAAGTTGGTCATTTGAACATTGGTGCTGGGCGAGTTGTACCGCAAGAACTAGTACGCATCTCTGATGCGGTTGAAGACGGTTCTATTGCCTCTAACCCAGCACTTGTCAAAATTTGCCAGGAAGTTCGTTCTCGGAATAGTAAGCTGCATCTAGTCGGGCTTTGTTCCGAGGGAGGGGTACATTCGCATATCACCCATCTATTCGGACTACTTGACTTAGCCAAAGACCAGCGAATTCCAGAAGTTTGTATTCACGCGATCACCGATGGTCGTGACACCGCCCCAACTGAAGGGGTAAAAGCGATCGCACTGCTGCAAGATTATATAGACCGCGCAGGAATTGGGCGCATAGTCACCCTCAGCGGTCGCTACTACGCGATGGATCGCGATCACCGCTGGGATCGGGTCAAGCGCGCCTACGACGTGATGACCCAAGATGGTGCAGGTGGCGATCGCACGGCTGTAGAAATCTTGCAAGCATCTTACGCCGAAGGGGTAAAAGATGAATTTGTCAACCCAATTAGAATTGCTCCCGGCGCAATAGAACCAGGGGATGGGGTAATATTTTTCAACTTCCGCCCCGATCGCGCCAGACAATTAACTCAAGCTTTGGTCAGTCCCAAATTTGACGGTTTTGAAAGACAGCAAATCACACCGCTATCTTTTGTTACCTTTACGCAGTATGATTCAGACTTACCTGTGGCTGTAGCCTTTGAGCCGCAGAATCTCAGTAACATTCTGGGAGAAGTTATAGCCAATCATAGTTTGAATCAGTTCCGAACTGCCGAAACCGAAAAATACGCCCACGTCACCTATTTCTTTAATGGGGGTCTGGAGGAGCCTTTTGTCGGAGAAGATCGGGAACTGGTAAGTAGCCCGATGGTAGCGACTTATGATAGCGCCCCAGCGATGTCAGCAGTAGCAGTTACAGATGTAGCGATCGCTGCGATTCAAAAGGGTACGTATTCCCTAGTTGTGATTAACTATGCTAACCCAGACATGGTAGGGCATACTGGTCAAATCGACGCTACCATTACAGCAATTGAAACAGTCGATCGCTGTCTGGGTCGCTTGTTAGAAAGCGTGATTAAAGCCGGCGGCACAACAATTATTACTGCCGATCACGGCAACGCTGAGTATATGCTAGATGATGGGGGTAATCCCTGGACAGCCCACACCACTAACCCAGTCCCCTTTATCTTGGTAGAAGGCGAGAAAGTCAAAATCCCTGGATATGGTACAAATGTCGAACTGCGAAGCGATGGCAAGCTATCCGACATCGCCCCCACGATTCTAGAGATTTTACAGCTGCCTCAACCACCAGAAATGACCGGGCGATCGCTGCTGAAAACAGCAGAATATGAGCTGCAACGTACTCGCACCCCCGTGCAAGTAGGGCTGTAAAATAGTGCTGAGTGCTGAGTTAGGAGTTTTTAGTGAACTCCTAACTTTTGAATTCTGAATTCTGAATTCTGAATTCTGACTCCTGACTTCTGTTTTTTGAAACTTTTTATAAATGAGATTCCTACCATGACAATTAGTAATATCGTGCAAGGCATTTGGGCATTCTCCGCCACTGGTTTGATTATCTTAGTTTTGCTGCATAGTCCTAAAGGTGATGGCGTTGGCGCTATCGGCGGACAAGCACAGTTATTTAGCAGCACCAAGAGTGCAGAAAACACCTTAAACCGCATTACTTGGGCGTTGACAGTAATTTTTCTCGGTTTAACAGTAGTTTTAAGTGCTGGTTGGCTGCCTAAGTAAGGATAGGTAAATGGGGAAAATAACCCAACACCCAATACTTAACACTCTAATAAATTTAATTTCACGACGGTTAATTGTAGCTCTTGCCTTGTTTTTTGGCACAGGGCTGTTAATCGTTTTTACTAATATCGAGTCGAGTGATGGGTTTACAAAAATATCAAAATATGTATATTCAAACTTAATAATTTCTCTCCCCACTTCCCCAAAATCCCATCCCTTACCGCCCACACTTGCACAGTGGCAAGATAAGACTAACAGTGGTGACTACTTTTCC